>DATFUB010000001.1:0-36757 GCA_035261225.1 Sphingomicrobium sp.
CTTCCTGGACCTGGCGCTCGAGCCGCTCGAGCCGTTGTTCGGGCGTCGGCGGCTGACGCTGGGCGAGTGCCGGGGCAGGGATTAGTGTCAGGCTCACGGATGCAGCCATCGCGGCAAGGACGTGCTTGGATGTCAACGAACTTTCCTCAACCCTTGATGTGATCCGATGGTGCGCCGCGGCGCCTTGCCCGGCGATGAATCCCTATTCGCCCGCGGCATTGTTGGTCGGAGCTGGTGCCGGATCGGCCGCAGGCGGCGATGCCGACGGAACGGGCAGAGCCGTCCGCGGCGGCGGTGGTGCGGTACTCGCGCGCGGCCTTGCCGCCGGAGCGACCGCTTGCGGAGCTGGTGCCGGTGGTTGTCCGGCCTTGAGCAGATCCGCCGGAAGCAGGCTGACATCGTTGATCGTCGTCGCCGCCGGACCGATCGCCGGCGCCACATTGCCGCCGACCGTGACTCGAAGGGCTTCGGCCTTGCCGGTCTTGAGCACGGGCGCGGCGGCCGTCGGCGGGACGGCGTAGCTCTGCCCTGGCTGAAGCGTCCCAGCGAACAGGGTCGTTCCGCCTTTTTCGGAAACCTGCAGCCATACCGGCTCGATCGCGGTCAGGACGACCGGCTGCTGCGCCGGTGTTGCCGCGGGCGGCGGAGCGCTTGGCTGCGCTGGCGCAGGGGCTGCCGCGGCCGGCGTGTTGGTCGTCGTCTCATCGGGCTCGAGCGAGCGCTTGTTGAGCCAGGTCATCAGCATGATCAGAAGGAGGACCGCCGCAATCGCTCCGAAGACCAGGGCTTTGGGCATGGTCCGGGCCGGGTCGGCCGGCTCGAACACCTCCGGCGACATCATTGTCTGGGGCCGCGAGCCGCCGATCTCGGTGCGCAGCTGGTCGGCGATGTCGACGCGGTCGAGGCCGACGCTCGTGGCATAGCTGCGGGCAAAGCCGATGGTGTAGGTCGGCGCCGGAAGCTTGTCCCATTCGGATCTCTCGATGCTTTCGAGATGGCGCTGCGGGATTCGGGTCTGGGCCGCGATATCCTCAAGGCTCATCTTTTTCTCTTCGCGCGCGGCGCGCAGGCGCTCGCCAACTGATGGACCGTCCGTTTCGACCAGTTCCTCGTCCATCGCCCTGCTTTCAGATCCGCCGTGAAAGATCACTGTTTGAAGGCTGGCGCGGCACTGTCAACCGTCGATGCTAGCCAATCACGACGCAGTGGCGCCGCGCCCAGTCGGTGAGCGCCTTGCGCATGTCCCGGGGCGGACGGGCAAGCAACTGCTCGAGCCGGCTTCTCGCGGCCGCCGCGTCGAGGGACCGAACCATCGCCTTGACCGGGCCGACGGCGGCCGGAGTGATCGAAAAGTTCTCCGCGCCAATTCCGATCAGCGCCATCGCTTCGATTGGGCGTCCCGCCATTTCGCCGCAGATTCGCGCCGGCACACCTGCCGCGCGGGCCGCATCGAGTACGCGCTTGAGGAAGCGTAGGATCGCCGGGCTGAGCCAATCGTAGCGTTGGGCGAGCCGCGGGTCGGAACGGTCGGCCGCAAACAGGAACTGGGTCAGATCGTTGGTTCCGATCGAGATGAAATCGAGCCGCGGCAGTAGCTGATCGAGCATTTCGGCGAGGCTCGGCACTTCGAGCATGGCGCCGTATTCGATTTTGCTTGGCAGCTTGCGATGGGCCTTCCGCGCCCATTCGACCTGTTCTTCGAACAAGGTGCGGGCTTCTTCATATTCCCATGGTTCGGAGATCATCGGGAACATCACGCGCAGGACCTTGCCGCCCGACGCCTCGATCAGGGCTCGCGCCTGCGCCTTCATCAGGGTCGAGCGATCGAGCGAGAGCCTGAGCGCGCGCCATCCCATGGCAGGATTCTCGGCCTGGTCATGGACGTCGGCGAGATATGGCAGAGCCTTGTCGCCGCCGATGTCCACGGTGCGAAATACGACCGGGCGGTTGCCGGCCGATTCGAGGACCTTGGTGTACAGCCGGTGCTGGCGTTCGCGGCCCGGCAGGGTTGCCGAAACGAGGAACTGAAACTCGGTGCGGAACAGGCCGATGCCGTCGGCGCCGGTCATCGGCAAAGCGGCGGCGTCTTCGGCCAGCCCGGCGTTGACCATCACGCTGACCTTGAGCCCGTCCTTGGTGACCGCAGGCAGCGACTTGGCCGCGGCGAACTCGGCGTGCCGCTTCTGGCTCATCGTCATCCGATGGTCGAAGCTTTGCAGCAACGGGCGCGTGGGCCGGATGATGATGCTGCCGTTGTCGCCGTCGACAAGGATCGGCTCGCCTTCCTCGACGCTGTGGCGGATGTCGTTGAGGCGTCCGATCACCGGCACGCCGATCGCCCGCGCGACGATCACCATGTGTGACGTGAGCGAGCCTTCCTCGAGCAGCACGCCCTTCAATCGTCGGCGATCGTATTCGAGCAGCTCGGCCGGCCCGAGGTTGCGGGCGATCAGGACGGTATCATGGGCCAGGCCGGTTTGCGCCGCGGTACCCATCCTGCCCGAGACGATCCGCAGCAGCCGGTTCGACAAATCCTCAAGGTCGTGCATCCGCTCCTGCAGGAGGGAATCGTCGATGTCGCGCATCCGTGCGCGCATTCGTTGCTGGACGCGCTCGATCGCCGCCTCGGCTGTAAGGCCGCTGTCGATCGCCTCGTTGATCCGCCGCGACCAGCCCTCGTCGTAGGCGAACATGCGATAGGTCTCGAGGATTTCCTGATGCTCACCGGCGGTGCCGAACTCCGCCTCCTTGGTCATGGCGTCGATCTGCTCGCGCATCCGGCGGAATGCGCCATAAACCCGCTCGCGCTCGGCCTCGGTGTCCTCCGCCACGGTATGTTCGACCACCACCCGCGGCTCGTGGAACACCGCCTGACCCTTGGCCATGCCAGCGACCAGCTTGAGCCCCGACAGCCGCAGCGGACCGGCACTGCGCATCCGCCCGCGCCGGGCGCCGTCAACCAGCCGCGCCGCGGCGATCATTTCCGACAGGACCATGGCGACGGTCTGCAGCGCCTCGATCTCGACGTCCTCGTACCGCCGCGGCTCGGCATGCTGGACGGCGAGCACCCCGATCGGGCTTTCGAGCCGGACGATCGGCACGCCGGCAAAGCTGTGGAATCGCTCCTCGCCGGTCTCGGGCCGGTAGATGAAGGCGGGGTGCTCGGCGGCCTCGGCGAGGTTGAGGATACGGCCTTCCGAAGCGATCGTTCCGACCAGGCCTTCGCCCATCCGGAGGCGCGTCACGTGGACCGCTTCCTGCCTCAGGCCGTGGGTTGCGAACAGCTCGAGCTTGTTGTCGCGCAGCAGATAGATCGAGCAGACCTCGCTCTCCATCTTGGCGGCGATCAGGTCGACGACCTTGGTGAGCTTGGCCTGGACCGAGCCGCGCGCCGCCATCACCTCATGGAGACCGGTCAGGATCTCGCGGGCGGAAATTGAGGCGGACGCAGGCATGGCCGAGCCGCTATCAGATGCGCGGCGTCGATGCCACGTGAGAGGCTGTCAGGCGCGTGTTTGTTGCGGGTGGAAGGCGGACGTTAGTCTTCCGCTGAGTCGTCCGCCGGATAACGCGCGTTGACGATGCCCCAAACGACGCTGAGGAGCAGCCCCGCCCAGGCCAACATCGCGTACGGCGTCTGGAAGCCGGTCAGGACAATGGTCAGAATGCCGAAGAAACCGAGCACGTACGAACCTGGAGGCGAACCCTTTCCGGCGAGTTCGTATGCAATCCAGTCTCGGATTCGCATGAAGCCCAATTCCTCCGTGGTCTTGAACTGATTGCGCCGGCCTCTTGCGGCCAGCAGCGCCAAGGCCAGGAAAGCGACGGTGATCGCCAGCCCGTTGGCCAGCCAGACAGGCGCCTCGCTCCACGCACCCAGGAGCGCGGCGCCGAAAACGAATCCCACGATTGCCGGTGCCCGCTTCGAAAGTATGTCGAGGAAGGTCCGGACTCGCACCGAAGGAATCTCTATCCCCGGCTTTCGAGCGCGGCGGCGGCCTCGTCGACCAGTTCCTTGATAATCGCGGCGACCGGCTCCTCGCGGCTGACCATGCCGACTGACTGTCCGGCCATCACCGAGCCGCTCTCGACGTCGCCGTCGATCACCGCCCGGCGCAGCGCGCCGGCCCAATAATGCTCGATCTGGAGCTGGGCCTCGGCCATTTCGATCGCGCCCTCGTCGAGCTTCTGAGCGACCTCGCGCTGCTTGGCGGCGAAATTGACCATCTCCTGGTTCTTGAGCGCGCGGACCGGGATGACCGGCAGGCGCGGGTCGATCTGGACGGAGGGGATCGCGTCGCGGGCGGACGCGCGCAGGAACGCCTTCTTGAAATTGGGGTGGGCGATGCATTCGTGAGCGCAGACGAAACGCGTGCCGAGCTGGACCCCGACCGCGCCCATTTCGAGATAGGCCGCGATCGCCTCGCCGCGGCCGATGCCGCCGGCGACGAATACCGGGATATCCTTCGCCACTACGGGCAAGATTTCCTGCGCCAGGACGGAGGTCGAAACCGGGCCGATGTGTCCACCGGCTTCCATGCCCTCGATCACCAAAGCGTCGGCCCCCGAACGAATCAGCTTCTTTGCCAGCGCGAGCGCGGGGGCGAAGCAGACCAGCTTGGAGCCGTTGCCCTTGATCCGCTCGATCGCACCGCCGGGCGGGAGTCCGCCAGCGAGAACGACATGGGTGACGCCGTGTTTCGCGCAGACGTCGATCAGTTCGGACAGTTGCGGATGCATGGTGATGAGGTTCACGCCGAACGGCCGATCGGTCCGAGCCTTGGTCTCGGCGATCTCGGTATCGAGCAGATCGGGCCCCATCGCTCCGCACGCGATCACGCCGAACCCGCCGGCGTCGGAGATGGCGGAGACCAGATGGCGCTCGGAGATCCAGCTCATCGCGCCGCCGAGGATCGCGACATCGCAGCCGAGGAACTCGGTGCCGCGGTGCATCAACTCCTTGAGGCGTAGGCGGCCGGCGGAATTTTCCGCCTTCACGGAGGAGGGCAGGGTCGGGGCGAGCTCGTTCATAGGGCGGTGTCTCTAGCGGACACATCACCCCATCCCAACCCCTCCTTTGGGTTCAGGCCACGACGTCCGCGTCGAGCCCGAAAGCGGTGTGAAGTACGCGCACCGCCAGATCGAGCTGGTCTTCGGCGATCAGCGCGCTCACCTTGATCTCGCTCGATGACACCGCGAGCAGGTTGATCTGCCGCTCAGCCAGCACCTCGAACATCTTGGCCGCGAGTTGGGGGTTGGAGCGAATGCCGACGCCAACGATGCTGACCTTGGCGACCGCATCGTCGGTCACCAGCTGGTCGTAACCGATCGCATCCCTGAGTTTCTCGATCACCGCCATGGCCTGGGACAGGCTTGCGCGCGGAATCGTGAAGGTGAGGTCGCTCGAACCGGTATTGGGAGTCGCGGCGTGGACGATCATGTCGACCTGGATTCCGCTTGCGGCGAGCGGGCTGATCACTTGCGCGACCATGCCCGGCGCATCGGCGATGCCGGTCAGCGTCACCCGCGCTTCGTTCTTGTCCGCTGCGATCCCCGCGATGAGGTTTCGTTCCATATGTTCCCCCGAAAGCTCGGCGACGATATCCGTGCCGGGCTGGTCCTCGAATGCCGATAATACGCGCAGCGGCAGATTCTCGCGCATCGCCAATCCGACCGAGCGCACCTGCAGCACCTTGGCCCCGACTCCGGCGAGCTCGAGCATTTCCTCGAACGTCACCTGTGCCAGCTTGCGTGCCTTGGGCACGATGCGCGGGTCGGTGGTGTAGACCCCGTCGACGTCGGTGTAGATGTCGCAGCGGTCGGCCTTCACCCCGGCGGCGATGGCGACCGCCGACGTGTCCGATCCGCCACGGCCGAGCGTCGCCACCCGGCCATCTTCGGACACCCCCTGGAAGCCAGGAATGACCGCGACCGTCCCGCCTTTCAGCGCCTCGTCGAGCGTCGCGCTCTCGACCGTTTCGACCCGGGCGTTGCCGTGCACGCCCGACGCCCTGACCAGCTGCCAGCCCATGAAGCTGCGCGCGGTCAGGCCCATGCCCTGGAGGGTCATTGCCAGCAGCCCGGCGGTCACCTGCTCGCCCGACGCAACCACCACATCATATTCCGTCGGGTCATGCAGCGCGGCGGCCTCGCGGCACAATTGCACCAGCCGATCGGTCTCGCCGGCCATGGCCGAGACCACGACGAGGACCTCGTTGCCGGCTTCGGCCTCGCGCTTGACTCGCCCGGCGACGTGGCGGATGCGCTCGATCCCCGCCATCGACGTTCCGCCGAATTTCATGACGATGCGGGGCATTCGGCTCCTTGGGCTAAAGGCGGCGTCCTGTTAGGGGTGGCGCATGGTCCAGACAAGCATTCTGCCTGAGGAAGCCGAGCGGTTCGGCAGGCTCGCCGCCGATTGGTGGGACCCGGCCGGCGCGTCGGCGATGCTGCACAAGCTCAATCCGGTGAGGCTGCGCTACATCCGCGACCAGATCGACCGGCATTGGCAGTGCGACGAGTGCAGCCGCCGGCCGCTTGAGGGCAAGACGGCGATGGATGTGGGCTGCGGCGCCGGACTCCTGTCGGAATCGCTGGCGCGTCTTGGGGCTAAGGTGACTGGCATCGACGCGGCTCCGGAAGTCATCGCCGTCGCGCGTGACCACGCCACAGGGATGGGGCTGGAAATCGATTATCGCGCCGCGGATGTGCTCGATGTCGAAGGGCAGTTCGACCTGATCACTTGCATGGAAGTGATCGAGCATGTCGCCGAGCCCCAGGCGTTCATTACGGCGCTTGCCAAGCGGCTCGCGTCGAACGGCTTGCTGATCCTGTCGACGCCGAACGCGACCGGCTGGTCGAAGCTGTTGATGATCACGCTCGGCGAAGGGCTCGGCCAGATCCCCAGGGGTACCCACGATTTCGACAAATTCATTGCGCCCGACGGAATGAAGCAACTGCTCGCCAAGGCGGGTCTCGACCGTGTTGACGTCGAGGGCATCGCCTGGTCGCCGACGCGCGGGCTGCATTTGAGCGAGGATGTGCGCCTCAATTATCTGGTCGCCGCAAAACACGCCTAGCTTGACGACGAACCGTGCATTTTTGTAGACGAAGCGAGTGTGGTTTGACGGCGCTTCTCACAAAATGCTCAGGGTTCGCTCATGACGGTCATCGACTGTCTGCCGCAGACTTCATCCCTCGACAGACAGGGAGAATATGATCGTGGTTAGATTAGACGGCGAACGCACCCCGGGTTTCAAGCTTTTGCTGACGATCATCGTCGGCTTCGTCCTCAGCATTCCGCTCTTTTCGGTTTATCTGCTGGCCTATGACCGCGAGTCCCAATCGCGCGAGGCGGCGAGCTCGATCACCGCCGGCTGGGGCGGACCGCAGCGGATGACCGGACCAGTGCTCGTCATTCCCTACAAGGCGACCACGACCCAAACCGAATTGCAGAACGGGCAAAGCGTGACCCGCACCAACGAGGTCACGCGCGAGCTGACCCTGGCGCCCGAGATGGTCGGCCTGTCGACGGAGGTTCGTCCCGAGGTGCGCAAGCGGTCGATATACGAAGCCGTGGTCTACGACGCGCATGTTAAGGGCGACGCGCGCTTCGCCTTTCCGCCCGACCTCGCCCAGACCGGTGTGAAACTCGAGCAAATGGATTTGAGCCGCGCCGAATTGCGCTTTGGCCTGAGCGATCCGCGCGGCCTCGGCGCCAACCCTTTAGTCTCGGCCGAAGGCCGCCCGCTCCGGCTTCAGCCCGGCGGCGGTAGCAGCGGCAATGGTCGCGGGTTCTTCGCCTGGGTGGATGCGGCGGCGCTCCCGACGCAACCGCTCGCGGTGAGGTTCGAATATGATTTCCGCGGCAATGCTTCGCTCAGCCTCGCGCCCGACGCCGGAGAGACCCGCTGGGCGCTGCAATCGGCATGGCCCCATCCAAGCTTCGGCGGAAGTTTCCTGCCCAATGGCCGAAAGGTCGGCGCGACGGGATTCAACGCCGAGTACCGCGTCGGCAACCTCGCGCTCGGCCGATCGTTGGTCAGCACCGCCGACATCGGAGAATCGTCCGCCGCACCCAGCGGCGATCCGACGGCCGAAGCGCCCGACGGCACGCAATTGGCGCAAGTCGACCTGATCCAGCCGGTCGACCTTTATTCGCAGGTCAACCGCGCGACCAAATACGGCTTCCTGTTCATCGGCTTCACCTTCCTCGCCTTGCTGATGTTCGACGTTATCGGTGGCGTGCGCGTGTCGGCGGTCGAATATCTGCTGATGGGCGCGGCTTTGGTGCTGTTCTTCGTCCTATTGCTCGCCTTTGCCGAGGTGATCGGCTTTACCCCGGCCTACATCCTCGCATCGGCGGCGATCGCCGGCCTCAATACCGCTTATTCGGCCGCGGTCCTCGGCAGCTGGCGACGCGCGGCTTTCATCGGCGCTTTGCTGATCGGGCTCTATGCCGTGCTCTACATCCTGCTCAGCCTTGAAGCCTTCTCGCTGATCATCGGTTCGCTGCTGCTCTTCGTGGCGCTGGCCGGGGTGATGTATGCGACCCGGCGCATCGACTGGGGCGCGAGGCGCGAACCGGCGGAAGCGGCGTGACGCTGTAATCGAATATCGCTAGGCGGGGCCGCATATGAACGATGCAGTCCCGCCTAAACGCATTTTCCCAACGTCGAAGGTCGACGCCCAGGCCGCGAGCCACGTCCCATCGACCCCGCAGACTGCGAGCGATTCCTACAAGCTCGCCTTCCAGGACACCGAATTCCTGCTGCGCGAGGATCTTCGCCCGGTCCGCTTCCAGCTCGAGCTGCTGAAGCCCGAGTTGCTGCTCAATGAAGCGAACATCGGCTCGACCTTCGTCTTCTATGGCTCGGCGCGAATTCCCGCGCCGGACATGGCCGACGCGCTGGTTGCCGCGGCCACCAATGATGAGCAGCGCGCGATTGCCGAGCGGTTGAAGGCCAAATCGAAATATTATGACGTCGCCCACGATCTTGCCCGGCTCGCCAGCCGCTGCGGCGACGACGACGAAGGCAAGAAGCATTTCGTGGTGTGCTCGGGCGGCGGCCCATCGATCATGGAAGCCGCGAACCGCGGCGCGGCGGAGGAAGGCCGCGAGTCAATCGCGCTGAACATCGTGCTCCCGCACGAGCAGATGCCGAACCCCTATGTCACGCCGGACCTCAGCTTCCAATTCCACTATTTCGCGCTGCGCAAGATGCACTTCCTGCTGCGCGCCCGCGCGGTTGCGGTATTCCCGGGCGGGTTCGGCACGTTCGACGAGATGTTCGAGCTGCTGACCCTGATCCAGACCGGCAAGGTGAGGCCGCTGCCGATCCTGCTGTTCGGTCGCGATTTCTGGAGCCGGATGGTCAATTTCGAGGGACTGGCCGAGGAAGGCGTGATTGCGCCCCACGACCTCGACCTCATCCACTGGTGCGAGGATGCGCGGGAAGGCTGGGACTTCGTCCAGACCTTCTACGAGCACCATCCAGACGCGCCCCCACTCCAGCAGTCAGGACCGCCGGAGTAGGTCGAAAGGTTAGGGCTTTTTCGCCGCGGCGGCTGCCGGCTGAGCGGCGTTCGAGGTCGCCACGGCTGGAGCAGCTGCGTTGCCTTCGGCCTTGGCGCCGTTGGCGGGAGCTTCACCGGGCTTCGCCGCGGCCTCGGCGGGAGCAGCCGGCAGCGGCTCCGGTGCATCGCTGTGCTGGTTCAGGAACGCGATCACATTGGCGCGATCCTGCGGATTGCCGAGACCGGCGAAGGTCATCTTGGTGCCGGGCGCGAACGCCTTCGGGCTGGTCAGCCACTGGGCGAGATTGTCCCAGTTCCAGGTCCCGCCCTTCTTGGCGAGTACATCGGAGAAGGCAAACCCTTTGCCCTGTCCGATCGGTTCGCCGAGCACGCCCCACAGGTTCGGGCCGAGCTGGTTCGGGCCGCCCTTTTCCGCATTGTGGCAGGCGGCGCATTTCTTGAACACGTCCGCGCCCTTGGCCGGATCGGCCTTGGCCAGATAGGCCTCGATCGGCAGTTCGGCGGCCGCGCCGCCGGCATCGCCTTCCTGCGCAACACCCTCGATCGGATAGCCCATCTTCTCGGGCCGCTCGCTGTGGAAGATTTCGCCGGCGACGATCGACGAGCCGAGCGCGACAATACCCGCGAACAGCACCCAGCCGGCGATGGTGTTAAAGCGATCGTCCATGGCGTTTCCCTGTGGTCTCGGAGCCGAGAAGATTGGATTTGCGCCGCCTCTTAAGGGTGAGTTCGGGGTTCTTCAAGCGGCAGCGCGGGTCTCGTTGTCGGCGCTGATGGCGAGCTCGGCGGCGCGACGGTAGAGCGTCGGCAATCCGGCATGGGCGAGGCTGTCGAGCGATTGCCACCAGCCTTCGCCAGCCGGCTCGGCAGCGCGCTCGATGCGCAGCTCCAATGCGAAATGGGTGAAGGTGTGGCGGACGACGCCGATCGTGGCGGGCCCGGCCGGCGCGGCTTCGTCCGACCATTCGGGTCCAGGCAAAGCGGCCATCCCGCCAAGCAGGCCCTTGGCCGGCCGCCGAACGAGCCAGACGTGGCCATCGCGCTCGATCCAATAAGCGACACCGTATCGGTGCGGGCGCGATCGCTTGGGCTTCGCGGTGGGGAAGGATTCCGGGCTGCCCGAGGCATAAGCCGCGCAATCGCTGGCTAGCGGACATTGGCCGCACAACGGCCCTTTTGGCCGGCAGATCGCCGCGCCGAGGTCCATCATCGCCTGGGCGAAGTCGCCCGGTCGATCGGCCGGGGTTATTGCCAGCATCAGATCGCGCAGCTCGACCGCGGACGGGGTAGCAATCGCATGGAGCCGAGAAACCACGCGAGCGACGTTGGTGTCGACCACGGGGGCATGTTCTCCGAACGCGATCGCGGCGATGGCGGCCGCGGTGTAGTCGCCCAGGCCCGGCAGCGAGCGAAGCTCGGCAGCGGTCTTCGGGAACCCCCCACGTCGCGCGACTTCGCGAGCGCAGGCGATGAGGTTGCGGGCCCGCGCATAATAACCGAGCCCGGCCCATTCGGAGAGAATGTCCTCGTCCTTCGCAGCCGCGAGCGTCGCAATCACCGGCCAGCGCGCGACGAACCTCTCGAATCGCGGAATCACCGCCGCGACGGTGGTCTGCTGCAACATGACCTCGCTCAGCCACACGCGATACGGATCGGGTGGCGATTCGCCGGGCGCGGCGCGCCATGGCAGCCGCCGGAAGTTATCCACATAATGTTTGAGCAGGCGTTCGGCGATATTGGCGGTCACCGGGTCGCTATGGCATGCTCGATCGCGATGACGAAACGAAAGACGGGACCGGAAGACGCGCCGAGGAGTTGTCGCGCGCGCTCGGCCGGCGACCTCCTCGGCGAGGTCGGCGGGCAGTCGTTCCGGCGCTTCGGTTTCGTTCAGAGCTCGATCGTCAGCCGCTGGCCTGAGATTGTCGGCGAGCGCTACGCCAAGGTCTCGTCGCCCGAATCGATCCGTTTCCCGACCGGGCGCAAGGGCGGCGGCTCGCTCACCCTGCTGGTCGAGGGCGCCCACGCCCCGTTGATCCAGCATCTGGCGCCGATCATCATCGAACGGGTCAACCGCTTCTTCGGTTACCAGGCGGTCGACCGCGTGAATTTCAAGCAGGGCAAGCCGGCGGCGGCCCCGCCACGGCCGAAGCGCCCGGACCTGCGGCCGGTACCCAAAGAACTTGGCGCGGGCTTGCGCGAGATTGCCGACCCCGAGCTTCGCGCGTGCCTGGAGTCGCTTGCGTCGCAAATTGTCGCTAGTAGCGGCCCGCCGTCGCTTGGCAGCGCCGACGACGCACCCCTTCCCGAGATCATCCGGAGCAATGATCGATGAAACTTTCCAACTATCTCGTCTGTGTCGCCGCCGTTGCCGCGCTGAGCGCGTGCAATTCCAAACAGGAAAATGCAGCGAGTAACGAACCGCTCAACCTGACGCCGGTCGCGCCGCCCAAGGGCGGCGACTGGACCCAGACGGTCTCGCTGACCCCGGACGGCGGCATGCTGATGGGCAATCCGGACGCCAAGGTGAAGCTGATCGAATATGGCTCGCTCACCTGTCCGCACTGCCGGGAGTTCGACGAGAAAGGCGCCGAGCCGCTCATGAACACTTATGTGAAGAGCGGGCAGGTCAGCTGGGAATTCCGCAATTACGTCCGCGACGCCTTCGACCTGGCGGCGACGTTGATCGCGCGCTGCAACGGCCCCAGCGGCTTCTTCCCGATGGCCCGAGCGCTGTACAAGGATCAACCCAATTGGGAGGGCAAGCTCCAGACCATCCCACAGCCACAGCTGGAAGCGCTTCAGACCATGCCGAGCGCTCAGATCCCGGCGACGGCGGCGCGCCTTGCCGGTTTGCAGGACTGGGCGGTCGCACGCGGCTTGACGACCACCAAGAGCGCGGCGTGCCTGGCTGATACCAATGCCGTGAACAAATTGGTCGAAATGAACGCCAACGCGACCCAGCAATATCCGGACTTCCCCGGCACGCCGACTTTCATTCTCAACGGCAAGTTGGTGGACAAAACGGCGACCTGGGAGGCGCTCGAACCCAAGCTGCGGGAGGCGCTGCGTTGAAGCTCGCCGCCGCGCTCCTGATCCTCGGCTCGGCCGTGGCTCTTCCAGCCGACGCGGCGCCGTTGCGCAAGGCAGCGGCCACCACCGATTGGACGCGCGTTGTCGTCAAGACCCCGGCGGGCGGGTACCGGATGGGGAATGCCAAGGCGAAAGTGACGCTGGTCGAATATGGCTCGATGACCTGCCCGCACTGCCGCGCCTTCGACGGCGAGGGCGGGGATGCGCTGATCCGCAATTATGTGAAGACCGGGAAGGTCAGCTACGAATTCCGCAACTACGTCCGTGATCCCTACGATCTCGGCGCAGCGCTGATCGCCCGGTGTAACGGCGCCAGGAGCTTCTTCGCGCTCACCCGGGCGCTGTTCAAGGATCAGTCGAAGTGGGTTGAGAAAGCTCAGTCGACACCGCCGGACCGGCTGGAAGCGATGAAGGATCTTCCGACGAATCGCCTGTTCCTCGAAGCGGCGAAGCTTGCCGGACTCCCGCAATGGGCGGCGGCTCACGGTGTCCCCGCTGCGAAGAGCGGGCAATGCCTGACGAACCAAAAGGAAATCGAGCGCCTGGTTGCAATGAACAAGGCGGCGACCGACCAATATCCGGACTTCCCCGGCACCCCGACCTTCATTCTCAACGGCAAGATGCTGGAGCAGCCGGGGACCTGGGAGGCGCTCGAGCCCAAGCTTCGCGCTGAACTCGGCGACTAACGAAGGGGTGGGGGGCAGATCTTGAGGATCCGGCGGCTCAAGCTCAGCGGGTTCAAGAGCTTCATCGAACCGGCGGACTTGCGCGTCGAACCCGGCCTGACCGGTATCGTCGGACCCAATGGCTGCGGCAAATCGAACCTGCTCGAAGCGATCCGCTGGGTGATGGGCGAGGCCAGCCCGAAGTCGCTGCGCGGCGGCGGGATGGACGACGTGATTTTCGCCGGCACCGCGTCGCGCCCGCCGCGCGATTTCGCCGAAGTGTCTATCCTGCTTGATCGGACCGCCGACGACGACAATGCGCCGCGCGAAAGCGAAGTCACGCGGCGGATCGAGCGCGGCGCCGGATCAGCCTATCGGATCGACGGCCGCGACGTCCGCGCGAAGGATGTCTCTCTGCTGTTCGCCGACGCCGCTACCGGGGCCCATTCGCCGTCCTTGGTCAGCCAGGGCAAGGTCGGGTCGATCATCTCGGCCAAGCCGGTCGAGCGGCGGCAGCTGCTCGAAGAAGCCGCCGGAATTTCCGGACTGCATGTGCGGCGCAAGGACGCCGAACAGAAGCTGAGGGCGACCGAAGCCAATCTGACTCGCTTGAGCGAGATCCTGTCCGATCAGGAGCAGCGCGCGGCGCAGCTGAGACGGCAGGCGCGCGCCGCCGAACGCTATCGCAAGCTGAGCGACGAGATTCGGTCGGTCGAGGCCAAGCTGCTGCACGCGCGGTGGGTCGAAGCAGAGCGCGCGGCCGAGGCCGCGAACGCCGATGCGCGGGCCGCCGAAGCGGATGTCGAGACGATTCAGCGCGCAATGGCCGAGGCGCAGCAAGCGCAGGAGGCGGCGAACCAGCTGCTGACCGAGCGCCGCAACGCGCTCGCCGCGGCGCGCGACGCAGGGCACGACCTCGCCCATCAGCTGGCCACGGCGCGGGCGCGGCGCGACACGGTTGCTCGGCGGCTGGAAGAACTCGACCGGCTCGACGCCGCGCTCGAATCGGACGTCGCGCGCGAGAAAGCGCTGCACGGCGACGCCGCAGCAGCCATCGCGCAGCTTGAAGAAGAGCGTTCGACGATCGAGCAGCGGCTCGACGATGCCGAAGCGCAGGGCGGCCGGATCGTGGCTGAGCTCAATTCGGCGGAAGCGATGTCGCGCGAGGCCGAGGCGGCGCTTGCCGAACTGCTCGCGCGGCAAGCCGCGATGCGGGCCGAGCGCCGCGTTGCCGAGGCCGCGCTTGAGGCCGCGCAGGCTCAGCTCGCTCGAATGGGGCAGGAAGGCGACAAGCTCGCCCAGCACATCGCCATGCTCGGCGACGGCAGTGAACAAACTGCTGCGCGCGACGAAGCGGCGGCGAAAGCCAAGGCGGCGGCGGCGGCGCTCGAACAAGCGGAAGCTAAGCGCCAGACGGCCGAGGATGGCCGCGCTGTCGCAGCCGAGCAGCGCGACTCCGCCGAAAGCACATTATCGTCGGCCCGAGCCGCGCTTTCGGCCGCAAGGTCGGAGCATGACGCGCTCGCCCGGGCGCTCGAACATGGCGACGGTTCGGCCATCGCCAGCCTCGCCGCCGAACCCGGTTACGAGCGCGCGCTGGCCGCCGCGCTCGGCGAAGACGCCGACGCTGCAATCGGCCAGGATGGGGCGCGGCGCTGGCAAGGCAGCAAAGGATTGCCGGGCGATCCGGCACTTCCAGCGGGGGTCGAGCGGCTCGCCGACCATGTCACCGCGCCGCCGGAGTTGGCGCGCCGTCTGCGGCAGATTGCGGTCGCCAGGGAGGATTCGGGCCAGCCGCTAGCGGTCGGGCAACGCTTGGTCATGCTCGATGGCCGCTTGCGCCGATGGGACGGATTCGTCGCGGAAGGCTCGGGGGCAGCGGCCGCCGAGCGACTGCTGCGCGCGAATCGGCACGCCGAGCTGGCGCGCGATATTCCGGGGCTCGAACAAGCGGCGGATGGAGCGCTCAAGGGCCGCGACTCCGCGCTCGCCGAAATGGAAGCCTGCCGCGCTCGTGCCGAGGAGGCACGCCATCAGGCGCTGGCCGCCGAGCGTGACGCGCGTGACGCCGCGCGAGCCGGGGATACTGCCGTCGCCGTGCTCGAACGGATTGAAGCGCAGCGGGTCGAGCTCGAGCAGCGCCGGGAGGATTTGAAACCGGTCGTGGATGCGTCGCGCGAGGCCGTCGCGGCGGCCGAACGTTCGCTCGCCGCGCTGCCCGATCCCGATAGCCTCGAACGCGATGTCGACTCCGCGCGCGCGACGGCGGCGAGTGCGGCAACCGGGGTCGCCGACAAACGGGCAGAAGCCGCGACCCGGGCGCGCGAGACCGCCGCCGACCGCGAGCGTCACAGCACCGCCGGTCGCGAGCAATCGGAATGGCGCCGCCGCCAAACCGACGCCGAACGCCGGCTCGCCGAGGGGATCGAGCGGCAGAAAGGCCAGGCGGCCGAACGGACCGAACTCGAGACGCAGCCAGCCGAACTCGACGGCCAGATCGCCGAATTGGAGCGGTCGAATTCCGATAGCCAGGTTAAGGTCGCCGAGGCATTAGCCGCCGAAGCGGAGGCGGAGCGTGCTCTGGCCGCCGCTGCGCATGAGGTGACGTCGGCGGGCGAGCGGTTCGCCGATGCCCGCGAGCGGCGCGCCGGAGCGCTGGCCCGGGCCGAGGGTCAGCGCGAGCGGAGCGCGGAATTCGCCAAGAGCTGCGTCGAAAAATTCGAATGTGTGCCCCAGCGCCTGCCCGAACAACTCGGGTTCGACCCGAACGAGAATCGCAATGCCGACGCTGAATCCGCGGCGCTGGAGCGGCTGACCGCCGAGCGTGAACGGATCGGTCCGGTCAACCTCGTCGCCGAGCGCGAACTCGCCGAGCTCGACGAAACCCGCACCCAGGGCGCGGCCGAGGCCGAGGAACTGACCCAGGCGATCTATCGCCTGCGCGGCTCGATCGGCAATTTGAACCGCGAGGGCCGGGTTCGGTTGCTCGATGCCTATGAGAAGGTTGACGGCCATTTCCGGCGGCTGTTCACGACCTTGTTCGATGGCGGCCAGGCGCATCTCGAACTCGTCGAGAGCGACGATCCGCTCGAGGCCGGGCTCGAAATCATGGCCCAGCCGCCGGGCAAGCGTTTGTCGACTCTGACTTTGCTGTCGGGCGGCGAGCAGGCGCTGACCGCGATTGCTCTGATCTTCGCTTTGTTCCTGACCAATCCAGCGCCGATCTGCGTGCTCGACGAGGTCGACGCGCCGCTCGATGACGCCAATGTCGAGCGCTTCTGCGAACTGCTCCATTGCATGACGCAGGAGACGGATACGCGCTATCTGATCGTCACCCACAATGCCGTGACGATGAGCCGGATGGACCGCCTCTACGGCGTGACCATGATCGAGAAGGGCATCAGCCGGTTGGTTTCGGTCGACCTTGGCGCGGCGGAGACGCTACTAGCCGCGGAATGACCGCCCGCTTCGTTCCGCCGCACCCGCCGCGACAATCCAAGCCGGTCCATTCCTTGCGCGGGCTGTTCGGCGAACGGGCGCGGACGGCGGTCTACGGCTGGTCGGAACTGGCGTTCGACACCTGGCACATCAAGCGCAACGTGCTCGGCCACACCGTTCACGTCGTCCTGAAGCCCGAATGGATTGAGCGCGTGCTGCTCGACAATGCCGCCAATTACGAAAAGCCGCGGCTGGTGAAGCGCATCCTCGATCCGACCATCGGTCGTGGGCTGCTCAGCTCGGATGGCGAGCTGTGGCGGGCGCAGCGCAAGATCGTCGCCGCGAGCTTCACGCCGCCGGCGGTCGATGCGCTGGTGCCCGTGTTCGCCGGCGTGGGTCGCGCGATGGCGGAGGCGTGGGAATCCGGCACGCGCGACATGGCGGTCGAAGCGACAACCGCGACCATGACCGTCATCGCCCAGGCATTGTTCAGCGGCGACTCTCGTCTTACCAGCCGCGAGGCGATGGATCATATCACGGCGGCGATGGAGGGCGTCGGTGAGGCCCGCATCCAGGTGCTGCTCGGCCTGCCGCTGGTGCCGATCGGGCCACGCGGCCGCCGCGGCCATCGTGGCATCCGGTTCCTCCGGCAGACGTTGGATGCAATCGTCCGGGAGCGGCTTGACGGCGATGCACCCGACGATTTTGTCACGGGCATGATCCGCGCTTTGCTCGATCGCTTCCCGCGCGACGAAGCGATCGAACTCGCGGTCGATAATGCGGCGACCTTTTATCTCGCCGGCCACGAGACGACGGCCAATACGACGGCATGGACGCTGTATCTACTGTCCGAGCAGCCCGAGCTGCAGGAACGGGCCGCAGTGGAGGCGGCGACCGCTTTGGCTTCGGCGGGGGTCGACGCCGATCTTCACGATCGCCTGCCGCTGCTGCGTTCGATCCTCGAAGAAAGCCTGCGCCTTTATCCGCCGGTGCCGCGCTTCGATCGCGAGGCGGTCGTCGCGGACAAGCTCGGCGAGCATGACATCCAGCCCGGTGATCTCGTGTCGATCTGGCCCTGGATCGTCCACCGTCACAAGCGTCTGTGGGAGGACCCCGACGCGTTCATCCCGGATCGCTTCGCTGCCGGCGCGAAGTCCGATCGCCATCGCTTCCAATACTTGCCGTTCGGGGCAGGGCCGAGGACCTGCGTCGGCGCCAGGCTGGCCATGGCCGAGGCACTGACCATCCTCGCCATTTGGCTCGGCCGCTGGAGGTTCGCTCCCGTTCCCGGGCGCGAGGTGCAGGTGTCGGGCATGGTCACCTTGCGACCGAAAGGGGGCCTGCCTCTGCTTATTTCTTCGCGATGACCGGAATGCTATTGCGAATGACTATCATTAACACTAGACCCCTTGGAGCAATCCAAAGGGGCAACGATGAATCGCCTGTGCAAGCTTTCGTTCGCCGCAGCCGTGTTGTGCGGGTCTGCCCCTAGCCTTGCCGCAGACGCGTCGGGCGATGGCACGGACGGCGCCGATCAGCGCGAGATCGTCGTCACGGGACAGCGTGTCGAATATGGCGTGCGCAAGACCAGTACGGCGACCAAGACCGCGACCGACATCAGGAATATCCCGCAGGCGCTGACCGTCATCACCAGCGGACAGATCGCCGATCAGCAGCTGCGCTCGGTCGCCGATCTGCTCAACTTCGTCCCCGGCGCCTCCTACGGCAGCGGCGAAGGCAATCGGGACCAGATCGTGCTGCGGGGCAATTCGAGCACCGCCGACTTCTTCGTCGATGGCGTTCGCGACGACGTCCAGTTCTTCCGCGATTTCTACAATGTCGACCGGGTCGAAGTGCTCAAGGGCCCCAATGCGATGATCTTTGGTCGCGGCGGCGGCGGCGGGATCGTCAATCGCGTGCTCAAGCGCCCCAGCCTCAACCCCTCGCGCCAGGCGACGGCGTCGGGCGACGGCTTCGGCGGGTTCCGGCTGATCGGCGACGTCGACCAGCCGTTCGGTGAAAATTTCGGGGTCCGGCTCAACGCCATGTACGAGGATGGCGACAGCTTCCGCCGCCACGTCGATCTCAAGCGCTACGGCATCAACCCGACGGCCGCGCTCCTGATCGGTCCCGATACGCGCGTCGATTTCGGCTACGAATATTTCCACGATCGGCGCACCGCCGACCGCGGCGTCCCGGCCAATGGCGACGAGCCGCTCAAGGGTTTCAGCCGGACCTTCTTCGGCGATCCCGACATCAGCTTCGCCCGGGTCAACGCCAATGTCGCGACCCTCGCGGTCGAGCACCAGTTCGCCGAGGGGCTGACGCTGCGCAACCGCACGATGTTCGGCGACTACAAGAAATTCTACCAGAACGTCTTCGCCAACAGCTTCAACCCCGCGACCGACCTCGTCGCGCTCGCCGGCTACAACAATCTCAACAATCGCCGAAACCTGTTCAGCCAGACTGACCTGATTTGGGAGAACCGTCTCGCCGGTATCGACCAGACCCTGTTGTTCGGATTTGAGGTCGGACGCGAGAAATCCCGCAACTTCCGCACCACGGCCAGTTTCCCCGGCGGCAATCTAGTCCCGGTCTCGGACCCGACCATCGACACCGGCGCGGTCTTCGCGCCCATCGCCAGCGACGCAAATAACCGCGTCAAGGCGACGGTCGCCGCCGCTTATATCCAGGATCAGATCAAGCCGGCGTCATGGCTCGAGATCGTTGCCGGCCTGCGCTTCGATAACTTCAAGGTCGACGTCAACGACCTCCGCGCAATCGGCGGAGGCGCGTTCGGCCGCCGCGACAATTTGTGGTCGCCGCGGCTGGGCCTAGTCCTGAAGCCGGCGGACAATCTGTCGATCTATGCGAACGACAGTCGCTCCTATCTCCCGCAGTCCGGCGACCAGTTCAGCGGCCTCACCGACGTCACCGAGGGCCTCAAGCCCGAGCGGTTCGACAATTATGAGGTCGGCGCGAAGTGGGAGATTCTCGACGGCCTGCTCGCCACCGCCGCCGTCTACCAGCTCGATCGCAGCAACACCCGCGCGATCGATCCGAACGACCAGACGCACACGATTCTGACCGGTAAGCAGCGCAGCCGCGGTCTCGAACTCGGGCTCGAGCGCAGCGTCACCAGCCGCTGGCTGATGTCGGCCGGATACACGCTCCAGAAGGCCGAGATCACCGAACGCACGACCGCGTGCAATCCGGATGCGGCCAAGTGCGAGGTTCCGCTCGTGCCGCGCCACAGCTTCGCACTGTGGAATCGCTACGATGTCACGAAGCAGTTCGGCGCGGGGCTCGGCGTCATCGCCCGCTCGAAATCCTACACGACGATCAGCAATACGGTGAAGCTGCCGGCCTACGCGCGCGTCGACGGAGCGCTGTATTACAAGCTGCCGCGCGGGGTCGAAGCGCAGGTCAATTTCGAGAATATTCTCGGCGCGCATTACTTCCCGACGGCCAACGCCGACAACAATATCGCGCCCGGCGCACCTCGCACGATCAAGGCGACGGTCGGCTACCGGTTCTGACTTTCTGCAAACGACCCAAGCGGCTCGACGGTGCGCGCTTGCCGCATGCGGTGCACCTCCCTAGGTCGCGACCATGACCCGCTTCGCCCTGCGCTCCGCCGCCTCGCTGCTTCCGCTCCTCTTGGTCGCCGCCGCACCGCCGCCTCCGGTGACGCCGATGACCCCGGACGTCGTCGCCAGCTACGATCCCGTCCTGCCCGAGGCCGATTACATCAAGCGCGTGGCGATGGTGCCGATGCGCGACGGGACCAAGCTCTACACCGTCATCGTGATGAAGAAGGGCGCGGCGAACGCGCCGATCCTGTTGTCGCGCACGCCCTATGACGCGAAGGGTTCGGCCAGCCGGACGCCGAGCCAGCGCGGCGTCGACATCCTGCCGGTCATGGACAAGGAATTCTTCGAGGACGGTTACATCATTGTCCACCAGGACATCCGCGGGCTCCATAATTCCGAAGGGCAGTTCGTGATGAACCGGCCGATCGCCGGCCCGCTCAACCCGACCGGCATTGACGAGAGCACCGACGCCTATGACGCCATCGATTGGCTGGTGAAGAACGTGCCCGAAGCCAACGGCAAGGTTGGCACCATCGGTTCGTCCTACCTGGGCTTTCTCACCCTCACGTCGGAGATCAACCCGCATCCGGCGCTTAAAGCTGCCGTGCCGCAGAGCCCGATGGTCGACGGCTGGATGGGCGACGATTGGTTCCACAACGGCGCCTTCCGGGTCAGCGCGTTCGACTTCGCGGTGTCGCAAAGCACGGCCAAGGCCGAAGGCAACGGTCTCGCGTTCGGGACAGGCGACGATTACACTCGCTACCTCGAAGCGGGCTCGATGGGCGATTACGCCCGCCGCCTCAACATCACCAACTACCCGTTCGTTCAGAAGCTGATGCAGAATCCGGCCTACAGCGAATTCTGGTCGGGCCAGGCGGTCGACAAATGGCTGGCCGCGCGCCCGCTGACGGTCCCAACGCTGATCGAGGTCGGACAATGGGACCAGGAGGACAGCTACGGCGGACCTGCGGTCTACAAGGCGCTGAAGGACAAATATGAGGGGAGCGGGCTGCTCCACCTGGCGATCGGGCCGTGGCGGCACTCCGGCGCTAATCACTACGGCTACGATCTCGGCGCGCTGACCTTCACCGGCGATACCGCCCAGGAGTGGCGGGTCAAATATGTGAAGCCCTTCTTCGATCATTATCTGAACGGCGCGCCCGATCCGCAGACGCCCAACGTCCTGACCTATGCGACCGGCGTCAACCGCTGGGAGGAAAGCCCGCGCTGGCCGATGGGCACGCCGACGCCTTTGTTCCTGACCGCCGGCAACGGCGCCAGTTTCGACCGTCCGGCAAGCGGCGGCCACGACGATTATGTTTCCGACCCGGCCAAGCCGGTGCCGTTCATCCCACGGCCGATCAACATGGGCGCGGACGATCAGTGGAAGCCGTGGCTGGTGCGCGATCAGCGCTTCGTCTCGGACCGCACCGATGTGCTGTCCTACACAAGCGGTCCGCTGACCAAGGCGGTGCACATCATGGGCCCACCCCAGGTCGACCTGTTCGCCGCGACCAGCGGCACCGACAGCGATTGGGTGGTCAAGCTGATCGACATCTATCCCAACGAGGCCCCGGAAGGAGCGGACCAGGGCGGCAAGCCGGACATGTCGGGCTATGAGCTCCCGGTCGGCATCGAGATCTTCCGCGGCCGCTACGTCGACAGCTTCGCCAAGCCGCGCGCGCTCAAGGCCGGCAAGGCCGAGTATTATCGCTTCGGCCTGCCCAATGTGAACCACGTCTTCCTGCCCGGGCACCGGATCATGGTGCAGGTCCAGTCGAGCCTGTTTCCGCTCTACGACCGCAACCCGCAGAGCTTCGTTCCGAACATCTTCTACGCGCGGCCCGGCGATTATCGGAAGGCGACGCAAAGCATCTTCTACGGCGGCCCGAACGCGAGCGCGGTGCTGCTGCCGATCGTCCCCTAGCCGAGTGCGGCGGCCTGCTCGCGGGAGCCAGCGCCGCTCATGCGCTTGCCGAGGACGATCTTGAAAGCCACGAAGGCGACCAGCCCGAATGCGGCGCTGGCGACGTGGATCAGCCAGAAGGTCGTGGTCGGCAGGCTCGAATAGAGGCCGCCGACATATCCGACGACCGCGTTCGCGATGAAGAACGAGAGATAATAGAGGCCGATCGCCGTCGCCGTGATCTGTTTCGGGGCGATCTTCGAGAACAGGGCGAGGCTGATCGGCAGCACGTGGGCAAACCCGATGCTGTTGCAAAGCTCGAATAGCATTGGCCAGAACAGACTGATCTTGCCGCCCGCGGGCTGGGTGAGCGCGGCCATGAACAGGCACAGACCGCCGGCAATCGTGAACACGCTGCCGATGATCATCTTCGTGATTTCGTCGGGCTCGCGGCGGGTGAGGCTCCACCACTTCCAGAAGGCGGCGACGGCAACGAGCATGGTGAAGCTGACCGCCGCGTCGACGGTGATCAGCCAGCTGCTTGTGTTGTTGAGGAGGGCCAGGTCGAACTGCTGGTCGCCCCAGGTGAGGTAGGCATTGAAAATCTGCTGGTTGGTCAGCAGCGACACCGCCAGCACCGGGATCAGGATCATGAGGTAGAGCACACTGAGCCAGTCGTCTCGGCCGAGCTTCTCACGCCGGGCCGAATCGGCGACTTGGCGGGGAGCAACTTCGGCCGGCAGCCAACGTCGACCGGATAGGTAAATGAATAGTCCAATCACCATCACCACGCCCGCGCAGCCGAAGCCGTAATGCCAGCCGACTTTCTGGCCTAGCGTGCCCGAGATCAACGGCGCGACGATCACGCTGACGTTGATGAAGATGTAGAAGATCTGGAACGCCATCGCGCGGCGGAGGTCGTTCGGGCCGTAGAGCGAGCCGACCTGGGTTGCGATATTGCCCTTGAACGCACCGACACCGAGCAGCAGCGCCAGCAGGGCCAACAGGAACGCCGGCTGGATCGCCATGAGGAAATGGCCGATGGCCATCAACACCCCGCCGACAATCAACGTCCTGTTCCGGCCAAGCCATCGGTCGGCGATGATTCCGCCAAAGATCGGCGTCAGGTAGACGAGCGCGGTGTACGTGCCGAAGATCGCCGAGGCGAGCGGTTGGCCTGAGATGCCATGGTAGACGTTCTGCTGCAACCACTGCAGGCCGACGACATGCTCCATCCGCCCCGGCAAGAGCAGGTAATTGACCATGTAGAGCACCAGCAGCGTCTGCATGGAATAATAAGAGAAGCGCTCGCAGGCCTCAGTGAAGCCGAGGTAGCCGAGCCCCTTGGGGTGGCCGAGGAAGGCGCGGTCGTGGCGGTCGCCTTGTTCGAAATCGGGCGTGGCGTCGGCAACCGTCATCGTCTGGATTCCTTGTTGTGGCGCGCCTCTAAGCCTTCGCCGCGGCGGCCGGTTCCAATGCGCGGGTCAGCGGGCGGTTGAGAATCAAGACGATCAGGGCGCCGGCGAAGCCGAGCCCGGCGTCGAGCGTCCAAAATGCGGCCGGGCTCATCTCATCGTAGAAGCTGCCGACCCAACCCATCAGCAGGCTGGCGAGGAACAGTGACAGGAAGGCGACGCCCATCATCGTCGAATTGATCTTGGCCGGCGCGGCTTGCGAGATCAGCGCGAGCAGGACCGGCCAGTAATAGAGGAATGCGACGCCCATCCCGGCGAAACCCATCAGCGGCCAAATCACCGAAACCTTGCCGTCCGGTCCCGCCAGCAGGCAGCCGGCAACGAACACCAAAGCCGACGCGCCGGTGATCGCCGACCCGATGCCCATCTTGGCGATGCTTGCCGGTTCGCGCCGGCGGCGGGCCTGCCACGCCCACAAGGCGACCAGCGGCGGCACGGCGACGATGCTCGCGAAGCTGTCGACCGAATTGAACCACGCCGTCGGCACCGTCCCGAACGGTGAGGCGAGGCTGACGTGGCCGTCGATCCAGATCAGCCCGATGTTCCAGATCATCGAATAGGCGACCTGCGGCAGGATCGCGAAGCCGATGACCGCGACCAACAGCCAGGTGCGGCGCTTTTCATCGGCCGTCAGCGGCGGCAGCTCCGCCTTGCCCGACCGGCGTATGCGTCCGTCCGGAAGGTACCGCTGGCCGGCGAGGTAAGTGAGGAGGGCGATGATCATCAGCACGCCCGCCAGGCCAAAGCCGGCGTGCCAGCCATAGACCGCCGCGACCGCGCCGCAACCGAGCGGCCCCATCACCGAGCCGACATTGATCCCGGCCGAGAAAATCGTGAAGCCCTGCGTCCGCCGCGATTCCTCGTCGCGCGGATAGAGCTGGCCGACCTGCGCCGAGATATTGCCCTTAAGGCATCCCGACCCGAGGATCAGCAGCGCCAGCGCGAACAGGAAGCTCTGGTCGAACGACATGGCGATGTGGCCCGCGCTCATCAGCAACGCGCCGAGGACCACGGTCGTTCGCGTGCCCAGCCAGCGATCGGCAATCATTCCGCCGAATAGCGGCGTGAAATAGACCAGGCCGCCGTACCAGCCGTAAATCAGCGATGCGAAAGCGAGGTTCGACATCGGTCCGCGGGTCTCGAACAGATGGCGGAGCGGTCCGAGCCCGAGCACGTGCTCGGCGTGACCCGGGAGCAGCAGCTGTTGGACCATGTACAGCGACAGCAGCGCGGTCATTCCATAATAGGAAAAACGCTCCCATGCTTCGGTGAAGGCGAGATATGCGAGGCCGCGCGGATGGCCGAGGAATGCGTGATCGTCAGGCGCCGCCGGTGCGCCGAGAGTCGTTGCGGCAGTAGACATAAACGCCGCCCTCCCTCGACTGCGAAAATAAGTCTCGTTCTTATTGTTCCGGAGCCGTGGTCTGGTCCGCCTGCTCGTTCCGCTCCCGGCGGGCCTGGTTGATCACCTGGGTCAGGCAGCCGGTGTAGCCGCCGGGTCCGACCGGCGAGCAGCTGAATGTCCCAGTCGACCCGACCGTCTCGAACTGGCGGGCCTTGTTGGCCCACGCTTCCCGGGTCTGGCGCGGGCCGCCGCTGCGCAGCTTCTCCGGAATCCGATAGCGCTCCGCTTCCGGCTTGCGGGCGCAAATCACGACCTTGTCGTCGGTTGAACGCGGGCAGGGATCGGTGCCGTATACGATGATTTCGCTGATGGCGTTGTCCGATTGCGCGACCGCGGGCATCGGCAACGCGGTCAGGCCGCCGGCCAATACCGCGGCGCCCGCGAGGGTGATCGTCAGCCTGGTCATCGTCTTGGTCCTTCCACTGCCCTTGTAGCGGGCGAGGTCGCCCTTCGGTTCCTCAAATGCGCTTCGACAGCTCAATTGCAACCCTGCATCCAGCACGGATCGCCGCAGTCAGGATCGGATAGCCCACCGCTTCCGCAGCGCCCGCCGCCCGGGCGGTGTCGCGGTGTTCGAGTTCCTCGGCGCGAAATTCCGCGATATCGGCTGCGAGCTCCGGATCGTCGTCGCCAAGCTCATCGAGCTGCTGCTGGTAGTGGCGGTCGATTTCGGTCTCGACCGCATCGGTGCAGGCCAGCGCCGCCTTCTCCGACATCAGCGCGGTTGCCGCGCCGAGCGCGAATCCGGCGACATTCCAAAATGGCTGGAGCGCAGTCGGGCGCACCCGCCGCTCGGCGACCAGTTCATCGAACCGCTTGAGGTGCCGCTGCTCCTGCGCCGCCATCCGTGCGATCAGCTTGGCTTCGGGGCTGTTGCTGCGGAGCACCGCGAGCTGGCCCGCATATATCCGGGTCGCGCCATATTCGCCGGCCTGGTCGACGCGCAGCATCGACTCCCGATCCGCCTTGCGGTCGCCGGGGCGCCAGCCGGTCATCGGCGCCAATCCTTGAGTGTCAGCCATGAAATCACGGCCGCTCCACCGAGCGACAGGATCGCGTTCCAGCCGGCCATCGAGATGCCGAGGAACGACCATTGCACTTGGTCGCAGCGGATCAACGGCGCCGCGACGATGGATTTGAGCAGATCGGCCGTGGTCGCCCCGGACGCGGTGGAGGTGCAGGTGGTAAAGCCCTCGAAAATCTTGAGCTCGACCCCGGCGTGATAGAATCCGATCGCGCCTGAAGCCGCAATCGCCAGCGCGGCGAGCAGGATCAGCATCCGCGACCGTTGCGAGATCGCGGGCGCGGTGAAGGCGAGGGCCGCCGGCGCCAGCGCGGCCAGATGCGCGTAGCGCTGCCACCAGCACATCTCGCACGGGTAGAGACCGCCGAAATATTGCGAGCCGAACGCCCCGGCGAGCAGCGCCGCCGGGAGCAGCAGTGCGATCAGCCGGGCGGTGGCCGCGCTCGCCAATGGCGGCGCGGTCTTTGGAGCTTCGGCAACTGCCTCGTTCATGCCGGCCTTAGCGCCCTTTCTTCGCAATCGACGTGGTCGGGGCCAGGGGGGCAGTGATCCGCTTGATCGTGTTCAGCGCATAATAGAGCTGGAAGTCCTTGATGCCCTTCTTCTCCAGCTCGGCCGAAGTTGCCGAAAAGCGCGGATCGGTCGTGTTGTCGCTCTCGAGCAATTTGTCGTCGACCTTGGCCTGGTTGAGCAGATGCCGGCGAAGATCGGCCTCGCGGGTCACCGGCCGGTCCTTGTAATCGGGGTCCGACAATTGCGGGACGGCAATGTCCGGATCGATCCCACCTTCCTGCACCGAATGACCCGACGGCGTATAGTAGCGCGCCGTCGTCAGCCGCAGCGCCGTGCGATCGGCGAGCATGGCGATCGACTGGACCGAACCCTTGCCGAAGGTGCGCTCGCCCAGCACCAGCGCGCGCCGGTGATCCTGCAGCGCGCCGGCGACGATTTCCGACGCGGAAGCGCTGCCGACGTCGGTCAGCACGACCACCGGCAGGCCGTGAGTCATGTCGCCGGGCTTGGCGTAATAACGCTGGATATCGTCCTTATCGCGACCGCGCTGCGAGACGATTTCGCCGCTGTCAAGGAAGGCGTCGCTGACCTGGATGGCCTCGTCGAGCGAGCCGCCCGGGTTCGAGCGCAGGTCGACGACATAGCCGAGCGGTTTGCCGCCGGTGGCCTTGTCGATCGCTGCGATCGCCGCTTCGGTCGCTTCGCCCGTGCCGGCCGCGAACTGGTTGATGTTGATGTAGCCGATGCCTTCCTTGATCTCCCACTTCACCGGGCGGACCTTGATGTCCTCGCGCACCAAAGTGAGGTCGAACGGCTTGTCGCGGCCCTTGCGTACGAGAGTCAGCTTGATCGGGCTGCCGGGCTTGCCGCGCATCTTTTCGACCGCTTCGTCGAGCGTGAATCCATAGATCAGCTCGCCGTTGATGTGGGTGATGTAATCGCCGGCCTTGATGCCGGCTTTCCACGCCGGCGTATCCTCGGTCGGGGCAATCACCTTGACGGTGCCGTCTTCCATTCCGACCGACAGGCCGAGGCCGCCGTAGCTGCCCTCGATCAGGGTCTTGAGCGCGTCATATTCGGCGCCCTCGGCGTAGCTCGAATGTGGATCGAGCGACGACAGCATGCCGTCGATCGCGCCCTTGATCAGCGTATGATCGTCGACCGGCACAACGTAGTGCTGCTTGACCTGCTGATAGACGCTCATGAACTTCTCGAGCTCTTGGTAATTGGTCGTGTCCGCGGCGGCGAAGGAGCTGGCGGTGACGGGCACGAGCGCGAGCGCGCTGACCAGCGCAACAGGCGGCAGAAGCTTACGAATTGGGTTCATTGGGAATCGTCCTATTTCGGCGACCACGCGTTTACCTGCCTTTACCGCCATTTGACAGGGTTTGAGATGAACCTGCGATGAGAGCGGGCGACACGCGGCGCCCATTTTGGGACAGTTCGACCTCGATCGGCCCAAGCGCGCGGCCAAGCGGGTCGCCAAGCGTGACTCGGTCGCCCGCCTTGAGCGGCGAAGCGACTCCGACAATGAGGCTCATCCAGCCCTTGCCGTGGTCGATGATCACGACCCCGTCGTGGCTTCGGAACGGCCCGGAGAACCGCACGATGCCCGACGCCGGAACGGTGAGAATTACCCCACGGCTCGTGGCCAGCGTCAGGCCGCGCGAACGCACGCCATGCGCGTTGACCGAACCCAGGCCCTCGGTCACGGCGGCGCTCCCGGGCAATTGGTAGGGCAAAGGCGGAGTGCCTCGTCCGTCGGGCGCGAGCGGGCGCACCGGGGCCGGGTCGCTGTCCGCAAGCTCGCTCGCGATCGCG
The DNA here is from genome assembly GCA_035261225.1 of Sphingomicrobium sp. Taxonomy (GTDB): domain Bacteria; phylum Pseudomonadota; class Alphaproteobacteria; order Sphingomonadales; family Sphingomonadaceae; genus Sphingomicrobium. The sequence continues at coordinate 28,468 of DATFUB010000001.1, forward strand.
AAAGCGGCGCGGCTGCCCGCTTCGGAACCGCGCAATTGTTCGATGTCCTCGCCGGCCGCGAGCGCGACATCGCCTGTGGCAAGCGCCTGTCCCCGCGCGGACTCGAACGATTTCAGCGCCTGCGCTTCCAGCGATGCGAATTGCTCGCGCCGTGCGACGAGATTTTCTCGGCTGCGCTGCAGCTCCTGTTTGGCCGCCAGCGCATCGCTCTCGAGCCGGCGCCCCCGGGCAAGCTGGCCCGACAGTGCCGCGGTGCGGCTGCGGATCACCGGCAGTGTAGAATCGAGCAGCACCCGGACCTTCACCAGATCGTCGGTGCTGCCGCGGTCGGCGATGGCGAGCAGTGGCGGGCGCCGCGCCATCATCGCCAGTCCCGACAGCAGCGAGGCGATCGGCTGTTGCTCGCGTCGTAGCTGCGCGCTTTGCCGTTCGGCCGCCGTCGAGGTGATTCGTAACAAAGCATCGGCAGCCGAAATGCGGGCCTCGGCGGCTTCGATCGCATTCGCGGCGGCGGCCTCGCGCGCCTGGAGCCGGGCGGCTTCGCTTTGCGCGCCGCTGGCGATCCGCTCAAGCCGCCTGGTCTCGGCGTCGGCCGTCGCCTGCTCGGTGCGCGCTCGCTTCAACGCGGCGTCCAGCGGTTCCGCGGGGGTAGGCACGGGTGCGCTCGCCGCCAGCAGCAGCGGCGCGAACAGCAGCAAGGGCGCGAGGCGCGTCACGCGCTAACCTTCGCGATGATAGGGGTGGTTCGCAAGGATTGATGTGGCGCGGAACAATTGCTCGGCGAGCATCGCCCGCGCCAGCAAGTGCGGCCAGGTTGCCGGCCCGAACGACAGCAGCAGGTCGGCGCTCGTCCGCTGTTCCTCATCATGCCCGTCGGCCGCGCCGATCAGAAAGCGCACTTCGCGCTTGCCGCCGTCGCGCCACCGCTCGAGCTGTTTCGCCAGGTCACCCGACGACATCGCCCGGCCACGCTCATCGAGGACCACGGTTGCGAGGTTCTCGGGCGAGACTGGCAGCTTGCCGCCACGGTCGGGCAGCTCGGTGACCCTGGTCGGCCATGGGACGCGTTTCAGATAGCGGTCGACCAGCTCGGCTTCGGGCGTCCGGCCGATCTTGCCGCGGGCGACGATGTGCAGCAGCACTATTGTGCGGTGAGGGCGCCCGAAAGCGGCCAGGTCAGGACCCGGGCGAAGCCGTCGTAAATCGCCCGTGCCGCCTCGGCAATGGTCCGCGGCCGGTTGGTGCCTCCGCGCGCGAACACCGCAACCGCGATCCGCCGCCCATCGGGCAGAGTGATGAAGCCGACGTCGTCGGTCAGGCCATTGAGCGTGCCAGTCTTGTGTTCGACCGGCGTGCCCAGGGGCAACAGCGCCTTCATCCGGTTCTTGCCGGTTTCGCACTGCGCCATCAGGTCGAGCAGGTAATTGCGGCTCTGCGGTTTGATAATTTCGGCGCGATAGATGCGCCGCAGCAGTTCAACCATCGCTTGCGGCGTGCTCGAGTCGCGGCGGTCCCACAGGTCGCGCCTGTCGCTCAGCAATTGCGCGATCGTCCGGTCGACCCGCAATCCGGTGATCCCGTTCTGCTGCAGCCAATCGTGCAGCGGCCGCGGGCCGCCGAGGTCTTTCAGCAGCATGTCGGTCGCGCGATTGTCGCTGTGGATCAGCATGCGCCCCATCAGGCTGCGCGCCGACTGCCCGCTGATCGTGTCGTCGAGCGAGCGCTGGCCATGATCGACCTGCGACAGATAGAGCGCGGCGACCGCGACCTTGACCGTGCTCGCCATCGGGAACGGTGTGTTGCCCTGAATGCTGACGGTTTCGCCGGTGCGAAGATCGAGCGCGGCGATGCCAACGTCGGCGCTTCCGCCGCCGACCATCGACTGCAATTGCTGTTCAAGGCTGATGAGACCTGGGCTCGAGGCCGCGGTCGCCGGTTGCGCGGCAAACGCAAGGAACGACAGCAGGATAGCCCAAAATCGCATATGCCTCACCCGCTAGCGGTCGCGCTGGCGCCGGATTCGTCGCCAAACGCCCACATTCGCTCCAAATTGTAAAAACTTCTTACTTCGGGGCGAAAAATATGGACGATCACGTCGTCGGCGTCGATCAAAACCCAATCCGCCGCGGACAATCCTTCGATCCGCACGTTCTTCTTGAGCTGTTGCTTGATGCGGTCGGCGAGCTTGGTCGCCATCGACGCGACCTGCCGCGTCGAGCGGCCCGACGCGATCACCATATGATCGGCGATGTTCGACTTGCCGGTCAGCGGGATGGTCACGACGTCGACGGCCTGGTCGTCGTCGAGCGATTGCAGCACGAGGCGGTGAAGTTCCTGCACGTCGACGGGGGAGCCGGTCTCAGCGGGACGTTCGGTCAAGGGGTCTCCTGACGGACAATGGCAGGGTCAAATGGGGGACGCGGCTGGCGCGCACAGGTTCCCGACGATGCCAATTTGGGTCGCGCGCACGGATGGCGGTTGCGGACGTGGGGTCTCGCGGCAGGCGAAGCAGGACGATCGCCGGTGCACTCCACTCCGTCCAACATTTCGCCTGGTTCGGGGGCCGGACGAACCTCCCAAGCCAGCCCATCGCGCGCACCGCGAGGGCAGGGTGATCATAGCCGGGCCGGGGAATCACCGCAATCGGCACTTCGCGGGCTAACCCCCTCCAATCGCGCCATTTGTGAAAATTTGGCAGGGTGTCGCTTCCAAGCAACCAAATGAAGCGGTGCTCCGGGTGGCGGCGCTTGAGCAGACGGACCGTGTCGATCGTGTAACGCGTGCGCTCCCGCTGCTCGAAATCGCTGACGCGGATTCGCGCCCCGCGCGCCATCCGTTTGGCCGAGGCAAACCGCGCTTCGAAGCTCGCCATGTCCTTGGCGCCTTCCTTCAGCGGATTGCCGGGCGACACCAGCCACCATACCTCGTCGAGCCCCAGCGCGCGCATCGCGCCGAGGCTGATCGCCCGATGCGCGTTATGCGCCGGGTTGAACGATCCGCCGAGGAGACCGATGCGGGCCATGCTCACCCGCTAGCATGAGCGATCAAGCCCGCATAATGTCGCCGCGAAGGGGGTGCGCATGGTTGGAGAGTTCGAAGCTTTGGGCGACGCGGTGATCGGGGCCGTCGTCGGCCGCGCGGTCGAGCCCAAGGCCGGCGAAGGCGATGACGGTCATACGCACGAGGAGAATTGCCTCAACTGCGGCACCGAGCTCACCGGCAATTACTGCCACGCCTGCGGGCAACATGCGCATGTCCATCGGACGCTCGGCGCGTTCTTCCACGATTTTCTCCACGGCGTTCTGCATTTCGAAGGCAAGATCTGGCGCACCCTGCCGCTCCTCGCGTGGAAGCCGGGCGAGCTCACGCGCCGCTATGTCGACGGCCAGCGCGCCAGCTTCGTTTCGCCGATTGCGCTGTTCCTGTTCTGCGTGTTCCTGATGTTCGCGGTGGTCAGCATGCTGGGCGGCGTCGGCGAATTCTCGCCCGAGGCGAAGAAGGACATGGCCAGCGAACTGGCCGCGGACAAACGGAAGCTCGCCACGCTGCAGCAACAGCGGGACGGGCTGAGCGGGCCGGCCGCCGCCAAGCTCGACCAGAAAATCGCCGATCAAAAGGTCGAGATCACTGCGGTCGAAGCAGTATCGCGAGGCGAAATCAGTTCGAAGGCGATCGACATCGACCCGTCGGGCCTCGCGCCCTCGCTGTCGGATGCGGTTAAGAAGGCGCGAAAGAATCCCGAGCTGGTCGCCTACAAGCTCAAGACCAACGCCTATAAGTTCAGCTGGCTGATCATTCCGCTGTCGGTACCGTTCGTGTGGCTGCTGTTCCCGTTCAGCCGCCGCTTCCGGCTCTACGATCACACGATTTTCGTCACTTATTCTCTATGTTTCATGACCTTGCTGGTGGTCGCGGGCATCCTCTTCCAGTCGGTCGGCCTGACGTCGATTGCAGGCTTGCTGTGGCTGCTTCCGCCGTTTCACATGTACCGGCAGCTTAAGGGCGCATACGGCCTCAGCCGGCGTGGCGCGATCTGGCGCACGATCCTTTTAACGATGTTCGCGCTGATCGTCGTCAGCCTGTTCGCCGCGCTGCTGGTGGGCATGGGGACGTTCGAGTGATCTAGAGACTGGGTTCGAGTTCGTCCAAAAATGCATCGATCGCCGCTACCGCTTCCGGCTCGCTGAGATCGGGTGCGTGGCCCACCCCCGGGACGACGGCGGACTTCATATTCGGCGCCGCGGCGTGCATTTTCTGGAGCGCCTCGGCTGACAGCAGGTCGCTCTTCGCGCCGCGGATCACGAGCAGCGGCTTTTGCGCCAGCGCCGCGAACAGCGGCCACATGTTGAATTCCGGCGCTGGCGCATCGCTCTTGAACGGTTGCGCGATTGCCTGGTCGTAGTCGAACACGATCTCGCCATTTTCCTCGCGGCAATTGCGCTGCGCCATCCGCAGCCAATCGTCGTGCCCATAGCCTTCGAACGCGTGGCGATTGTTCGCCGCGACAGTCTCCGCCGCCTCGTCCCAGCTGTTGAAGCGGACGGCCTTGCCGACATAGGTTTTGATGCGGTCGACGCCGGCGTTGTCGATCTCCGGTCCGATGTCGTTGAGGATCGCCGCCGCAACCCGCTGCGGCGCCATGACCGCCATCAGCATCGTCACCAGCCCGCCAAGGGAGGTGCCGACAAAGATCGCTTGATCGATTGCCAATTGGTCCATCAGCTCGATCACGTCATGGGTATAAGTCGGCGGCAGGTAGCGTCCCGGGACCGGATCGTATTCGCTCATCCCGCGACCGCGGAAGTCGGGCGCAATGACGCGGAAACGCGGCGAATAGCGCTCCGCGAGATCGGCAAAGTCCTTCGCGTTGCGGGTCAGGCCCGGGAGGCAAAGGATAGGCAGCTTGTCGGCGCTTCCCGCATAATCGCGGTAGTGGAGCTTCAGCCCGTCGCGGACTGTGAAATATCGGTCCTCGAAACGCGATGCGGCGGCGGCGTCGTTCATGCGCCGAGGCCCTTGCGCAGCAGACGGCTGGTTACCTTGGCGATCTGTTCGGCATCGGCACTCGACCACACCTCGAATTTCAATCCCAGGAACACGTTCGCTCCCATCGATGCCCAGGCGAGGATGTCGAGATCCCGGTCGGAAAGTTCCTGCGCGATCTCGCCCTTGTCGCGCGCCGCCTTGAACCGCGCGGCGATGCGAGTCGCGGTCGTTTCATAATGCTCGCGATAGGCGGCCGGTTCGACGAACTCGGCCTCGTCGATGATCCGGTACACGTCGCGATGCTCGCGGGCGAAATTGAGGAACGATTCGAGCGCGCGGCGTTCGCCGTCGAGCGCGTCGGTCGCGCCCTTGAACGCCGGCGCGACATGGTCGCGGACCTGCGCCGACATGTCGCGCACCAGGGCCTGGAACACCGCCTCCTTGGAATTGAAATACGTGTAGAAAGTTCCGAGCGCGACTCCGGCGCGCTGGGTGATCGCGACGATCGAACTGTCCGAAAATCCGCGTTGGCCGAATTCGTCGCGGGCCGCGTCGAGGATCTTGCGCAAAGTGCGTTCGCCGCGCGCGGTGCGGGGCGCCTTGCCGTCGCTCGCCGGGCTGCTCTGCACCACTGTGTCCACAATTTCCCCCATTGCGCGGCGATAGCTTTCTAGCGCAAATATTCGCAAGTTGAAAGCTGGTTCAACTTTCATTATGACTGTTTGCTGACGGCTGGCCATATGAGGGGTGCCGGTCAGGGGGAGAATCAAACATGCGCGCTTTTCACGCCCGCGCCGCGTTGCTCGGCACCGCTGCCGCCGCGGCATTTATCGCCACTCCGGCAATCGCTCAGACTGCCACGCAGGCGCCGCCGCCGGCCGCTGCGGCCAATGATCAGACGCAGGATAGCGCGACGGGTCAGATCGTCATCACCGCCCGCCGCACCGAGGAAAAACTGCAGCGCGTCCCAGCCTCGGTTTCGGCGTTCAATGCGCGGGCTCTCGATCGCATCCAGGCGCAGGACGCGACCGGACTCCAGGGCGCGGTGCCGAACCTCAACATCGTTGCGGGCCGGGGCTCGTCGAACGCAACCAACATCTTCATCCGCGGTATCGGCCAGCCCGATGCATTGCAGACGTTCGATCCGGCGGTCGGCGTCTATGTCGACGACGTCTATCTGTCGCGCATTCGCGGCAGCCAGCTCGATCTGCTCGATCTTGACCGGATCGAGGTTCTGCGCGGGCCGCAGGGAACGCTCTACGGCAAGAACACCATCGGTGGCGCGATCAAGTTCGTGACCCGGCGGCCAGACGACACGCTGCGCGCCAGTGGGTCGATCGCGGCCGGAAGCTATAACCAGCTCGAGGGCAAGGGTGCGCTGTCGGGACCGATTTCTCGCGGTTTCGACATTGGCGTTTCGGTCCTCGGGTCACGCCGCGACGGGTTCGTCGAGGATTCCGCCGACGATCGCGAATATAACAACAAGAAGACGTTTTCCGGCCGTGCGGCGGTCGCACTCAATCCAACGTCCAAGGTCCGCGTCGATCTGACGGCGGACTATCAGCAGGATGACGCTCACCTCAACGTCGGCCGTCCGGTCAACAACCTGGTGACCTTTTCCGGTGGCACGCTCGTTGTCACCGATCCGGTCGGTTCGGGCCCCTATCACTGGAAAGGCCGGACGACTCCCGGTCTCCCGAACTCGACCAAGCTCAAGCATTACGGCTTTGCCGGGACGGTCGCCGTTGATCTGACGGATGCGCTGACGCTGAAGTCGATCACCGCTTACCGCAATCTCAAGACCGATGATTTCGTCGACATCGACGCGACCCAATATGAGGTCGGTGACGTGTTCGTCGGCGTCAGGCAGAACCAGCTCAGTCAGGAATTCCAGGGCACCTACACGTCGTCAAAGTTCAATGCGGTCGCGGGTCTCTACTACCTCAAAGAGAACGTCGGCTCGCACCAGGAAGCCTATGCCGACGATCTGCTCGGCCCCGCCTTCCTCAACAGCGGCTTCCTGCGGACAGTCGACGACAAGCTGCATACCAGGAGCTACGCAGCCTACGCGAACGCGAGCTACGAGATCATCCCCACGGTCCGGCTGTCGGCGGGCATCCGCTACACCAAGGAAACGAAGGACTACGACCGGACGACCAGCACCTTCTTCTCGCTGCTGCCGGCCTTCAACGCGACCTTCGGGTTCGCCCCGCCCAAGGGAAAGTGGCACGACACCTCACCGATGGCGAGCCTCGACTGGCAGGTGACGCCGTCGACGATGCTCTACGCGCGCGTCGCCAAGGGCTTCAAATCGGGCGGGTTCAACGGTCGCGCCAATACGGTCGGCGAAGCGACCAAATATGATCCGGAGACGGTCTGGTCCTATGAGGCCGGCTTTAAGACCACACTCGCCAATCAGCTTCGCCTGAACGGCGCGGTGTTCGACAACGAATATAAGGACTTCCAGGCTCGCGTTTCCGGTCTTGATACCGATCCGATCACGGGCCTCCCGGCGCCCAAACTCTCCGTCCTCAACGCAGGTAAGCTGCGGATCCGCGGCGCCGAGCTGGAGGCGGCCTGGACGCCTACGACCGGGCTGCTGATCGATGGTCAGCTCGGCTATCTCGATGCCAAATATAAGGTGTTCGACGACGCGCGATTCATCGCCTTTGGTGGCAGCCGTGCCTTCCAGACGCCGGCCTTCGCACCCAAGTGGACGCTACGCATGGGCGCGCAATATGCCGTCGATCTCGGCTCAACCGGGTCAATTACGCTCGGCGGGCAGAACCGCTATCGTTCGCGCCAGGCGCTCGCGGTCGATAACACGCTCGTCAACACGAACACCAAGGTCGAGGGCCTGTTCCAGAACGGCTATTGGGTGCACGACGCCCGCCTCGTGTGGGAGGACGCGTCGAAGAAATATTCGATCGGGCTGTACGGCTACAATCTGACCAAGAAGGCGTACAAAACCGACGCCCAGGAATTCTCCAGCGTCGGCAATATCCGCACGGTTTATTACGGCGCACCGCGCACCGTCACCCTGCGGTTGACAGCGCGCTACTAAGTCATGCGCGGCGGCGGGGCTTGCTGGTCCGCCGCCGCCGTGTCAGCCTTGCACCGATGACGCCCGCCCAACCCACGTTGACTGTGCCGCGGGCGCGCGCGGTTCTCGCGCTCCTGCTGCTCGCCTACATCTTTAATTTCCTCGACCGCCAGATCCTCGGCATCCTTGGACCGTCGATCAAGGCAGAACTCCACCTCAGCGACACCGAGTTCGGGGCGATCGGCGGGCTGGCTTTTGCGC
>DATFUB010000002.1:0-27024 GCA_035261225.1 Sphingomicrobium sp.
CTTCTGATTAGCGGTCCTTGACGGCGGAACCGCGCGACGTGGCTGTGATGTCGATGCCGTGGAGGCAATCGTTCCGGTTAGCGTAGCCCTCGCCACTGTCAGCAATGATCTTGCCATTGCTGTTGTGGACGAGCTGCCAGCGCCAATGGCCGGAGCGATCCTTGTACACCCAGTACGTCGTCGTGAAGTTCGTAACCATTTTGAAAAGTCCTTGTGTAAGATTGGATAGATCATGAAAGCATTCCTCGTGAACTATCAGCATGGCGGCCAGCGTTACGCGCTGGAGTTACAGGCCACCGACGCTGAGGACGCGAAAGCGCGCCTCAACAGTCTGCTTTACGGGCGGGTAATGGGCGAAGTTACAGCTAAGCTGTCGGCTCCGTTAGGTCCGCTCGCGAGTCTGATTTGTACTGTTCGGAATGCGTTTGCGCGTTGAGCGCAGTCGCGTTTTTGTCAGGGACTCATAGCTCAATTCCTTCGGCTTGAGTCCCGAAGGAGTTGACCGAGTCACGCGACTCTTGTATGAAATTGTGCGTGATCACGACTAACGATTCCTTCGGGACTCGTTTCTACATCCAATGAGCCGGAGGCCATGAACCTCCGGCTCATTTCGTTGGTACTCCAAACAGCCGTAAAAATCAATGTTTCGGCGCAAGAACAAACCGGGACGATTAATCATTTAAGACTTGATGTTATAAGGAATCTTTAAGTCGTTACTTGCCGCCCTAGCGCGCGAAAGAGTGCAACAGCCGATCAAGCATCAGGTGCGGCACCGCCCGCATGTTCCACCGATATTCGAACTCACCAAGATACTTCGGGAGATGCTTCGCGCTAACGTGAATGTGCGTCCCGTTGATGCCGCGCTTCAGGATATTCCAGAAGCCCTCGATTGAGTTGACGCCAGCGCCGTCCGGACGGGCATATTCACCTGAATTGTGGTTCACGCGGACATGGCGAAAGCCACAGTGGTCTAGGTCTTTGTAGCCGCCAAATTCGTCGGTATTGATGGTCGTTCCCGGGAGTACAAAGCGCCCGATAACGCCGCGCATAGCTTCCTTCGTACGGCTCGTGGCAACGCGGGTGATAAGCTCGCCTTCACGCTCCAGCATGCCGACCACGCAAGTCTTGTTGCCCTTGTAGCCGCTTCCCATGCCGCTGATGGAGCCGCCGATCAGGGTCTCGTCAATTTCAACGGTCGAGCCGGGGCCTCCCAAAGGATCGTCGCTGTCGAGCGCCGCCATATATTTCCTGATCTCGTGGCACATGCGCCATGCGGTTTTGTACGTCACGCCAAGGTCGCGCTCGATACGCTTGGCAGCCACGCCGTTCCGCGTCGTCGTGAAAAGGAACATGACGTAAAACCAATCGCGGAGGCTGGTGCGGGTGCGATCGAACGGCGTCCCGGCGGTCGGGTAAAGCTGGTTGGCGCACCACTGGCACTGGTAGGCGCGGCGCTTGGCAATGCGGGTGTACTTCAGGGCGCGGTGACACTTGGGGCAGTCGGTTCCCGCGTAGCGAACCTGAAACAGGTGGTCTAAGCACACTTCCTCCGTTGGGAAGCGATTTTGGAACTGGCGGAGTGTAGGGGCCTTGGTCATGGGACATTATGTATCACAAACGTTTACATGTCGCAAGGGGATAAATGCCAACCAAGTTCAGGGTGACGGAAGGGTCGGCGTCTCCCCGGTCAAGCCGGGGATGACGAGGCGAGGGCGCGACGGTGGGTCCGGGATGACGCCGTCACGGAGTGAATTACGCACAAAAAAGGGACGCCCGACGTTTCGGCCGAGCGTCCCTCCTTATTCGCCGACTAAGGCTTTACGGGCAACAGCCGAGTGAGATGCCGCAGCAGGCGGCGAGCGCCGCACAGCAGGACGCGGCGACCTTGGCCACCGCTTCCGGCGCGGCGGCATAGGCCCCCGTGCTGGTCATCAACAGGACTGCTCCCGTGACATAGAGTTTCTTCATGTTCGTCTCCAAAAAAACCAAGGTTGAAATGGGTTTTCTACCCAAGTCGAGGAGGGGGTGGCTCCGGCTGGATGCCGCGCGCTTCGAGCCGCGCGAGTTGCAAGGATGCTGGTGTCGAGGTTGCGGGATGCGGCGCCGCGACGGTCGCCATCGCCGCGACCACGGCCACGCAGCTGGCGCAGGCGAGGCCGACGTGCGCCTTGCCCATGTCCGGGCAGTCCGACTTCATCGGTGGAGCGGCAGCGGTGCCGACGGATGCGGAGGCGCAGTCCAAAGCGGCGGCGGACGAAGCCGCCGGATAGGCCAGCGTCACCGCCGCGACGACGAGCAGGGACAGGAGCCAGCGCAGGACCATGGCCTCGGTATAAGCGCGCGCGGGGGACGAGGCCAGAGCGGACAAGCGCCGCCTGGCCTGGCGGTTCAGGCGCGGCCCTCGGCGCGAACCCGCAAGCTGAGGCGCGACATCATCGCCAGGACATCATCCGACGACCGCTCGAGCGCCGCGGAGATTTCCGCGGCCGACTCGCCGCCCTCGAGGCGGCCGCGCAAGGCGGTGATGTCGGTCTGGGTCCAGCGTTTCTCTATGCTCATGGTGCGACCAGTAGCACATCGCGGTTGGAAGCGCGCCAGGTTCCGTTAGCAAAAAAGAACCGGGCGCGAGGCCCGGTCCTTCTCCGAAACAGGTGGCGCTTAGTTCCGCCGCGCCATCGCCGTTGTCTTCTGCGCGGAAATCCACGCGTCGCGGGCCGTGAACCAGTCCGCGCGGCGCTGAGCCCAGTCGCGGGCAGTCATGTTCGGACGCTCGGCGAGCCACGCATCGCGCATCGTTTGCCAGCTCTTCCGATCGACCTGGAACTGGGCGCGCCAAGCATCGATGTCGAACCGCAGCGCGGTCTTGATCCTGGGGCCGGCGCTGGCCGGGATGTTGCCGCCGGCGCGAGCGGCCTGGGCGAGCGCCATCGCGTCGGCGCGGTGCTCGGCCGCCTGGGCCCGAAGCTCGGTCGAGCTAAGGTGCTGCTGGGCGGCGAAATCGCGGCCGAACTGACCCTGCTGAGACGCAATGCCGCGGGCGAGATCGGATGTCCCCTGGCCCATTCCGGCCAAACCGGGCGGGCTGATCGGCGGACCGGCGCCCATGCCCCCGCCGGGGCCGGCGCCGGCTGGCGGGCCATGCTGCGCGAGGGCCGCGGTGGCGGACAGCATCAGCGTCATAGCGCCGGTGAATATGGCTTTACGCATCGCACATAACCTCCCTGTGAGTGCGTTAAAACAAATCAACTCGTACCCCGCCGCAAGGTTGCAAAAGTTCATGAAAGGGGTGTTCGCACGCGAAAAGGGGCGGGATCCTGACTCCCGCCCCGATCGCTTGATTTGACTGGCGGTTAGATCGTTTGGAGGTTGAGCGCGACCGGCTTGCTGTTGCTGTCGGTGCCGAGCTCATAGGACAGGCGCTGGCCGGTCGTGGGCGGGTTCGTCTTGATGTCCCACTTGAACGCGGTCTTTTCGAACGGCAGAGTGTCGCCGCCGGCTTCCGGCTTGATCGAGCCCTTGCCCTGAGTGGCGTCGAACGAATTGACGGTGCCAAAGATTTTCATGGTGTGTTCCTTCGTTTCCAGGCGCCGGAATTGGCGCCTGTTGGCTAGGAGACGGTGAAGATAGGCAAAAGGCGCGGGGCTCTTTGTGATGCGGGCTGGGCGCCCCAGACCGTCTTGCGGCTGGTAGCATGATATAAAACGGTCTCAGGCACTTACGGGGCCTCCACTCACCCCGGTTACTACTCCGTCGGGGCCGTTTGGCCCGCTCGCTTCGTGACGGCGATTTCATGCAGCGTAAATCGTCGGTTCACGGCAAGCTGGCCATGGGCACCCGGCGACGGGACCAGCGAGTTCGAGGAGTTCGACCCATGAAGATTTTTCTGATCGCCGCGGCGGCAACGGCTGCGATTGCGACCCAGGCTCAGGCCGCGCCGTCTGCACAGGCCGCGCCACCGGCGCAGGCCGCGCCGCTACCCGGGCTGCGTGGCAACGGGCTGCAGCCCGACGTAACCCGTCAGAAAGCCCAGCAGATGGCCGGTGGGCTGTTCCAGCGGTTCGACGTCAATCACGACGGCACGTTGACCCGCCAGGAAGCCGACCAGGCCAGCGCGCGGATGGGCGGCGGCGGTGCTGGTGGTGATCGGGCGGAGCGGATGATCGCGCGCGTGTTCGGCGAGGCCCAGTCGATCACGCTCGCCCAGTTCGAAGCGCAGTTGCTGGCCCGGTTCGACCGGCAGGATCTCAACCACGATGGCACGGTGACGGCGGCGGAACGCCAGCAGGCGCGCGCCGCCCAGTCGCAACAGAACTAGGGGGAAGGACCGTCACGCGAGTGAATCGCGTGACGTCGGACGGGTTCGCTCGATTTAGCCTCGCGCCGCGGCGACCGGCTCGCGCCGTCTCTTCGCGCTGCTTCGGCGACGCGCGTGGGTAGCTTGTTCCATCCAAGCCAACCGAACAAGCTGTCGGCGTCGCTACGCTCGGCGGCTCGAGTTAAAAAGCGCGGCGCTGGGCGGCGACGAGCATGCGCAGCAGCATCGCCACGGGGCGGGGGACGCCGACCTTGCCTTCGAGCCACAGACTCACCGCCGAGCGCGATACGCCGATCGCCTGGGCGAGGTCGTTCTGGGTGCGGTAGCCGAGGCTGCGCATCGACGATTTCAATTCGTCGGGGGACATCGAGGCGAGGCGTTCGTCGAGCATTTTAGATTGCGTCCGAACCACGGTCGCCGGTGCGGATGCGGATCGCCTGTTCGACCGGAATGACAAAGATCTTGCCGTCGCCGATGCGCCCGGTCCGCGCGGCATTTTCGATCGCCTCGATGACATTTTCGACCAGGTTGTCCTCGACCACCACTTCGACCTTCACTTTGGGCAGGAAGTCGATGACATATTCGGCGCCGCGATAAAGCTCGGTATGGCCCTTCTGGCGGCCGAAGCCCTTGACCTCGACGACGGTGATGCCGCTGACCCCGACTTCGTGCAGCGCATCCTTGACGTCGTCCAGCTTGAACGGCTTGATGATCGCCTCGATTTTCTTCACGCGAGAATCCTTATGAGCCGGGCTGGCTTGCTAATGCCCAATCGGTGCCGCAATTCCAAGCAAAGGCCGCGCGCGACATGAAAGCCATCATCCTTTCCGCCGGCCAGGGCTCGCGGCTCGGCCATCTGGTCGACGACCGCCCCAAGTGCCTGATCGACTTTTCGGGGCGCACCTTGCTCGACCGCCAGCTCGACACGCTCGAGGCCAACGGGGTGCACGAAGCGGTGGTCGTCACCGGCTTTCACGACGAATTGATCGAGCAGGCGATCGCGGCGCGAACGGGCGGACCAAAGGTGCGGACGGTCTATAACCCGTTCTACAAGGTCGCCGACAATACCGGCTCGCTGTACATGGCGAGGGCCGAACTGGCGGGCGATTGCCTGGTGTGGAACGGCGATACGCTCGTGTCGCGCGCGCTGATGGCCAGGGTCGTCGCGAACCAACAGCCGGGGATTTGCGTCACCATCGACCGCAAGGACGACGGCTACGACGACGACGACATGAAGGTGGTCGAGGCCGACGGCCGGCTGAAGGCGATCGGCAAACGGATCAGCGAAGGCGTCAACGCCGAGTCGATCGGCTTGCTGGCGTTCCGCGCCGGCGGGGCCGAGCAATTCCGCGCGGCGATCGAGCAAGCGATGCGGACCCCCGAAGGCACGACCATCTGGTACCTCCGGGTGATCAACCACCTCGCGCAGAGCAATGATGTGTGGACGCTCGACATCGCCGGCGAGGAATGGGGCGAGGTCGACTTCCCGCCCGACGTCGAAGCGGCGCGTGAACTAACGGCGCGCTGGGACGCGACGGCTAAAGCCGCCGCCGCTTAGTTCAAAAAAATTTCGGCGAGCCGGGAATAAACCCGACGCCGGCCCGGTCTCTTGCATCGACACCTCGCAACAAAGGTCGATGCCGTGCCCGAGACCATCGAAGACGAACGCCGCGATTTCCTGAAATGCATGGCGTGGGCCGGGACCGGCGCGTTGTTCGCGTTCGCCGGCGGCGTGCCGAGCTCGCTTGGACTCGATGCCGCGATTGCCGCGCCCTTGCGGCCACGCGCGAAGGCCGCGTCCTTTTCCTTCCTGCAGCTGAGCGACAGCCACATCGGCTTCAACAAACCGCCCAACGCCGATGCCCGGGCGACCTTCCGCGAGGCGATCGCGAAGGTCAAAGCATTGCGGGTCCAGCCCGATTTCATCATCCACACCGGCGACGTCTCGCAGCTTTCGCGAGACGAAGAGTTCGACGATGCCGATCAGATCCTGAAGGAAGCCGGGCTGCCGGTGTTCTTCGTCCCCGGCGAGCACGACATGCTCGACCCCGACGGCGGCAAGGCGTTCCGCGACCGGTTCGGGCGCGGGACGCAGGGCGCGGGCTGGTACAGTTTCGACCATAAGGGCGTGCACTTCATCGCCCTGGTCAACGTCGCCGACCTCAAGCCGGGCGGCATGGGCAATCTTGGCGCCGGGCAGCTCAAGTGGCTGGCGGCGGATCTTGCCGGGCGGCCGTCGTCGATGCCGATCGTGGTGTTCGCGCATATCCCGCTGTGGACGGTGTACGCCGACTGGGGCTGGGGCACCGACGATGCCGCCGTGGCGCTCAAGCTGCTCGCCCGGTTCGGTTCGGTGACCGTGCTCAACGGACACATCCACCAGATCACGCAGAAGGTCGAAGGGCGCATCGCGTTTCATACGGCGCGCTCGACCGCGTTCCCGCAGCCGGCCCCGGGCACGGCCCCTTCGCCCGGACCGCTCAAAGTCCCCGCCGAGCAGCTCCACGGCATGCTCGGCATTACCGACGCGATCTTCGTCCATGGCCGCGAGCGCATTGCGCTGATCGATTCCACACTTTCCGCCTGATCAGCACCCAGGAGATATCATGACTAAAGCATTCAAAATCCTTACGTTTCAAGCATCCGCACTCGTCGCAGGCGCCCTCATGATGTCGGTCGCCGCGGACATGGCGAAAGCCGTTCCAGCGCCGCCCGTCGCTGCGGTCACGATCGGCAATTTCACCTTCAAGGCGCCGATTGTGACGGTCAGGTCCGGAACGACCGTCACGTGGACCAACGGCGACGACATCCCGCATACGGTGCTGTCCAAGGACGGCCTGTTCAAATCGAAGGTGCTCGACACCGGCGACCGGTTTTCATTCACCTTCGCCAAGCCCGGCCAATTCGGCTATTTCTGTTCCCTGCACCCGCACATGACGGGCACTATCATCGTCAAGGCATGAGGCAGGGACTGGTCGTGAGCCTGTGAGGAAGATCGCCCCCCGTCTTTTCACACCGCGCCTTGCGGCCAGCAATGGCTCGGCGCCGGGTTCCCTGCCGCCCGGCGCCGACCTGACGTCACGTTTCCGGCAGTTGGTCCTGCCGCACCTCGACGGAGCCTATAATCTGGCTTGCTATCTGACCCGCGATCCCGTGCTGAGCGAGGATATCGTCCAGGACGCCATTATTCGCGCGTTCCGGGCATTCGAACAATTCCGCGGCGCTTCTCCCCGCGCCTGGCTGTTCGCCATCGTCCGCAATTGCTGCTGGACCGCACAGTCCGCACAAAAGGGCATCTTGAGCCTGATCGTCCAAGAAAGCGGGATCAGCGATGAGACTGGAACGATGTTGGGCGACCAGGCCGACCCCTCGCCGACGCCCGAAGAGGAGGTCATCCGCAAGGCGGAGATCAACCGTTTGACTAGTGCCATCGAAGCCATGCCCGAGCCGTTCCGGGAAGCTATCGTGCTGCGCGATATCGAGGATATGTCCTATGCCGAGATCGCCGAAGTGACCGGCGTGCCGATCGGCACCGTGATGTCGCGATTGTCGCGCGGCCGGTCGATCCTCGCCAAGGAGCTGCTGCCGTCCGCCAGCGAACGGACCAATCAGGGGAGCGCGAGCAAATGACCGCCTGCGCCGATCAGAGCCTGATGCTGGGCGGCCTCATCGACGGCGAGCTCGACGCCGCCAACACGGCGTTGGTCGAAGCGCACGTCACGCGCTGCGAGGGGTGCCGCGAAGAACTGGAACGGCTGCAGGCGGTGCGCAGCTTACTGGCCGCGGACGGCGTGCGCCGGAGCGCGCCGCCATCGCTGCGCGAAGCCATTGCCGCAATGCCCGAGCTGGCGCTGCAACCGACGCGGCCGCCGTCGCGGCTGCCCGGATGGCTTGCACCGGGCGTTGCCGGGGCGCTTGCCGCATCGCTCGCACTCATGGTGCTGACGCCGGCTCAAACCGACCCGTTGATCGATCAACAGCTTGTGTCGAGCCACGTCCGCTCGCTTCAGCCGGGGCATCTGACCGATGTCCAAACGTCCAACCAGCACGTCGTCAAGCCGTGGTTCAACGGCAAGATCGACTTCGCGCCCCCTGTGCCCGAACTCGCCAACCAAGGGTTCCCGCTTGCCGGCGGGCGGCTCGATTCCATCAACGGCAAGACGGTCGCGGCGATCGTCTATCACCGCCGCCTGCACACAGTGAACCTGTTCGTCTGGCCCGCCAAGTCCGCCGCTGAACGATCATCGCTCGAAGACGGCTTCGCGCTTACCGAATGGAGCGACGGTGGGCTGAGGTTTGCCGCGGTCTCGGACATCGCGCCTAATGAACTCGGCCAATTCGAGCAGGCTTTCCGCGCCCAGTCACAGGCGACCCAGCATTAAAGCCGCCTAGACGTCGCCGAATAGGCCGACCGGTCTGAAGACGCTACTGTTAGCGGGGCAGGTCGGGGAGGAAGCGGCCGATTACGTCGCGGGCGAGGCGCGCCGGGCGCTGGGTCACGGCGTCGAGGCAGCACCAGCTGCTGTGGATTTCGCTGAGCACGTCTTCGCCGCGCTTGAGCACCGTGCGGAACATGGCACGGGCGCCCTGGACCCTCTCGGCGATCACTTCGGCGACGACCTTGTCCTGCAGGAAGGTCGGCTTGAGGTAGGTGATCTCGTGCTTGAGCGCGACCCACAGGTGGCTGGCGACCGCGTCGGGCGGGGCGACGCTGCGCCAGTAATCGATCACCGCATCCTGCACCCATTTGAGGTACACGGCATTGTTGACATGACCCATGTGGTCGATGTCGTTCGGCTCGATTGCGATCTGGTGGCGGAACATGCCGGGGTGCCCTGTATAGACGCTGATTCTGCCTCTCACTCACTGACAAACGTGTCAATAAGCTTAAAGTGCCATGTCAGTAAGGCGGCTTGTCCCGCCCCGTCGGACTCTTCGTAAAAATCTCGCAGCCGGTTTCGGTGATGCCGATCGAATGTTCGAACTGGGCCGACAGCGAGCGGTCGCGGGTGACCGCCGTCCAGCCGTCGTCGAGCACCTTCACGTCGGCGCGGCCGATGTTGATCATCGGTTCGACGGTGAAAAACATGCCGGGCCTGAGCTCGGGACCGGTGCCGGGGCGGCCGGCGTGGACCACCTCCGGGCTGTCGTGGAACAGCCGGCCGACGCCGTGGCCGCAGAAATCGCGGACGACGCTGTAACGCTGCGCTTCCGCGTGGCGCTGGATGGCATGGGAAATGTCGCCGAGGTGATTGCCGGGCCGGGCCTGCTCGAGACCGAGCATCAGGCATTCGTAGGTGACGTCGACCAGCTTGCGCGCCTTCAAGGGTACATCGCCGACCAGATACATGCGGCTGGTGTCGCCATGCCAGCCGTCGACGATCGGGGTCACGTCGATATTGACGATGTCGCCGTCTTTCAGAGTCTTCTCGCCCGGGATGCCGTGGCACACGACGTGATTGACCGAGACACAGCAGCTCATGGTGTAACCGCGGTAGCCGAGGGTCGCGGGGACCGCGCCCGCAGCGACCGTCATGCGGTGTACGATATCGTCGAGCTCCTGGGTCGAGACGCCCGGAACGACGTGCGGCACGAGCGCATCGAGGATCTCGGCGGCGAGCCGCCCGGCGCGGCGCATGCCGGCGAAGCCTTCGGGGCCATGGAGCTTGATGACGCCGTTCTTGGCTTCGACGCGGTCGTCGTCGGCGACGGTGATATATTCAGTCATACCGCCTAGATAAGCATTCGGACCGTCGAAGTCACCGGAGGATGAGTGGGCGAGGCAAGCAAAATCTGGACCGCTGCCCTGGTCGTAATCGGCGACGAGATCCTGTCCGGGCGGACCCAGGACAAGAACGTCGGCCAGCTCGCGACCTGGCTCAACGACCAGGGCATTCGCCTCGCCGAAGTCCGGATCGTGCCCGACGACCAGCCGCGGATCGTCGCGGCGGTCAACGCGCTGCGCCCGGTCCACGATTATCTGTTCACGACCGGCGGCATCGGCCCGACCCACGACGACATTACGGTCGACGCGATCGCCGCCGCCTTCGCCGTGCCCGTGGTGGTCCATCCGGCCGCGCGGGCGATCCTCAAGGATTATTATCGCGGCCGGTCGGGCGGGCTCAACGAAGCGCGCTTGCGGATGGCGCGGGTGCCCGAGGGGGCCGAGCTGCTGCCCAATCCGAGCTCGGGCGCGCCGGGCGTGAAAATCGCCAATGTCTATATTCTCGCCGGAGTTCCGCACATCGCGGCGAGCATGCTCGAGGCGTTGACCGGGACCCTCGAGGGCGGGCGGCCAGTGGTCTCGATCACCATCGGCGCCCGCGCGGCGGAAAGCGAGGTCGCTGACCTGCTGCGCGAGACCGAAGCCGCGCATCCGGGAGTCGCGATCGGCAGCTATCCGTTTTTCAAGGACGGGCGCTACGGTGCGAATTTCGTCATTCGCTCCGACGATGCGGCGCTGGCCAAAGAATGCGGCGACGCGCTGATGACGGGGCTGCGCGACGCCGGTTATGAGCCCGTCGCGGGCGGGATTTGACTAGGCTATTCAAAGCCGTCGCGTGAAGCGATAAGCTGTCCCGCGGGGGGCACAAGATCATGGCGAGCGAGGCCGGCGGTCCGGCGATCTTCCTGAGCTACGCCCACGCCGATCGGGCGAAGGCGCAGCGCCTGGCCTCGATCCTCGAGCAGGCGGGCTATACCGTCTGGTGGGACGCGCTGGTTGAAGGCGGCTCGCGCTTCGCCAAGTCGATCGACGAGGCCCTGGATAAGGCCGATGCGGTGGTCGTCCTGTGGTCGAAGCATTCGGTGGAATCCGACTGGGTCCGCGACGAGGCCGCGCAAGGCCGCGACCGCCAGCGGCTGGTCCCGCTGTCGCTCGATGGGACCGTGCCGCCGCTCGGCTTCCGCCAAATCCAGGTGATCAAGCTGTCGAGCTGGCACGGCCGCGCCGACGCGCCGCAGATCGACGCGATCCGGCGGGCGATTGCCGCGTCGTTGGGCGAACAACCGGGACCGCGGCCGGTTGCCGGCCAGTCGATCGATCGCCGGCAGGCGCTGGTGATCGGCGGCGGCGCGGCCGTCGCGGTGGCCGGCGGCGGGCTGATCGCCTGGCAGACGGGCCTGATCGGTCCGGTCCGCGCCAATGCCCGGAGCATCGCCGTCCTGCCGTTCAAGAATTTGGGCGGCGATTCGGCCCAGGCCTTCATTTCCGATGGCCTCACCGAGGAAATCCGCTCGGCGCTGTCGCGCAATTCGCGGCTGCTGGTGCTCGCCACAACCTCGTCGAACACGGTCCGCGACGACCAGGGCGATGCCCGCTCGATCGCCGCCAAGCTCGACGTCGCTTATCTGCTCGACGGGTCGGTCCAGCGGGCCGGCGACCGTGTGCGGGTCGCGATCAATTTGACCAACGGGCGCACCGGCTTTTCCGAATGGTCCGATCGGGTCGATCGTCAACTCGGCGACATCTTTGCATTCCAGAGTGAGATCGCGCGCAACGTTTCCAACGCTTTGTCGGTGCGCATGGCGACCGACACCCCCGCGCCCGGCGGGACTCGCAATGCCAAGGCCTTTGAGGCCTATTTACGCGGCAAGGCGCTCTACAATGCCACCGGGGGTGAGGAATCGGACCGCGCGGCCCGCGCCAATTTCGAACTCGCGATCGCGGCCGATCCGAACTTCGCATTGGCGCACGCGGCGCTATCGCGGGTCCTCGCTTCCATCGCGGCGAGCAGCGCCGAGGCCAGCGAACTCAAGCCGCTTTACAACCAGGCGGTTGCCGAGGCCGAACGGGCGATCGAGCTTGCGCCGACACTGCCGCAGGGCCAACTTGCTCTCGGCTATGCGAAATTCGCGGGGTTCTTGGACGTGCGCGGCGCCCGGCCGTTTTATGACAAGGCCTATCAATATGGACGCGGCAATGCCGATATCGTCCTGCTCTGTGCGACGTATATGGTCAGAACCCGCCGTTTTCGGGAGGCGCGCGACGCCATCGATTGGGCGCTTGCGCTTGACCCCCTGAACCCGCGCACGCACCGCGCCGCCGGGGCCATCGCTTTTGCCTCGCGCCGCTATGCGGATGCGATCACTCAAGGCCAGCGCGCAGTCGAGCTCAACCCGAAAATCTCCAATGCCAATGCCACCATCGGGGACAGCCTGATGGAACTGGGCAAGCTCGCCGACGCGCGCGCGGCTTATTTGAAGGAACCGTCCGCAATGTTCCGCCTGCGCGGACTGGCAGTGCTGGAACACCGCGCCGGTCACCAAGCGGCGGCAGAAAAGGCGTTCGCGCGACTGGTCAGTGAGGCCGGCGACGCCGCGATGTACCAGCAGGCCGAGGTCATGGCTCAGTGGGGGCAAACGGACGAGGCGATTGCGAAGCTGCAGCGCGCGCGGGCGATCGGTGACTCGGGCCTGAGTTTGGCCGCGACCGATCCGTTGCTCGATCCGATTTCGAAGGACCCGAGATTCGTCAGTTTTGTCAAGGATTTGGGCTTTGGCTGAGCCGTCTATCCAACATCCGCGATTCATGACAGTTAGAGCAGCTAATCCGAAGGAGCGCCGTCGATGATCTATGATCAGCAGCAAGGGCCTGAAGACGAAGAAGGCAGCGACGAGGATCGCGGCAGCGATGTCGATCGCGGCAGTGACGTGGATCGTGGCAGCGACGTCGACCGCGGGAGCGATGTCGACCGCGGGAGCGATGTCGATCGCGGCAGCGACGTCGACCGCTAACGCAACTCGCTGATCGACGGATCGGCCGCCATGGCGCGGTGGATCCAGTCGAGGAAGTGGTCGCGATCAATGCGGAGATACACGCCGGCGCTGTCCTCATGATAGCAGCCGACGCCAAAGTTCACGATGCCGACCAGGACCCGATTGTCGGTGTCGAGCACGAGCGGACCCCCGCTGTCGCCGGTGCAGGTATCAGCGTCGTCGCCTGGCGTCCGTCCGGTCGCGCACAGCTGATATTCCGGAACGTTGGCATATTGCGGATAGTCGGCGCAGTCGGCGGTAATCAGGTCAACCGAGGTAAGTTCGGACTGGAAGCCTGAGTCCTTGGCTTCGTCGAGCTGGCCCCAGCCAGTGGCGTAGACATTCTCTCCGGGTTCCAACGGCGGACCGTCGTAGAGTGGGATGGCTTCGACCGGCCCGGCATTTTCCGGGTTCGTCTCCGCATCGGCGACGAAATGAACGAGCGCGATATCGTAGCTGTGCTTGTCCTTGTTCCAGTCGGCATGGCGGATCATGCGGTCGATTTTGTAGGTCACGCCTTCATCATTATCGATGTAATCGGCGCCGAGCCGGACGCGGTGTCCGTTCTTGATCCGCTCAGCATTGATGCAGTGGGCCGCGGTCAGCACCCAGCCGTCGGCGATCAGCGAGCCGCCGCATTTATGCGCCATGTCCCAGCCATCGCGCCCGCTTTCCAAGTCTTCCGGGGTCCACTTTGGGTAACCGCTGTAAATCTGCGCCTGCCAAGGCGTGGCGCCGGTGGTTTCTTCGGCCTGCGCCTCGGCCGGCTGCGCGGCCAGCGCCAGCGCGTACAGGATTGGCAATAGCTGCAGCATGATCACGGGCCCCCGTGAGGCGGGGTTATGTTCGATTATCGCCCTCGGCGATAGCTCTTGCTCCGTTCGAGGAGATGCAGGACGTAAGCCCCGGCGCCGTATCCCACCATCGGCAACGCTCCGGTCGGATCGCCGATTTTGCCCGGAAACAGATCACATGGAACCGCCACGTACATTTCGGGAATGATGTTATGGTCGGCCGCGGCCTTGTTCACGATCCTCCGCAACATGGCGTCGGCCTCCGCCGGTCGGCCGAGCCGCCGGTTTAGCTCCGCGAGATGGAAGTCGACGAACAGGAACTCCTGCTGCTCGTACCAATATTCGAAAATTTTGGGATCGGTGTACGTGCCGCGAACGCGGCGATATCCGCCGGACGCGACCTTCAACAGCTCCATTCGCGCGACGGTGTCGCGGATCACTTGCGGATCGCGCACGACGCCGAAATTGATGATCGGTAACAGCGCTCCGTCGATGTCGTTCTTGACGCCGTCCTCGAGCGTGCCGCGTAGTTTTCCATCGCGAATGAAGGTCGCGGCGAAACCCTTTTCGAGCAGGGCCTGGCTGTCGAGGGCCTGTTTGCGCGCAGCGGTGTCGCCGGCGCGCTGCGCCACGGCCGCGAATTCGCCCAGACCGACGATTGCCATGGCGGTCGAGAAAGCGAAGTGCTTCTGGTCCTTCTGCTTCTCCTCCCAGATCGAGGTGTCGGCAGCGACGATCCGCCCGTCGCCGTACGGCTCGGTGTTGGCCAGGAGCGGTTTGACGATGAAATCGCGTGCCGTCTCGTACAGCGGTCCGCGATGGGTGGCGGCTTTCAGCAGGGCCGGGTCGTCATATTTGCGGAGATATTCGCCCAGCACCCACAAGGCTTCGCCCCAATTGTCGAACTCGATGTTGGTGCTGCCTTCCTGGGTGAAGAACGGTTCCTCGGCCCCGTCCCCGAAATAGCGCACCACCGAGATCTGATAGTCCGCGCCATTGACCTCGCTGCGCATTTTGCCGGTCGGCCGCGCGTTGAAATAAGCAAGCAGCGCGGCGCGCGCCTCGGCCTGGTGGCCCATGCGCGCCAGCGCCACCGTCGCCCACGCCATGTCGCGGACCCAGGGCGTCGCGTAGACATCGGGGAGCGCCGCGACGATGAGCCCATTGCCGTAGCGGTTCGCGCGGTTCGGCTCGCGGCTTTGCGCCATGCGCAGCATCGTTTCGCTTTGACGCCACAGGTGGCGTTCCCGCGCATCCTTGAAGCGCACCGCGGGCTTCGCTCGCCATTGCTCGAACCGGGCGAGTTCTCGCTTGACCAACCGTGGCGCGGACTGCCCCGCGCGCCAGCGCGCGAAGTCGCGAGTGGCCGGCTCGGCGTCAGCTTCGGTCTCGAGCGCGATCAACGCCCAGGCCGGGCTTGCCGCGAGCGTCTGGTCCGTCGACGATTTGCGGACTTCGGCCAGCGGGATCAGCAGCAGCGGCTCGTCGATCCCGTCGAACCGCAACAGTTGGGCGCCCGTTGCGCCCACCGCTTTTTGCGATCGAAGCGGGTGGTTCCATTCGACGCGCCAAACCGCTGAGCTCTGCTTGACGATGATCAGCGCCGCGCGTTCGAACCCGAACGGCATGAAGATATCCGCACGCTCGTCGTCGGCTCGATGCAAGCGAATGACATGCGAATCTTCGACATAGTCCGCGGCGAACGGCCGTCCCGGCTCGCCCCAGCCGAGCGACTTGATGAAGTTCGCCGTCTCGATCCCCTCGCTCAGAGGGTTGGCCGGATCGGCCCGGATGTAACTGTGCGGATGGGGATAGAATTTCGTCACCGCTCCGCTCTCGGGGGCGACGACCGCGAACCCATGTCCATTGCCGGTGACCGGATGAGACGCGGCGGCCGGCAGGCATAACGCAAGCCAGAGCCCAACACCGGCAATGACGCGCATCGCAAGTCCGGCGATCGAATCCCGCATTAGACGGAGTGCATTTCAGGCTCGCCGCGGGCCACCGACCAGGTGGCGCGCTTGCTGAGCTGCCCGCCCCGCGTGCTCACCCGGTCGACGACCATGAAGTCGGTGTGCCATTCGTCGGGCGTGACATCGCAAGCGAGGTAGCCGCGCTGATTGTTGATGAACTTCAATTGCGGGTTGTTGGCGAGATACGCCGCGGCAAACGAAGGGACGTCCTGGCCGTCGCCATCGCTCGAGATCGAGGTCCCGACGAACTCGACCGCCACGGGCCGGTCGCGGTCGTGAAGCAGGCCGGCATAATTGGTGTGCTCGTCCCCGGTCAGCACAACGACGTTGTTGAGGCCGCGCATCCGCGCCAGCAGCCGCTCGCGCTGCGCTTCGTAACCTGCCCAGCTGTCGAGGTTGAGCAGCTTGCCGGGCGGTGCATTGCGTTGCTGACGGCAATCCAGTGACATCATCATCACCTGCTGGGCGACGACGTTCCATCGCGTGTCGCGCCGCTGCAGGTTCCGCGTCAGCCAGGCCTCTTCTTCGGCGTTGATCATGTGTGCCTTTGGTGAGCCAACCTCGGGGCAGGCGACCTTATAACCGTCGCCGCACGGCTGGTTGGTGCGGAACTGGCGTGTGTCGAGGAAGTCGAATCTCGCGAGATTACCGTAGCGAGCGCCGCGGTAGAGCTGGATCGCAGGGCCGGTTGGCAGTTGCCCTCGCCGCATGGGCATATGTTCGTACCACGCCTGGAACGCAGCCGCCCGACGCCGACGGAAGGCCTCCGGCGGCGTGTTGTCATCGTCGTCGTCGATATCGCCAGCCCAATTATTGCGGACCTCATGATCGTCCAACGTCATGAAAAACGCGTGCGCGGCGTGAGCGGCTTGCAGGTCGGAATCCGATTTGTACTGGGCGTGACGACGGCGATAATCGTCAAGCGACGTTAGCAGGCCGCCGGCGTGTTGGCGAACTGCGGGGTTGTCCGGGCCGTATTCATAAATGTAGTCGCCGTAATGGTAGACGAATGCCAGTTCCTCAGCCGCAAGGTGGCGGTAAGCGGTGTAGTAGCCGGCCTGGTAATCCTGGCAGCCCGCAACTCCGAAGCGGAGGCGCCGGGGAGCGGAGCTCGCGAGCGGGAGCGTGCGGGCATGGCCGCTGTCGCTTCGCTCGCCGCCGCATTCGAAGCGATAGAAATAGGGCCGATCCGGCTGCAGGCCCGCCACCTCGACATGGATCGAATGGGCGAGCTCGGGCAGCGCCACGGCATTGCCGCGCGCGACGATCGTCTTGAACCCTTCGTCTGCGGCCACTTCCCATGACGCCGGCACGGGCTCGATCGGCATGGCGCCATGCGGATCGAGCGGTTCGGGCGCGAGGCGGGTCCAGATTACGAAGCCATCGGGCGCGGGGTCGCCGGAGGCGATGCCGAGACTGAAGGGATTGCCGCGCCACTTCGTCTGGGCGCGAACGATCGACGGCGCGGCGACCATGGCCGCGGCGCCGGTCGCAACGAAATGGCGGCGAGTCAGCATTCGCTGATTGGTAACGGCCGTTTGTCGCGGCGGCGAGTCGTCGGAAACTGAAACGGATTGGCGAGACCATTGCGGACGTTCGTCCCCCGTGGAATGCTGGCTGGGTGATGAAGGTCTTCTCGATCGTTGCAGCAGCAATTCTGATCCACGCGTCGGCGAGTGCCGCGCCGCCCGCGCCGTTGGCGATGCGCGTTGGCATCACGGATGATCCGTGCGCGCGAACGCAGCGCGATTCGGCGGGCTATTTCAACCTCTGCAGGTATCGCGCCGCGAACCGTTCGCTTCCCGAGCCGTCGTCCAGCCGGATCGTATTCATGGGCGATTCCATCACGGAAGGTTGGCAAGCGAGCCGGCCCGAGTTCTTCAAGGGAGACCGGGTCGATCGCGGTATCAGTGGGCAAACGAGCGCGCAGATGCTCGGCCGATTTTACGCCGATGTCATCGCTCTGCGTCCGGCGGTCGTGCACATCCTCGCTGGCACCAACGACATCGCCGGAAACGCTGGTCCGATCACCCTCGACGCTATTGAGAATAATATCCGGAGCATGGTCGAACTCGCCCAGGCCCATCGGATCAAGGTGGTCATCGGGACGGTTCTCCCGGCGGCGCGCTACAACTGGCGACCGGAAATTGATCCGGTCCCATCAATCCAGGCGCTCAACGTCTGGATCAGAAGCTATGCGCGATCGCACGGGATCACTCTGGTCGATTATTATGCCGTCCTCGACGATGGCCATCATGCTTTGGCCGCGGCCGACAGCGGGGACGGCGTCCACCCGAGCCCGGCCGGCTTTGCGAAGATGGAGGCAGCGCTAACCGCCAGCCTGGATCGCGGCCGGAAGCAATAGCGGGCCTGGCCGGCGATGGACAAAATCAGCGAATGGCAGACACCGACGCTCGAGGCGTTTCGCGGTACGATCATCCCGCGCGCTCGCCCGGCGGTTCTGCGTGGCCTGGCCGCGAATTGGCCGTTGGTCCTCATCGCCAAGCGCGATCCGCGCCGGCTGGCTTCGGTTCTGGCGAAGTCCGCCAGCGCACAGCCGATCGAAATCTTGCGTGCCGACCCGGCCGAAGAAGGACGGTTTCACTACAGCGCCGATGGGCAGACGCTGAACTTCGTGCGGGGGCGCGCAAGCCTTGCCGCATTTCTCGCCGCGCTCGGCGAGCAGGCAGGGAAGGACCGACCGTACGCCATGGTCGCTCAGGGCCTGGTCGCAAACGCCATCGTCCCCGGCTTTACCAGGCATCACGCGATGCCGCTGGTTCCGGCAGGAACCGCGCCACGGCTGTGGATTGGCAACGCCTCCAAGGTCGCGACCCATCACGATCCGGTCGACAATATTGCGGTCGTGGTTGCGGGGCGAAGGCGCTTCACATTGTTCCCGCCCGAGGCGGACGCGGATCTCTACATGGGTCCTGCACATCCGACGCCGGCCGGCACACGGGTGAGCATGGTCCATGTCACGGCGCCCGACCTGAACGCCTTTCCGCGCTACGCGTCAGCGCTCGAGATCGGTGAGGAAGCCGAGCTTTCGCCGGGGGACGCGGTCTTTATTCCGAGGGACTGGTATCACCACGTCGAGGCGCTTGAGCGCTTCAACATGCTGGTCAACTATTGGTGGGATGCTTCGGCGCATTCTTAGTCATTCGACGCGAGCACCTGCCCCTCACCACGACGTCATAGGCAACCCGCTGAAGGCGGCCGGCCAGATCTGGCGCAAGGCCCAATTCGCGCGCGACGCTTTCCCGGGGCCCAAGGCCGCGAGGATCGCGTCCCGCGACGCGAGCGAAGACGGTCAGCGCTTCGAGATAATAGCCGGCCGTGCTCGCATGGTAATGGTCTTCGGCCCATAGATCGATGGTGCCTGCAGCCATCCCGTCATAGGGGTTGCCGTCCGCGATTCCGGACGCGATCGCGCAGTTGAACGCTTCCCCCACCGGGATCACCCAATTGATCTTGCCGCTCGCCTTGAGCGCGCGGTCGTCGGCCCGGCGAATGTCCAGCGCCATGCGCTCGATCGGCTTGCCCGACCAGTGGCCACTCGTCGGAAAGGTTTGATCGGGTCGTGACCAGGTCGCGACCAGGCCAATCGCCACTTTGGGGTTACGCGCATGGAACATCGCCGCCAATTGCGCGGAGGCGTTCAGTAGCTTGGTCGGGTCGCCGGGCCGGTCCGGATCGAGCGTGCTATATTCCTGAAGCACGACATAATCCCACGAGCGGTCGAGCAATGGGCGGCGGTTGCGCCAATGCCAGTCGAGCGACTGGCCCGCGGCCGTCTCTAGAGATACGTCGAAATGCAGGCCGGATTCGACTGCGAAGCGTTTGAACAGTGCCGGCACGCCCCCGACGCCATCGCGATTGAGATCGGTCACGCTCGCCGCCTGCCAGGTCATGACGGGGGACAGGGCCCCGAAGGTGAAACTGTTGCCCACGAACAGGATCGACTTCGCGGTGGCGGGCGACGCGAGCAACATCGAGGCCAAGGCAAGGGAGCGAACGAGATGGGGCATCTCAGTTGGTGATGAATTCATAGGCGTCGCCCTCGCCGCGGCGAGCGTTGATGCCCTTGGCGCGCAGCGCTTCGATGTGGGGTTCGAGCCGACCCGTGAATTCTTTCTCGTCGCGCGGGCCGCGCGGCCGCCAGGCGATCTCCGCCAGCGCGAGCAGGCGCGGAAAGGTCATGAATTGGAGATAGCGCTCCGTCTCGATGAATTCGGTCCACACGGCCGCCTCGACGCCGAGCACGTGTGACTGTTCTTCCGGCGTGAAGCTGTCAGGCACGGGCTCCCAGGCCAGCATCTTGCCGATCGACTGTGGCCCGCCCTTGTTTCCTTCCCATGGAGCGCCGGGTTCGCCCGGGCCTTGGGAATAATCGAAATAGAGCTGGTCTGCCGGCGACATCACGACGTCGTACCCATTCTTAACGGCAGCGTCCCGGACCTCAGGCTTGTCCCGCCGCCACCATTGGATGACCACGCTCTTCGGAGCTTTGGCGTCCACCTGCTCGTCCCAAGCCATGGGACGCTTGCCGAGGCTCTGGATGATGCTCACGACCTTGCGACCGAAATAGGCTTCGACGTCGTCGGTGGTCTTTAAGCCGTGCTCGGCCTTGAGCCGGTCCACATCGGCCATTCCCTTCCAGGTTTCCTCGCCAACCTCATCGCCCCCGAAGTGGATGTACGGCGCGGGGAAGAGGCGGCCGACTTCCGTGAGGACGCCGAGAATGAAATCATAGGTTTTCGGGTTTGCCGGGTTGAAGGCCCCGCCGTCCTTGTCGAAATATTCGGGGTAGGCGCGGGCGGCCGCTCCGGCATGGCCCGGCATCTCGATTTCCGGCACGACCATGATGTGCCGCTCGGCCGCATAGGCGACGATCTCGCGCATCTCGGCCGTCGTGAAATATTGCGGCTTTCCATCGACCAGGGCGCCGACCGCGGTGAGCTTGGGGTATGCGGGGATCTCGAGCCGCCATCCCTGATAGTCGGTCAGATGCAATTTCAGGACGTTGAGCTTGTAAGCAGCCATCTCGTCGATGATTTTGACCAGCGCCGCCTTGCCGAAGAAATGTCGGCTTACGTCGATCGTCAGCCCGCGCCAGCGGAAGCGGGGCGCGTCGCTGATCTTGACCCCGGGGATGGTCCGGGTTCCGTTGGGTCCTTTCTCGACCAGCTGGGGAAGCGTCTGGGCGCCGTAGAACAGGCCACGCTCGTCGGGCGCCTCGATGCGGATCTCCCTGGCGTCGACCGAAAGACGATAGGATTCTTCGCCGCCACCGATTTTCGGATCGAGGATGAGACGGAAGCGCGATGCGCCGCCTGTGCCGGGCTTCAATCCCATGGCTCGGGACAAATATTCGGCGGTCGCCGCGGCACGGCCCGGGCCTTCGACGACCGTATTCGCGGTGATCGGGAATCCACCGTCGCGCCAGGCGACGGACGCCGGCATCGGGATCAGTGGAGGCGGCGCGGCAGTTGCCGGGAACGAGGTGAAAACCAGTAGAGCCAGGAAAATTCTCACGACGCTCATCACTCTCGCCCGCCTCCTTCACGCATGCGTGCGTACGATCCCGCAGTGCATCGGCGACCGCAATGTCCGTTGCGAAGCGGTCGAAGCATTGCCACCTTGCGCGCGTGAGCAAGCGCAATTCGACGATCGACGATGTGGCAAAGGCGGCCGGCGTCGCGCGCGTGACCGTTTCGCGCGTGCTCAACAATGGACAGAACGTTCGGGCTGCAACCCGTGAGCGCGTGCAGCGCGCCGTCGAAGCCCTGGGCTATTCGGTCAATCAGCAGGCTCGAGCGCTTGCCAGCGGATCGGGGCGACAGATCATGCTGATCCACGCCCATAACCCGGAACGCGAGCCCAACAGTTATTATCATGCGGGACTTGAGCTCGGCGCGCTGCGCGCCTGTTCGTCGCTCGGCTATGACCTCATCACGCTTGCGATCGATCCGGATGGCGACAATCCGTCGCGGTTGCTGGCTGCGATTGTCGAGCGTGAGCGGCCCGCGGGAATCATCCTTTCGCCACCGCTTTGCGACGATTTGGAACTCCTGGCCTCGGCTCAGCGCGCAGGCGTCCGAATCGTCGCCATCTCCGCGGGCGGGCGCGCCCGCGCTTTGGTTTCGGCGGTCGGGATCGACGAGCGCATGGCCGGCAAGGCGATCGGGGACCATCTTGTTTCGCTCGGCCACCGCCGGCTCGGATTCGTCAAGGGCCCAGCGGAACATCGTTCCGCGGCGCTGCGCTATGACGGGTTCATCGACGCGCTGCGCGAGGCCGGATTTGACGATGAGCCATGGACGACCACCGGCGATTTCACGTTCAAATCCGGAGTCGAGGCGGCCGAGCGGCTGCTTCGCGAGCAAGCCAGCGTCACCGCGCTCGCCTGCGCCAACGACGATATGGCCGCGGGCGCGATGCTCGCGCTTCACCGGGCGGGGCTCGAAATCCCGTCGGCGATGTCGGTCACCGGCTTCGACGACACGCCGATGTCGGAAATCGTCTGGCCACCGCTCACGACCGTCCGGCAGCCGATCAAATATTTCGCCGAACGCGCGGTCCATTTGCTGTTCGAGGAACAGGCGAACGGGGGGACGCAGTGCGAAGTGGTGGCGCATGAGGTGGTCGTTCGGGAATCGACGGCGCCGCCCAACAAGTTTCGCGCCGCTTGACATATCCGGACCTTTGCCGCACCAAATTGGAAGCGCTTCCATAGGGGTATGGAGGCCGGGCTCGTTTGCGCCAGCGAACTTGCCCGAACAGGGGAGAGAAATCGTTGTTCATGCGCTCACTGCGTTCGCGCCGTGCCTTGCTCTTGGCCGGTGGATGTTGCTCGTCGCTGCTCGCGGCCGCGCTTCCGTCTGAAGCCTCGGCCCAATCGACGTCTGATCAAACCACGGCGACTCAGCCGGCGGACACGACGGCCCCCGGCGATGTGAACGCCCAGCCGCCGGCGGACCAGGGCGCGATCGTCGTTACCGGCATTCGCCGGAGCATCCAGAATTCGATTCAAATCAAGCGTCGCGAGACGAGCATGGTCGAGGCGGTCTCGGCTGAAGAAATCGGCAAGCTGCCGGATGTTTCGATCGCCGAATCGATCGCCCGCCTTCCAGGTCTCACTGCCCAGCGCGTCGCGGGACGCGCGCAGATCGTTTCAATTCGCGGCTTTTCTCCCGACTTTTCGACTGTGCTCCTGAACGGCCGCCAGCAGGCCAGCTCCGGCTTCAACCGGGCCGTCGAATTCGACCAATATCCGTCGGAGCTGCTCGGCTCCGTCGTCGTCTACAAGACGCCGGATGCCGGCATTTCAGGCATGGGCCTGGCCGGCACGGTCGATCTCAGGACCATTCGTCCGCTCGAATATGGCAAGCGCGCCATCGTCATCAACTTGCGCGGCGAATATGACCAGGGTGGCGGTCGCAACGCGGAAATGTCCAACAAGGGCTGGCGCGGAAGCGTGAGTTATATCGGTCAGAACAAGGAGGGCACGCTTGGCTGGATGCTCGGCTATGCGCATCTCGACGCGCCGGGTCACATCAATCACGCCAAGGACTGGTACTACGAGAATTACGGCGGAAATTTCGGCGGCGGAGATGAGAACATCCTGGCTGGACAAGAAGTTCGAGCCTACACGTCGCGCGACATACGTGACGGCATCACGGGAACGCTCGAATGGAAGCCGAGCGATGCCATCCACTCGGTCCTCGACCTCTATTATTCACGCTTCAAGCAACACACCACGATGCACGGAGCCGAGTGGTTTTCCGATGCTTGGATCGGCAAACCGACCACCTTCAGCAACATTCAGGTCGAGACCCGCCAAGGTGTGCCGTTTGCCAAATCCGGGCACGTTGACGGCGCCGATCTGGTCCTGCGGAACGACGACAACCAGCGAACGGACCATCTTTTCTCGGCCGGCTTGAACAACGAATTCAGGCTAGCTGACCGCACCCATCTGTACGCGGACCTTTCTTATTCCTCGAACAAGCGCGACGAGACCAATATTGAAACTTACGCCGGCTATGGCGCAGGGCCGGTCGATCAGCGGCCCCTCGACAGCTATGACTTCGTCACTCCGGGCAACGATTTTCCTGAGTATCGCAATTTCGGCTTCGACTATGCCGACGTGAATCAGGTCGTGCTCGGCGATCGCGAGCCCTGGGGCGCGTGGGGGCACGACGGCTTGAAGCAATCCCCCCACGTCAAGGAAACTTTGGCCTCGGGCGATCTGCGACTGAACCAGGAACTCGGCGGCGGATTCCTCAGCAGCTTCGATGTCGGCCTCGACTACACCCGTCGTCACAAGACCAAGACGGTCGACGAACACAATCTCATGTTGAGGAATTTTCGCCAGATGGTTCCGGTCGATCCGCGGTTCGTGAACGACCCGACATCGCTGGATTTCGCCGGCGATTGGAAGGTCATCGACATCGACATTCTCGATGCGTTGTCGACCTACTACGACACGACGCCGGTCACCGACACCGCGCACTACGACAAGTCGTGGAGCATCACTGAGGACATCGTCACGGGCTTCGCGAAAGCGAATATCAATTCGGGCGACCTTCACGGAAACGTGGGTGTACAGGTTGTGCGTCAGAGGCAGGAATCAAAGGGCCTGCGCATCAATGGAACGGGCGTCACGACCGTGCTCGAACCCGTCGATGTGACGAGGACCTATACCGATGTGTTGCCCACCTTGAACCTTTTCTATGACCTGGACACCAAGAACCGCATCCGCTTCGCCGCGGCCAAGGTCATGGCGCGGCCGCGCATGGACGACATGCGAGCAAACCTCGTGCCGGGCTTCGACAGCGGCATCTGCAACAGTGGCAACTGCGCGCCCGGCGCAGTTGTCCATCCATGGTCGGCCGGTGGCGGCAACCCGGATCTCAGGCCGTGGCGCGCCAAGGAAGTCGACATCGCCTACGAATGGTATGGCGGCAAGGCGACCTATCTCAGCGTCAATGCGTTTAACTTCTGGCTCGATAATTATATCTACAACAAGAGCGTGCCGTTCGATTTCTCGATCTTCCCGCTGCCGCCTAACGCGGCGCAAGTACTCGATCCGGCTACGTGCGATCCGATCAATGAAACAAACCCCTGCACGATCAGCAGCGTCGGAACCCTATCCATGCCTTCCAATGGTCAGGGAGGGTGGATCCGCGGGATCGAGGTGAGCGGCGCCGTTGATTTCGGCATGTTCGCCCATTTCCTCGACGGCTTCGGTGCACAGTTCGGCGTCGCCCACAGCAAGTACAAGCTTAAGGGTGAAGCAGCATCGACGGTTGGCGCCCTCCCGGGCTTCTCGCCGTGGGTCTACAACATCACCGGCTATTACGAGAAGAACGGTTTCCAGGCTCGGGCGAGCTATCGTTACCGCTCTACGTTCAAGGGCGAGGTGGTGTCCTTGTTCTCGAACCTAGGCACGCCGCAGATCTTGGCTGACAGGCAGCTCGATGCGCAGATCGGCTACACCTTCCAGCCAGGCTCCCGGATGAACGGTCTGGGAATCCTCCTCCAGGTCAACAATCTGCTGAACTCGCCGTATCGGACTTCCTTGGGCAGCCCGGCACCGCAGACACTCGAGACGTATGAGGAATACGGTCGGCAGTGGTTCCTCGGCGCCAGTTACCGCTTCTAGGCGAGTTCGAGTGAAAATCTTGGTTAGCCGTGCGAGGCCGCGAGTGCTTTTGTGTCTCGCGGCCGCCTTCCTCGCCTCCGCCGCGTCCGCGGCGGACCCGTGGCCGAAGCGGGCTGCGCCGACGCCTGACGCATCCCTGGATGCCCGGGTCCGTTCGATCGTCGCCGGCATGACGCTCGAGCAGAAGGTTGGGCAGATCACGCAGGCGGACATTCGCTCGGTGACGCCGGACGATGTGCGCAAATATTACCTTGGCTCGGTGCTCAACGGCGGCGGGGCGTGGCCGGGCATGAACATGCATGCGTCGGTCCGCGACTGGCTCAAGCTGTCGGACGAATTCACCCGCGCGTCGCTGGCGACCGACATGAACGTGAAGGTGCCGGTGATCTGGGGCACCGACGCGGTCCACGGGCATAACAACATCTATGGCGCGACGCTCTTCCCGCACAATATCGGGCTTGGCGCGGCGCACGATCCGCGGCTGATGAGCCGGATCGGGCGGGCGACGGCAAGCCAGGTGCGCGCGACCGGCATCACCTGGGTGTTCGCGCCGACGCTGGCGGTGGTGCAAAATCCGCGCTGGGGCCGGACCTACGAAAGCTACAGCTCCGATCCCGCCGAGGTCCGCGCTTATGCCGAGGCGATGGTCGGCGGGCTGCAGGGCCAGCTTGGAAGCCCGACGTCGGTGCTGGCCACGGCCAAGCATTGGCTGGGCGATGGCGGCACCTTCCACGGCGTCGACCAGGGCGAGACCCGCACGACCGAGGCCAATCTCGCGGCGACCCACGCCGCCGGTTATTATGGCGCGCTCAAGGCCAATGTGCAGACGGTGATGGTCAGCTACTCGAGCTTCACCGACACCGCGACCGGCAAGTCATGGGGCAAGATGCACGGCAACGCCCATCTGGTCGGCGACGTGCTTAAAGGACGGCTTGGCTTCGACGGCCTCGTGGTCAGCGACTGGAACGGCATGGAGCAGGTGGCGGGCTGCAGCAAATGGCATTGCCCGCAGGCGATCAACGCCGGGATCGATCTCGCCATGGTCCCCGACGACTGGAAGCAATTCATTCCCGCGACCATCGAGGACGTGCGCGCCGGGCGCATCCCGCTGAGCCGGATCGACGATGCCGTGTCGCGGATCATCCGGGTCAAGCTCAAGTCGGGCCTGTTCGACGCGTCGCCGGCGACCGGGACCCACCCCGATGCAAGCGTGCTCAACTCGCCCGCGGTGCGCGAGCTTGCGCGCGAGGCGGTGCGCAAATCGCTCGTCCTGCTGAAGAATGACCGCGGCGTCCTGCCGCTCAAGCGCGGCGGCAAGATCCTCGTCGTCGGCAAGGGCGCGGACAGCCTGCCGATGCAGTCCGGCGGCTGGTCGCTGACCTGGCAGGGCGACCAGACGACCACCGCCGATTATCCCAATGCCGACACCTTGCTGTCTGCCATGCGCAAGACGCTTGGCGCCGGCAATGTCGATTACAGCGTCGATGGCAGCGGCGTCGATCTCCGCCGCTACCGCGC
>DATFUB010000003.1:0-2739 GCA_035261225.1 Sphingomicrobium sp.
CGCCGCGGTCGTCATCCTGTCCGACGGACTGGAACGCGGCGATCTCTCCGCCTTGCGCGACGCGGTCGCCAAATTGTCGCGGCGCGCCTGGCGTCTGAGCTGGTTGACGCCGCTCGCGGTTGGCTTCGGCTTCGTGCCACAAACCGAGGCGCTGATCGCCATTCGCCGCTTCGTCGACGACATGGCCGACGGAGGATCGAGCGCGGCGGTGGTCGCGCATGTGCTTTCGCTCCGACAAAGGAGAGCCGCGTGATCGGCGTCGTCGACGCGCATCATCACATCTGGCGCCAGGCCGATCTGCCCTGGCTGGTCGGACCGATGCAGCCGCGCATATTTGGTCCCTATGAAGCGATCCGCCGTGACTATCCGATCGGCGAATATCTCGACGACCTCGCCGGCAATGGCGTCGTCAAATCGGTCTATGTCCAGACCAACTGGGCCAATGAACGGTTCGAGGATGAGACGGCCTGGGTGCAACGCACTGCCGAAGAAACCGGCTGGCCGCACGCGATCGTCGCCTATGCGGATTTCGGCGCGGACGACGTCCGCCCGCAGCTCGACCGGCTCCAGCGCTATTCGCTCGTGCGTGGCGTGCGGATGCAGCTGCACTGGCACGACAACCCGCTCTATCGTTTTGCCGCGCGCGCCGATCTGTGCGCTGACTTAACCATCCACCGCAACGTCGCGCGGCTGGCCGACTACGGTTGGAGTTTTGAGCTGCAGGTGTTCGTGCCGCAGATGCCGCATGCGGCCGGCCTTGCCGAAGCCTGTCCGGGCGTCACCTTCGTCCTGCAGCACGCCGGAATGCTGGAGGACCTTTCCTCTGCCGGCCGCGCGGCCTGGCGCGCCGGCATGGCGCGGCTCTCGGCGTGTCCGAACATCGTCTGCAAGCTCTCGGGGCTCGGCACCTTCATTCATCGCAACGATCCCGGGCACATCGCCAGTATCCTTGCCGATTCAGTGGCGATCTTCGGGGCCGATCGCTGCCTGTTCGGCTCGAATTTTCCGATCGAGAAGCTGTGGACCAGCTATCGCGATCTCGTCCACGCCTATTTCGACGCCTTCAAATCGTACCCGCACCACCGCGAGGCCATCCTGCGCGACACGGCGATGCGGGTCTATCGTCTCGCGCCCTAGCCTTGCCGGGGAAAACAATCGAAGGGAACGGAGCCAAAACATGGCGTTGGAAATCAAGATCCTTGACTATGGCGACATCGAGCTGGAATCGAGTTTTCTCGTGCTCGGCCGCGATTGCGGGCGCACGCGCCGCGTGCTGACGCTGGGCTTTCTCATCACCGGAGGTCCCTATCCGATTGTCATCGACACCGGCTACCGCTCCAACCAGATCATGGAAACGCTCGGCATGCGCGGCCTGCAGTTCCACGAGAACATGATCGAGAACCAGCTCGCGCGTCACGGCGTGCGCATGGGCGACGTCCGCTTCGTTTGTCACACTCATCTGCACATCGACCACGCCGGCAAGGACGACCTGTTTCCAATGAACACGACGGTCGTCGTCAATCGCAAGGAGCTTGAATATTCCGTCTCGGGCCTGATGCACCCGCAATATCCGGCGCCCGACATCAAGCATCTGATCGATCGGCTGCACACCAAGAGCGCGCTGCGCTTCCTCGATCTCGAAGTCACCGGCCCGGTTGAGCTGATCCCGGGCGTCTATTGCGAGGCGGCGAACGCGCATACCGAAGGGTCGATGAATGTGCACGTTCACACCGCAGACGGCATCGCGACGATCTGCGGCGATGTGCTCTACGACATCAACGATCAGCTCGTGGAGCCTTTTCGCGAGATCCACGACGCCGAACCACGCACTACCGGCAATCACGGCACGTCAAAACGCGCGGAAAAGGCGGCCATCAAGAAGCTCGTCAACAGCTCGCGCTTTCTACTGCCGGTGCACGACCGTCCATGCAGGATCGAAGGCGGCAATGTCGTCGGGCGGCTGCAGGACCAGGTGCCGGGCCCGATTGTTCAGTCGCTGCCCAAGCGCAACTGGTTCCCGGCCTGACGTCAAGCGAAGGGATCGCCCATGACCCACGCCACGCTGCGCTCCGAATTCGAGGACCTGATCGATCCCTATGCGCCCGTTGGTCAGCTCGGTACTGGTTTTACCTTCACCGAGGGGCCGATCTGGCATCCCCTCGGTCACTATCTCCTGTTTTCGGATATGCCCGCCGATGTCCGCCGTCGCTGGGACGCCACGCGCGGCGTCGTCGAGGTCAAGCGCCCTTCGAACAAATGCAATGGCATGACCTATGACGCCGACCTCAATTTGATCGTCTGCGAGCACGCGACGTCGTCGCTGATCCGCGAGCGCCCCGACGGCCGTCGCGAAGTCATCGCCTCGCACTTCGAGAACCAGGAACTCAACAGCCCGAATGACGTCTGCGTGCATTCGAGCGGCGCGATCTATTTCTCCGATCCCTGGTATGGCCGCATGCCGGTCTATGGCGTCGAGCGGCCGCGCCAGCTCGGCTTCCAGGGCGTCTATCGCGTGCCTGCCGGCAGGGGCGCGCCACAGCTGTTGGTCGACCGCCACCTGTTCGACCAGCCGAACGGTCTCTGCTTCTCGCCGGACGAAAAGCGGCTCTACGTCAACGACACCGTGCAGGCGCTGATCCGCGTCTTCGACGTCGCCCCCGACGGTTCGCTTGCCAACGCCCGCGTTTTCGCCAGCGGCATCCGCTCGGAACTCGAGCCCGGCCTGCCTGACGGCATGAA
>DATFUB010000004.1:0-19213 GCA_035261225.1 Sphingomicrobium sp.
CAAGGGCAATTCGCAACGTCAGCCGGTCCGGGTCGCGGTTCGGGTTCGCACCCGCCAGCGGCTGCGGCCTATGCTGCGCGCGAAGGCTGAGTTGCGCGCCGCCGCTTGACCCGCGCGTAACTGGCGAGCGCAAACGGAATCATCACCAGGTACAGTCCGGCCACAGCCAGAAGCGTTTGCCATGGCGCGACGATGAGCGCCGCCCCGAGCAGCGCCACGCCGGCCAATGCCGACAGCCTCCAGTCGCGCCGAATCCTGATGCTCGACCAACTGTAAGTAGGAATGCTCGAGATCATCAGCGCGGCGATGAACAACGTCCACGCCATCACCAAGGGCCAGTGGCGGAAAATCTCATTGTCGGTAATCAGCCAAAGGAACATCGGCATGAATGCGAGGCCCGCGCCCGCCGGAGCCGGCACACCGGTGTTGAACCCGGCCGACTTATGAGGCTGTTCGGCCGCGTCGAGGCGCGCGTTGAATCGGGCGAGGCGAAGCGCGCAACAGACGGCGAGCGACAATGCGGCGATCCACCCGAACCGGGGCGCGGTCTGCAACGACCACAGAAACAGGATCAACGCCGGCGCGGTGCCGAACGCGATATTGTCGCTCAGCGAATCGAGCTCGGCGCCGAATTTGCTCTGGGCACGGAGCAACCGCGCGATCCGCCCGTCGAGACCGTCGAGTACGCCGGCGAGCACGACCGCCCCCAGCGCCTTGTCCCACTCGCCGCGGATGGCGAGGCTCACGCCGGTCAGGCCCATGCACAAAGCCAGCGCGGTAATCGCATTCGGAATCATCGCGCGGAACGGGATCCCGCGCGGGTCGCGATCACCTGCGGTTTCGTCGCTCACTGGCTGCTGCCGGTCACCGGTATGTCCAGCCCGAAGATCCCGAGGACGGTCTCGCCGGCGATGGTACGTTGGCCCGGCAGCACTCGGGGCGCCGCCCCGGACGGCAGATAGACATCGACCCGGCTACCGAAGCGAATCAGGCCGACGCGCTGACCGGCCTCGATCGAATCCCCTTCCTTGACGAACGCGACGATGCGCCGCGCGACCAGACCAGCGATCTGGGTGAAGCCGATCCTGAGTCCGTCGCCGCTCTCGACCAGGAAGTGCTGACGTTCATTGTCTTCGCTCGCCTTGTCGAGATCGGCATTGAGGAATTTGCCCGGAATATAGGCAATCCGCCGCACCCGGCCGGTGATCGGCGCGCGCTGGATGTGCACATCGAACACGCTCATGAAAATCGACACGCGGCTATATTCGCCGTCGGCCAGCCCCTCGGCCCCGCGCAGCTCGGGCGGCGGCGGCACCTTGACGATCATCGTGATCAGGCCGTCGGCCGGTGCGACGATGAACTTGTCGCCGCGCGGCGTGGTGCGAACAGGGTCACGAAAGAACGCCGCGACCCAGAGGGTGATGCCGATCAGCAACCAGCCAACGAAATGGCTGACCAGCGTATAGGTCGCCAGCGCCGCGACAGCGGCGATCACGACAAATTTGCGGCCCTCGGGATGGATCGAGGGAAAACGCCACTTAACTGTCGTGGCGAGCGGATGGTCGGACGTCTTCTCTGGGATAGGCATCGCCGCTCCCTTAAAGAGCGTCGCGGGCCGGCACAACGGCGCGGTTGCCTGCACGGGTCGCGCATCCTAGAGCGCCGCCAACCCCAAATTCGCAGGAATGCAAATGGCCAAGATCAAGGTGAAGAACCCGGTCGTCGAACTCGACGGCGACGAGATGACCCGCATCATTTGGCAATGGATCCGCGAACAGCTGATCCTGCCGTATCTCGACGTCGACCTGTTGTATTACGACCTGTCGATCGAACATCGCGACGCGACCGAGGACAAAGTCACGGTCGACGCCGCCAATGCCATCAAACAGCATGGCGTCGGCGTCAAATGCGCGACCATCACGCCCGACGAGGCGCGGGTCGAGGAATTCAAGCTTAAGAAGATGTGGAAATCGCCCAATGGCACCATCCGCAACATCCTCGGCGGGGTCGTTTTCCGCGAGCCGATCGTACTCGCCAACGTGCCGCGGCTGATCCCGGGCTGGACCGACCCGATCGTGGTCGGTCGTCACGCCTTCGGTGACCAGTATAAGGCCACCGACTTCCTCGTCCCCGGCAAGGGCAAGCTGACCATCAAATGGCAGGGCGAAAACGGCGAGGTGATCGAGCACGAAGTGTTCGACTTCCCTTCGTCGGGCGTCGCCATGGGCATGTACAATCTCGACGAGAGCATCCGCGACTTCGCCCACGCCTGCCTGAATTATGGGCTCGATCGCGGTTGGCCGGTCTATCTGTCGACCAAGAACACCATCCTCAAGGCCTATGACGGGCGTTTCAAGGATATCTTCCAGGAAATTTACGACAGCGAATACAAAGCTAAATTCGAAGAAGCTGGTATAGAATATCAGCATCGGCTGATCGACGACATGGTCGCTTCCGCGCTCAAGTGGAGCGGAAAATTCATCTGGGCGTGCAAGAATTACGACGGCGACGTCCAGTCGGATCAGGTCGCTCAGGGATTCGGCTCACTCGGGCTGATGACCTCAGTCCTGACCACCCCCGACGGCAAGACTGTCGAGGCCGAGGCCGCGCACGGCACCGTCACCCGCCATTATCGCATGCACCAGCAGGGCAAGGCGACCTCGACTAACCCGATCGCGTCGATTTTCGCCTGGACCGGCGGGCTCAAGTACCGCGGCAAGTTCGACGGCACGCCCGACGTGGTGCGCTTCGCCGAAACGCTCGAGCGGGTGTGCGTGGAAACGGTCGAAGGTGGCCAGATGACCAAGGATCTCGCGATCCTCGTCGGGCCCGAGCAGCCGTGGATGACCACCGAGCAGTTCTTCGCCGCGATCGTGACAAACCTCGAAGCGGCTATGGCCGCGGAACAGCAGCCGGCGAACGAACCCGCTCGCGCCTGATCCCGAGGCCGATAAAGCGGCCGGGAATTCGCCGCAGCAGAGGGAAGCGATTGAGCACCCGGATCGCCAGCGGCGCTTTGGTGATCGGCGCGCGCGCCTGGAGCAGGCGGCCGATGATCCGGTCCTGGGCGAATTTCTGCGCCCACTGGATGAGCCGGGTCGGCAGCAAGCGCCGATCCTCGACCTTGTGCAGCAAGGGATCGACGTCATCGCCCCGGGCCAGCGGGCCAGCGAGATAGTTCGCGGCCGCCACCGCGTCCTGGATCGCCAGATTGATCCCGATCCCGCCGATCGGCGACATGGCATGCGCGGCATCGCCGATGGCGAGCAGTCCGGGCCGCTGCCAGCAGGTCAACCGGTCGAGCTTTACGGTCAGCAGATGCAAGTCGCTGATGTCGTCGAGTTCCGCGAGGTCGAGGTCGGGCGGAGCCGCGGCCGCGACCTCGTCGCGGATCGCCTGGATGCCGCGCGCCTGAAAGGCCTCGGCCGCGCCTTTCGGGATGAGGAAAGCACACTGCCAATAGGTGTTTCGGTCGATCATCACCAACAACCGCCCCGCCTCGACGTTGCCGCGCAATCCGCCCTTGGACTTGGCCGTCTTGCCAACCCGAAACCAGAACACGTCCATCGGCGCGCCCAGATCCTCGAGCGGAAGCGTCCCGCGAACGATTGAGGCTCGGCCGTCCGCGGCAATCGTCAATCGCGCGCGCACCTCACGCCCGTCCGCGAGCCTCACGCCGGAAACCCGGCCTCGCTCCTCGATGAAGTCTGCGACCGGCGCCTTCATCTCGATGTGAAAGCCGGGAAACGCCTTCGCCTCCTCGCGCAGGAAATCGAGGAAATCCCATTGCGGCATCATGGCGATGAACGGCGCTGGGGTGCGGAGGTGAGAGAGATCGCCGATGGTCCATTCGCGGCCGGCAACGCGCAGTTCTGCGCCTGCCACACGGTCATGTGGCCGGGCGAGGAAGCGCTGGAGCATGCCGAGCTGGTCGAGGATTTCCATGGTCGACGGGTGGACCGTGTCGCCGCGGAAATCGCGAAAGAAGTCTTCGTGCTTTTCGAAGATGCGCACATCGCATCCGGCCCGGGCAAACAGCAGCCCGGCCATCACCCCCGCGGGTCCGCCGCCAACGACAATCAGGTCGCAATCTGACGCCATGACGTCAGCCCTGCCGCGTCGCACCTGCGGTGACAAGCCTTGCCGCTGCTGCCTATACCAGCGGCATGGCGGATCAATTCTCGACATCGGGCTTTAGCGACGCGCTGGTGATCCTCGGCGCGGCCGGAATCGTCATTCCAGCCTTCGCCCGCATCCGCATCAGCCCGATCATCGGCTTCATCCTGATCGGCATGCTGGTCGGCCCCGCCGGCCTTGGCGCGCTCACGGCGGCATATCCATGGCTCAACTATGTGACGATCTCCAATGCCCATGCGATTGACCCGTTCGCCGAGCTGGGCATCGTCCTGTTGCTCTTCTCGGTCGGCCTCGAGCTGTCGTTCCGCCGGCTCTGGTCGATGCGCCGGCTGGTGTTCGGCGTCGGCGCCGCCGAGCTCATGACTTGCGCGGTGGTCATCGGCCTTGCCCTGTTCATGATGGGCCAGAGCCTCTCCGGTTCGGTCGCGCTCGGCCTCGCGCTCGCGTTGTCGTCGACCACGATCGTCATCCCGCTTGTCGGCACGCAAACCCCGGTTGGCCGCTCGGCGCTGGGGATGCTGCTGTTCGAAGACCTGGCGTTGGTCCCAATCGTGTTCGCATTGGCTGCTATGGCCCCCAACGCCAGCGGCAACGGGGTCGGCTCCCTGCTCACCACGCTCGCAATCGGCGGAGTGACCGCGCTGGCGATGTTGGTCCTGGGCCGATTGCTGCTCCCGCCCCTGTTCGCCCAGGCAGCGCGGACTAAAAGCCCGGAGTTGTTCCTGTCGGCCTGCCTACTCGTGGTCATCATCGCCAGCATGGTGACGACCGCGATCGGATTCTCGCCGGTGCTCGGCGCGTTGATCGCCGGAATCGTCATCGCTGAGACGGAATATCGCGGCGAGGTCGAGGTGATCACCGCGCCATTCCGCGGTCTCGGCCTCGGGATTTTCCTGATCACCGTGGGGATGAGCGTCGATTTTCGGGTTTTGCTCGCGGACTGGCAAGGCCTGCTGAGCGCGCTCGTTGCCGTGCTCGTCGTCAAGGCCGCTGTCACCGCTTTGCTGCTGCTCCTGGGAGGAGCCCGCACCGCAGTTGCCGCGGAAACCGGGGTCCTGATGGCCTCGCCGTCGGAAACCACGCTCATCGTCCTCGGATCGGCGACCGCCGCGCAACTAGTCAGCCGAGACACCGCCGCCTTCTGGCAGATCGTGACGGCTCTCGGCCTCACGGTGACGCCGCTGCTCGCCAAGCTCGGCCGCGCCGCCGGAAGGGGATTCGCGGGCCGAGCAATGGACAGTCAGATGAACGCCTCGCTCGATACCGCGGAGCCAGGCCAAGTCGTGATCCTTGGCTTCGGCCGCGTGGGCCGAA
Source organism: Sphingomicrobium sp. (assembly GCA_035261225.1). GTDB lineage: Bacteria > Pseudomonadota > Alphaproteobacteria > Sphingomonadales > Sphingomonadaceae > Sphingomicrobium. The sequence continues at coordinate 5,452 of DATFUB010000004.1, forward strand.
TGGTCGCCGACATGCTCGCCGCGCACGACAAGGACTATCTCGCAATCGACAGCGACACCGATGCGGTGACCGCCTCCCGCAAGGAGGGCTATGACGTACTGTTCGGTGATGTCGCCCGGCCTGAATTGATCGAGCAATTGCGCGAGCGCCGGCCCAGCGCATTCATCCTAACGATGGACAATCCAGTGCTCGTCGTCCGCCTCGCCCGCAATTTGCGCCGCGCATTCGCCGATCTCCCGATCGTCGCCCGCGCCCGGGACACCGCCCACGCGGCGGAGCTGTACAAGGCTGGAGTGACCGACGCCGTGCCGGAGACACTCGAAGCCTCGCTACAATTGTCTGAAGCCGTGTTAGTAGACCTTGGCGTGCCGATGGGGCCGGTGATCGCTTCGATCCACGAGAAACGAGACGAGCTCCGGGCTGAGATCAAGGCGGAGGCGCAGCTTGAGGAGGCGCCGCGGCTCGGCGGACGCCGCCTCAGAGATGCGGGTCGGTAGTCCCGGCGCTTAGATTTCGACCTGACTGCCGAGCTCCACGACCCGGTTGGTCGGAAGCTTGAAGAATTCCATCGCGCTTTCCGCGTTGCGCAGCATCCAGGCGAACAGCTTCTCGCGCCAGATCGCCATTCCCGGCCGCGACGAGGCCAGCAATGTCTGGCGGGCGAGGAAGAAGCTGGTGTCCATCATCTTGCACGGATCGCCGATGCCCTTGATTTTGGCGAGCGCGGTCGGAACATCGATTTCCTCCATGAAACCGTAACGGAGGAGCAGGCGGTAGAAGCCAGAACCGTAATCCTTGGTCTCGATCCGCTTCTCGTCGGGCACGTAGGGCACGTCTTCGATCCGCACCGTCAACAGGATCACCCGCTCGTGCAGCACCTTATTATGCTTGAGGTTGTGGAGTAGCGCGTGCGGGACGCCCGAGGCTGAGCTGGTCATGAACACCGCCGTCCCGGGCACGCGCGCCGCGCTGGTCGCCGCCGACTTGATGAAAATCTCCATCGGCAGGCTCGCCTCGTTCATCCGGTCGATCATCAGCTTGCGCCCCTTTGCCCAGGTGGTGAGCAAGGTGAATGCGATCGCGCCGACCAGCAGCGGGAACCAGCCCCCGGCCGGGATCTTGAGCAGGTTCGCCGACAGATACGTGCCGTCAACGGTGAAGAAGACGATCAGCAGTCCCGCGACGACCCACCGGTTCCAGTTCCACATCTGCCGCAAGACGACCGCGATCAGCACGGTGTCGATCAGCATCGCACCGGTGACGGCGATGCCGTAGGCGGCGGCGAGGTTGGACGAGTTGCGGAAGGTCAGCACGAGCAAGATGACCATGATCATCAGCGCCCAGTTGACGACCGGAATGTAGATCTGCCCGGCCGTTGACTCACTGGTGTGCGTAATCCGAAGGCGCGGCACGAAACCGAGCTGGATCGCCTGCTGAGTAACCGAGAAGGCACCCGAAATCACCGCCTGGCTGGCAATGATTGTCGCCGCGGTCGCAAGCAGGACCAACGGGAGCCGGAGCATATCGGGCGCAAGGTAGAAGAATGGATCCTTGACCTTGGCGAACGCCTCGTGCGGCGCGGCCGAGAGGATCATCGCCCCCTGCCCCATGTAATTGAGCAGCAGCGCCGGTAGCACGAAATACATCCAGGAGACCCGGATCGGATTTCGGCCGAAGTGGCCCATGTCGGCATAGAGCGCCTCGGCGCCGGTGACCGCGAGCACGACCGATCCCATCGCGATGAATGCTCGCAATGGGTCCGAAGCGAAGAAATGGAATGCGTTCAGCGGGTTGAACATCGCCAGCGGTACCGCCGGCTGGTCGACGATGTGAATCACGCCAAGTACGGCGATCGTAACGAAATAGACCAGCATGATTGGGCCGAACAGCAGGCCCACCCGGGCCGTACCGCGTGCCTGAATAGCGAACAATCCAATCAAGATGCCGACCGCGAGTGGAATGACGAAAGGGGCGAGATTTGGGTTTACGGTAGTCAGCCCCTCGACCGCCGAAAGGACGGAAATCGCCGGGGTGATCATCGAATCGCCGTAGAACAGGGCGGTGGCGAACACGCCGAGCATGATGATCCCGCTGGTCCAGCGCTTTTGGGCTCCGAGTGTCCGGTTGATCATCGCGAGGAGCGCTAGGCTGCCGCCTTCGCCCTTGTTGTCGGCGCGCATGATGATCGTGACATATTTCAGCGTCACGATGATCATCATCGACCAGAAAATGAGGCTGAGAACTCCGAAAATGTGTAGCTGATCGGGGATCAGCGTGTGGTGGCCGGCGAAGGTCTCGCGGAAAGCATAGATCGGGGACGTGCCGATGTCGCCGAACACGATCCCGATCGCGCCGATCGCCAGCTTGTACAGCGGCCCCCGGTCGTGGCTGGGCGCGCCGTCGCTGGGCGCGCCGGTCACGGCGGCCCCGGTGGCGGTGATGTTCATGCGATTAAAACTGCCCGGACCCGCTCACAACGCGCATTCCATATGCCCCCGCCGCGATTTGGACGTCGGCGGCGCGCAGCCCTAGCACCGGCGCATAGGGGCTGCAATCGGTGGGGACAGGGGCGAAAACCCTGTCTATAGGCCCGCGCAATCATCATGAGCGGAGAGAAACTATAATGCGCGTCGGGGTGCCCAAAGAGATCAAGGTCCATGAATATCGCGTCGGCCTGACGCCGGCTTCGGTCGCCGAGCTGGTCGCCGCCGGACATGAAGTGGTGGTCGAAACCAACGCCGGCAACGGGATCGATTGCCCCGACAGCGCTTACACCAAGGTCGGCGCCAAAATCCTCCCCGACGCGCCGGCGGTGTTCAAGGTCGCGGACATGATCGTCAAGGTCAAGGAGCCGCAGCTCCAAGAGATCGCCATGCTCGAGCCGCGGCATATCCTGTTCACCTACCTTCACCTGGCCGCCGACAAGGCGCAGGCCGAGGGCCTGATGAAATCGGGCGCGACCTGCATCGCCTATGAGACGGTTACTGGCCGCAACGGCTCGCTGCCGCTGCTGAAACCGATGAGCGAAGTCGCCGGGCGGATGTCGGTCCAGGTCGGCGCGCATTATCTCGAAAAAGAACAAGGCGGGCGCGGAGTGCTGCTCGGCGGCGTCCCGGGCGTCGCCCCGGCCAAAGTCGCGATCCTCGGCGGCGGCGTGGCCGGAGTGAACGCTGCTCAAATGGCCGTCGGCATGCGCGCCGACGTCACCATTTACGACATCAACATGGAGCGGTTGGCCGAACTCGACATGTTCTTCTCCAGCCAGATCAAGACCGCCTATGCCTCGCGCGCGACGATCGCCAATGCGGTCGAAAAATCGGAGCTGGTGATTGGCGCGGTGCTCGTTCCTGGCGCCGCCGCGCCTAAACTGGTTACGCGCGATATGCTCAAAACGATGAAGCGCGGGTCGGTGCTGGTCGACATCGCCATCGATCAGGGCGGCTGCTTCGAAACCAGCCACGCCACGACCCACGCCGACCCGGTCTATGAGGTCGATGGAATCATCCATTATTGCGTTGCCAACATGCCGGGCGCGGTCGCCCGGACGAGCGCGTTCGCGCTTAACAACGCGACCCTGCCCTTCGCGCTCAAGATCGCGAACTTGGGTGCGGACGAAGCGATGCGCCGGGACCCGGACCTTGCCGCCGGACTCAACGTCTCGGACGGCAAGATCCGCCACCAGGCGGTCGCCGAGGCGCTGGCCCTGGCCTACGAAGCGGTCTGAGCCGTCGCGCTCGAGCCGCTCTCGAGCGCGGCTTCGATCCATTGCTGGATCTGGCTGCGCGGCGCGGCACCGACCTTCTGCGCGACCGGCTGGCCGCCTTTGAACAGCAGCATGGTCGGAATGCCGCGCACACCGTAGCGGCCGGGCGTGTCCGGGTTTTCATCGATGTTGAGCTTGGCGACGGTCAGCTTGTCGCCGAGTTCGTTGGAAATTTCCTCGAGCGCCGGGGCAATCATCCGGCAAGGGCCGCACCATTCGGCCCAGAAGTCGACCAGGACCGGCTCGTCGGCCCCCAAAACGTCGGTTGCAAAGCTCTGATCGGTAACGGTTTTGGTGCCCATAGCGGGAATCTCCTGCGGGAATTGGAAAAGTTAACAAAGGATATGGGCGTTCGATCGGCGCCTCTCAAGCGGCAAGTTCGAATAGTCGGGGCGCAGCTGTGTAGAGCAATGCGGCCCTCACCTCGCGGCCCGGAAAAATCACCCGCAGCGCCTCGGCGTAAGCGTGCATTTGGGCGCGGTGCGATGCCGGGATGTCACCGTCATTGTCGGGCACGCGGCCGGTCTTGAAATCGATCACCAGGATCCGGTCGGCTTCGACCAGCAGCCGGTCGGCGGTTCCGGCGATCACGCGCCCGTCGGGCAAGGTGGCGGCCAACGGCGCTTCGCCGAGCGAGCCCGGGCCGAACAACGGCGCGAAGCCGGCATCGGACAGGACTTCACAAACGCTGTCGGCGATTTCCGAACGCTCTTCGCCTGCCTGAACACCGGCCGAATGTTCGAGCCAGCGCAGGGCGCATTTCAGCCGATCCTCGGCGGCAACGGGAGCCAGACGTTCGAGCAATTGATGGATCAACGAACCACGCCGGGCGGCGGCCCGCATCGCCTCGTTTGGCGGCGGGGCCGCGTCAGTGTCGGCTCCGATCGCCGATGGCGCGAGCGGGCGCGGCGGTCGCGCCTCCGGCAGAGGCGGCTGGAGTGCCCAGGCGGGAACCGAAACCGGCGGAAGCTCAACTCCAGCTTTCGGCCGCGCCTTTGCCGTGACGGCCGAGCCGTAGACCATGCCAGTTCCCCATTCCCCCTGACCAACCGGGGCGGCGCCTTGCCCCTCCATCGCCTGCTGAACGATCAAATGCCAACTGTTGGCTGGCCGCGGATCCGATCCATCTTTCCGGGGCTTGGGCGCCACGCCGCTGACGATCAGCCGGTCCGCGGCACGGGTCAGCGCGACGTAGAGCAGCCGCATATGCTCCTCGAGGTCGCGCTTTTCATCGCGCGCGATGATTTCCTCAAATGGAGGACGACGCTCATCTTTCCTCGGCCGCAGCAAGGGGACGACGCGGTCCGGCGCGATCTCATAATTCAAGGCCAGCGGAATCCGCCCGAGCCTGGACGGATCGGCGGTCGCATCGGCGAGGATCACGACCGGCGCTTCGAGGCCCTTGGCGCCGTGGACTGTCATCACTCGAACTTCGTTAGCCGGCTGGCCGGGATCGCGCTGGACATCGACCGTGCCGCGCGAAAACCAGGCGATGAAGCGGTCGAGCGAGGCGGTGTCAGTGCGCTCAAATTCGAGCGCGCTGTTCATCAGTTCGTCAATCGCGTCGCGCGCCGCCTGACCCAGCCGGCCATAGAGCTTGCGCCGCCCCTGTATCGGCCCCGAAAGGATCGTTTCGAGAAAGCGCGACGGCGTGGTGAAATCGGCGATGGCAAGGAGTCCGGAAAGCGCGTCATGGGCCGCGCGAAACGCGTCATTCTCGCCGGCGCGCTGACGAAGCTCGCGCCACAATCGGCCCGGCCGGTTCCAGGCCAGCGAGCGCAACCGGTCCTGGTCCCAGCTGATCAATGGCGAGACCAACAGGCAGGCCAGGCTCAAATCGTCATTCGGCTGGACCGCGAAGCGGACCGCGGCGAGCAGATCCTGGACGGCGAGCGGTTCATGCAAATGCAGGCGATCGACCCCGGCGACCGGCACGCCGGCAGAGAACAGCCGCGCGACGATCAGCGAAGCAAGCTCGGCACGGCTGCGCACCAGCACAAGGATATCGCCGGGAGTCAGCGGGCGAGCTGTCGACGCAAGTACGGGCGCGTCCTCGATCAGCGCCCGAATGCGCTCGGCAAGCGCCTCGGCATAAAGGCGGTCGCGCAGGGTGACCCACCGCTCCTCCCCTTCTTCCGCCTCGTCGTCCGCATCCGCCGCGGCGAACGGCTGCCACAGCTCGACCTGACCGGCGCGGTCCGCATGGTGAGCGCGGTGCGGCTCGGGTGGTTCGAGCAGGGCCAGGGCCTGATGGCCGACGGTTGCAATCATCGAGTCGACGACGTCGAGGATCGGCTGAGCGGAGCGAAAGCTGGCCGCGATTGAAAGATCCCGGAATTCGCGCGTGCGCCGCTGATAGCTGAACAGGTCGTCGCCGACGCTTAGGGAGGTCGCGCGACCCCTGAATAGCCGGCGGGCCTCGTCGAACCGCTTCGGATCCGTGCCCTGGAACCCGTAGATCGCCTGTTTGAAATCGCCGACCATGAACAAGGTCCGGTGCCGACCCTCGGTCTCGCTCGAGCCGCTGAAATATTCATCGACGAGGCGCTCGATGATCTCCCACTGCGCGGCGTTGGTGTCTTGGGCTTCGTCGACCAATACGTGATCGACCTGGCGGTCGAGCTTGTAGCGCACCCAGTCGCCCATCCCGGGCGTCTTCAACAGCTCCCGGGTCCATTCGATCAGGTCGTTGAAGTCGACGACTCCGCTGGCTCGCTTGGCGTGGGTGTAAGCTGCGGCGAACGCCTGACCAGCGCGAAGGCCCGCCGCCATGTCAGCGGCAAGCAGAGCCCCGTTCTGAATTGCCAGGAGCTCTCCAACGAGGTTCGCTAGTCGGCCAGCATGGGTTTCATATTCGGGATCGGCCTTCACCTGTCCCGCAGACAGGCGGATAGTGTCTTTGTCCGTCAGGACAACCTTGCGGAGCTGGGGGAGCGCGGCGGCCCGCTCAATCGGCGTGAGCGCGAGCCAGTCCTCGATGACCTCGGCGTGCCCCAGCCCGGTTTGCGCACCCCATTTACGGTTCGCCGCGGCGACCGCCTGGAGCAGATCGCAATCGAACCCGTCATCCCCGCAATTGGCGGCAATATATTCCTCGGCCGACCCCTCGGGCAGGTCCATCAGGTCGCGGATCGCCGGCTCGAGCCTTTCCCTGGGCCCGAGCTCGGCAAACGCATCGGCGCGGCGCGCGCAGGTCTGCAAATATTCGATGGCGCCCATCTCGCCGAGTCGCCGGCTGAGCGTTTGCACGTCGCGGATCAGCGCGGCGTCGCCCTGCGCTTCGGCATCGGCAACGAGAGTCGCCAGGGTCCGCCGTACGAGCTCCTGTTCCGCCCGGCCTTCGATCGGCTGGAAGCCGGGGACGATCCCGGCCTCTGCCGGAAACGCGGCGAGCAACGATTGCGCGAAGCTGTGAATGGTCTGGATTTTGAGCCCACCCGGACAATCGAGCACCCTGGCGAACAGCGTGCGCGCGCGTTCGAGCGCCAGCGGATCGTTGGCCTCGCCAAGCGCGAACAGGTCTTTCTTGAGATCCTTGTCCTTCAACCGCACCCAGCTGACCAAGCGGGCGCCGATGCGGTTGGCCATCTCCGCCGCGGCGGCCTTGGTGAAGGTCAGGCACAGGATCGATTCGGGCCGCGCTCCGCGGAGCAACAGGCGCAGCACGCGCGCGGTCAAAACCTGTGTCTTGCCGGTTCCCGCCGAAGCCGACAGCGAAGCATGGACGTCGGGGTCGGCGGCCCGCAGTTGCGCATCCTCAAGCTCGGGCAGCGGCCTAAAGCGCTTGCTCATGCGCGCCTCCTCGCCATAGAGAATGCGGCATGACTGACAGCGACGACGACAATCTCGACCAGGCCAACAAACAGCGCCGGGACAAGCTGGTCAAAGCCGGGGTTGCGGTTGGCATCGGCTCCGCGGCGATCGTCGCGGCCTTGCTCTACGCCTCCAAGGTCAAAAAGAAGCCGCGCAAATAGTCCGCTCATTTGCGGCCGTACCATTCTTCCAGCCGCATCAGCTGGTCGTAATCCCCATAGGGCGTGTAGGCCGGGTTCAGTTTGGCGGTGAACGGTTCGCTGCCGGTCAGCCATTTTTGCGCCGCTTCCGAGAAATGCTTGAAGGCGTGGGCCAGGAACCCCTCGGGACCCATGTCCTTGTCGGGGCACGTTAGCCTTCCAAAGCTGCCCTTGTGGCGCGTCAGTGACCAATATTCGAAAGCTTGCGGTTCGCCGCGAATATCGGCGAACCCGCCGGCTCGGCCGATCAGGCCGAGCAGTCCGAGTTGCAATGCAAAGCCGGCATCCACCGCCTTCTGGGTCGGCGGCGCACCGGTCTTGTAGTCAATGATCGCGATGCCGCCGTCGGCGAGGCGGTCGAGCCGATCGGCGCGGCCGTGGACCGTGACCCCGGCGATCGCCGCCTCGCCGGTGATCTCCGCCGCCAGGGGGATTCGTCCGTTCGCACGATTGTCGCGTTCGAGGTTCGCAATCCAGTCGATCGCTTCGAGCAGGCGCGGCGCCCACAAAGCGCGCAGCATCGGATGGATCGCCTGGTCGCGCAGCAGCTGCTCGGCTCGCGGCCGGAGCTTGTCGGGATCGCATTGATCATGCTCCTGCCAATCCTGCAGCGCCTTGTGCACGGCTTCGCCCTTCCAACGCGCGGTATGGTCGGCATCGACCGGATCGATTGGCCGCAAGCGGAGAATCGATTGCGCGTAAAAAGCGAACGGATCGGCCTTGAGCCGATCGACCGCGGTGACCGAGATGCGCTCCGGGCGCTCCTCTGCGGGAGGAATCGGCTCGGGCCGCGCCGCCGGGCTGGGCGGCCCGGGATCGTCGAGCGCCCGAGTCAATCGCTCGAGCGGCACGTCGCGGGGTAGGCCACCGCTGATCGCATCGAGCCGCAGCAAAAAGCGCGATGCCACGGTCGGCGACTTCCCGTCGCGCCGGGCACGCGTGATCAGCACTTCGGGCGCGCCCAGGGCGCTGGCAAAATCGTGCGCGGCGAGCCCGATCCGGACGTCGAGCGTCGGCATGCCAAGGTTCGCGCGCACTTTGGGCGGCAGCCATGGATCCGGCGCGGGCATGGCCGGCCACACGCCTTCGTTGAGGCCGCCAAGAATGACCAGATCAGCCCGCTGCAGTCGCGCTTCGAGCAATCCCCAGATGAAGATCCGCGGATGGCCGCCGTAGGGCGGCCGCACGGCGTGCGGATCGAGCAACTGGCGCAGCAGCGGTACGGCATCATCGGCGCCGACGTTAAGCCCGCTCGCAGCCACCGAACCCTGCAGCTCGCTCAAAAGCTCGGCCGCCATCCGTCCCGCCGGACCGCTCCATGCCGCATCCCCGGCGATCGCCTGCGCCGCCTCGACAAGCCGGTTGGCGAAACGGTCCAGCGCGATCGGTTGCGCGAGCATGCCCTCGACGCCGGCAAGCCGTTTCCGCACCAGGCCCCATTCGCTTTGAGCGCCCTTGATCTCGAACCAGGCATCGAGTCCGGCGAGCATGGCCGGCGGCCGTGGCCCGCGCAGTTTGAAATCCACTGCCCGCACCGCGTCGAGCCAGGCTAGGCGCTCATCCCCCTCGCCGCCCGCCAGCGGATGCTTGGCGAGTGCCAGCAGCGGCACTGGCGCAAGCTCCTCGGCCGCGGCCGATGCAATACCCAGCAGCAGTGTCCCCGGCGCGCTCTGCGACAAGGGCAGGCCGGCGCTGTCGTCAGCCTCGATCCCCCAGCGCGCGAGCATCGCTGCCACCCGCCGCGCAAGTTGGCGGTCGGGGGTGACCAGCGCCGCGGTCTTGCCCGGTGTTTCCAGCGCGCCGCGCAATGCGAGCGCGATCGCCTGAGCTTCCGCCGCCGCATCGGGCAGTATCGCCAGGCGAATGTCGCTCAACCGCCGGCTCGCGCTCGGCAACGTCTCCCATTTATGTGAAAAATCGGGCGCGGCCATCGCATTGGCGACCGACCGTCCGCGCACCGGCGACGAAGCCGCGCCGCCGGAATAACGCCAACGTCGGACCTCGCCGCGGGCGATACCCAAGCGATCGAGCAGTTGCTTCAGATGGAATTGCGGATGGGTGGTTTCGGCGCGACCCTTGTCGTCCGGACCGAGCGCGTCCCATTCCTCGTCCGGGAAGACGTCGGCCAGCCAGAGCGCCGGCAGAACCACCGTTCCGTCCGGCAACCGGGCGACCCGCGCGACCAGCTCCGCGACTGCGGGCGCAGCGGTGGTGATTCCGGCCGCGACGGTGAACCCCGGTGGCGGCTGGATCTTCCACCGCTCGGCGAGCTTGTGGAGCAGCTGATTGCGACGATCGGCGAGATCGATCGCGCCCCGCTCGGCGAGGATTCCAGGCCAGTGGCCGACGATCAGTTCGAGCCGCGCGAGCGATTGCCGCCAATGCGTCGCGAGCTCCTCGCTTTCGGCAACCGCGGTGCGCAGCGCCCTCGGGTCGATCTCCTCGATCGACAGGGCATCGAGCGTTCGGGCGAGGTCCGCGGCAAGCCGCAAGCCCTCCGCCGAACTCTCGCCGCCGGCGCGGACGATTGACGCCAACCGCAACAGCCGCTCGGTCTGCTCGATCGCCGGCGCCACCGGCACCGCCTGGTCGACCGGGTCGAGCGCTCCGCCGATCCGCTCCTCGAGCTCCGGGTCGCCAATCGGGATCAACCGCGGCAGCAGCAGGCCGCCTCCGCTCGCCCGGACAAAGGCTTCGGTCACGGTGCGTACGGCGCGATTGTTGGGCAGCAAGATGCGACCCTGGGCGAGCGCCAGCGGGTCCTTGCCGTGACGGGAAATTAGTCCCGCGACCAGCGAATCCGCGAACGACCGGTGGCTGGGGATCGTGAAAACCTTCGGGTGCTCGACGACCCCGTCAGGCATCCTGCAACGCTGCTTCCGTCAGCTTGATCGATTTGGGGATGCCGACGTCGAACCACAGGCCCTGGTGGACGGCGCCGAAGCAGCGGCCCTCCGCAATCGCCCGGTCCCACAGGATATTGGTCGAGAATGGCCCCTCGGGCGCATCCTTGAGCAGCCGTTTGGACAGCATCTGGATGCCGGTGAACACGAACGGCGCGACGCGGCTGCGTTCGCGGCGGCGCAGCCGGCCCGTCCGCGTCATGTGAAAGTCGCCCATGCCCTTGTGGTTCGTGGCGCGGGCGAGTGGCACCAGCAGGAGCAGCGCGTCCATTTTGGAATCGTCCCAGTGCGACGCCAGCAACTTCAAGGTGTCGGCCGGACCATCGATCCACAGGTTGTCGCTGTTGACGGCAAGGAAGGGGTCGCTGTCGATCAGGTCGACCGCGTGGACCAGCCCGCCGCCGGTTTCGAGCAGCAGCTTGCGCTCGTCGGAAATGACCACCTCAAGTCCGTGATGCCGAGTGGCGAGGTGCGCCTCGACGGCATCCGCAAGATAATGAACGTTGACCACGACTTGCTTGACGCCCGCCGCGCTCAGCCGGTCGAGAACGTGATCGAGCAGCGCCTTGCCGGCGACTTCGATCAACGGCTTGGGCCGCGTCGCGGTGAGCGGCCGCATGCGCTTGCCGAGCCCGGCTGCCATGATCATCGCGGTGCGCGGAACTTCGGCGGGAACTTCAGCGCGCAGCCGCAGCGCGCGGCGGGCCTGGGTCACGCCTCTTGCTTCCACGGCTCGCGCCGATGCTCAGACGAGACGTTGGCGTCGAACCAGTCACGGACCGGCTCCAGATGCGGCAAAGCGAGATCGCGTTCGAGCAAGCCCCACATGCGCGGCTGAAAGCGGCGGTAATGCGGCTTGTTGTCGCGCTTCCACAGCCGCGTAAATACGCCGAGGATGCGGGTGTTGCGCTGCGCCGCGAGCACCCAATAAGCGCGCTCGAACGCCTCGCCACGCCCGCAGGCCGCGACATATCGGTCGATCATCGCACGCTCGATCTCGGGCGGAACGTCGCGCCGGGCATCCTCGAGCACCGAGGCGAGGTCGTAGGCGGGGTGTCCGGCCAGGGCATCCTGGAAATCGAGCAGGCCGAAATGTTCGACGCCTTCGCGTTCGCCGACCAACATGATGTTTTCGGCATGATAGTCGCGCAGCACCGTAACCGGGCCCAGGCCGTCGTCGGCAACCGGTTGAAGCACGTCGGTCCAGGCTTGTCGGTAAGATACTGCGTCAACCTCGATCCCGACCGCCGGGCAATACCAGTCGGTGAATAGCTTCAGTTCCTCGAGCCACTGGTCGAGTCCGTGAACCGGAAGGCCGGCCATCGCCGGATGGCGGTGAAGGTGAATAAGGACGTCGGTCGCGCGCTCGTACAGCTCGCGCTCGCCGCCGGGATTGTCGTCGAGCCATTCGCGCAGCCGCCAGTCGCCAAAATCGCCGAGCAGCAGCAGACCCTTGTCGAGGTCGCGAGCAAGGATCTCCGGAGCGCTGAGGCCGACCGAGGCGAGCCATTCGGCGACCGCGACGAACGGCCGCGGATCTTCATGGGGCGGCGGCGCATCCATCAGCACCGCGCTGCGATTGCCGTCGACCACCCGGAAATAGCGGCGGAACGAGGCGTCGCCGGCAAGCGGCAGAATCTCGGCGCCGCGCCACCCGCAGGAGGCAAGGAATTCAGGGGCATGCGGCGGCGGGGTCATCGTGGAGGCCATCGCCCCTCCCATGCCGGGGGTACTTCCACTGTCAAGCTCCTCTCGCCATCCCGAGCAAAAGCCAGCGTCAGCCGGAGCGCATCGGGCCAGGCGTTGACCCCGGCGCGCTCGGGCCATTCGACCAGCAGCACGGCATCGGCCGCCGAATCCAATCCCAGTTCGTCAATTTCGGAAAAGTCTTCAATACGATAAAGGTCGACGTGCCAGACCGGAGGGTCAAGCTGATCGTATGGCTGGACGATCGCGAAGCTCGGGCTCGGCACCTCCTCCGAATGGCCGAGCGCAGCGATGAAGCCCCGCGCGAGCGCGGTCTTGCCCACCCCCAACGGTCCGCTCAGCGTGATCACGTCACCCGGGCTGGCGAGCCCGGCCAACTTGCCTCCAAGCGCAACGGTCGCCGCCTCATCCGCAAGGATCATTTCGCTCCGCGCGGGACGGTGATCGTGACCGTCGTGCCCTTCCCCTTTTTGGATTGGAGCTCAACCGTGCCGCCGTGGGCCTCGATGAACTGGCGAGTCAGCGGAAGGCCGAGGCCAAGCGCCGCCTCGCCCCGGACTCCCGACTCAACAACCCGATCGAACCGGTTGAACACGCGCGGTAAGTCCTTGGCGGCGATCCCGGATCCATTGTCGCTGATGCGGATCACCGCCTGATCGTCGTCGCCGACAGCATCGATCGTAATCCGTCCCTTGCGGTCGGTGTAAGCGATCGCGTTGTTGAGGACGTGTTCGATCGATTCCCGGAGGCGACGCGCGTCGCCGAACACGAACCCGGCCGACTGCGAGATTTGCGCTTCGAGCTTCTGACCCTTTTCTTCGGCGCGCGGCCGGGCGGTCTCGACGGCCGCCTTGCACAATCCCCCAAGATCGACCCGCTCGCGCTCCAAAGCGACGCCACGCGCATCTCCGGTGGTAAGATCGAGCACGTCGTCAATCAGCTTGGATAGGCGCGTAACCGATTCCAGGATCGCGTTTACATAGTCGGCCCCGGTCGGCGACAGCTCCCCGGCATAGCCGCCGGCCAGCATCTCGCCGAAACCGCCGATCGACGTCAGCGGCGTACGCAGCTCGTAGCTCATGTTGGCGACGAAATCGGTCTTCACCCGATCTGCCGCCTCAAGTGCCGCGGCGCGCTCGCGCAGCGCCGCCTCGATCCGCGTGGAATCGGTCACGTCGACCATCGTGAACAGCGCGTTCCCGTCGGGCAGCGGCACCGCGGCAAACTGAAAATGGCGCCCGTCGGTCATGGAAATGCGCCCGCTCGACGATTGCCGCTCGTTGGTCGTCTGGCGGACCATCTCGCGGATTTGCGCGGCGGTGGTTGGGTTGACGAGCTTCTTGGCCATCGCCGGGACCAGCTCGTCTACCCGCGGG
>DATFUB010000005.1:0-10012 GCA_035261225.1 Sphingomicrobium sp.
CGTCCCGACGAGCAATGCGGGGTTTGGCTCGACCCGGCGCAGATGCGAGTTCTGGCAGATTGTCAGGTCGAGTGGGGATTGGACCTTTTCACTGAGCGGTGATGGCTCGGCCGTAATGTCTGCAATGGGTGGAAAGCGGACATAATGGATAGGGCGGGGCGCGGGCTCGCGCGACCTATGCATGGGCATGTTGCAAATCGAATGGCTGTGGATTTGGATTTCAGCTCTATTCCCGCAATGCGCGCGCGATGAGCTTGTCAAGTTGTGCGAGCGCGTCAGGCAAAGCCTTCATCCTTGCCCATATTTGACGCTCATCAAGTGCCGATTCGTAAGCTTCTCGCACGTCCACTGCCGCCCTGAGGAGTTCTGCTTTCTCTTTTGGAAAGATCAAAATCAAGAAAGCGTCGGCGCAATCAAAAAACGCACGCCCTCCTTCGTCAAACGACACCAACCACACCTGACCTACGCATTCCGCAAGATTCACTCGAGGCGCATTCCCAGCTTCAAAGCGTCTCGCTTCGCCGCTGTCGCTCAAAATCTCGATAGTGCCGCAAGTTCTATAAAGGGAGAAGAGTCGGGAAAGAACTATCGCTCCTTCCCATGGCACAACGCAGGACACCTCAGAGTCCTTGACCTCGAGAGCCATGAACTCCGTCTCGTTTGTCCTACGGGCCATATCTGAACTTTTCGACTATGCGGCTACCGGATTGGATGCTGATGGAATTAACGCCACCGCCCGACGAGGTATAGAGGACGTAGGTTCTCCCCAGGAAACTGAACGTATAGCGGCCTTGTCCTACATGGGTAATTGTACACCGGCATGCACGTGCGAGCTTGACAAAATCGGAACGGGCATTGCCGCGTAGCACTCGGTAGTCGCGGTGCCTACGTTGACTCTGGTCCTCAGCGCGCGACTTCAATTCGGTGAGTGTATCGGCTAGGTCAATTTGGAGTTGAATGTCTGGCGATTTCCCCGTCAGCACGTGTAGTACGATAAGGAGAGGTGACCTGCGAAGCAGGCCCAACATCCTGATGCGCTGACCTTTGATGATGATTTCATCGACACGCTCTGGCGGATTGTTGTGCGTGTTTGGATCAGGCGGTACGCTCGGCGGCAAGCTGCTATTGCCTGGGCCGCCGCCGCCACTTCCGCTGCCGCCGGCTCCGCCGAAGGATGCCGATCCGAACAGGCTGGCGCAGACGAAGATCTGTTCATCGCTACTCTGTGGGCAAGCGCTCAATCCCAACGGATCACTAAGATTCACCGGATCATTGAGCGCATAGTCGTAGAGGTTGGGCGAGTCCTCGTACCCAATCGGATCGGTCTGCGCAAAGATGCCGAGATGCGGGAGGTAGTCGCGCGCCTTATAGTCGTAGATTCCGGCTTCGCCGAACCACTTCTGCCCTGTGTACTGAAATCGCCCCGAGTTGGTGCTCTGCGGCTTGCCGTATTCGTCGTAGCGGTTGATGTTGAGCAGGGTTCCGCTGGTATCAGTGAGCGAGATGATCGACCCGCGCTCATCAGCACTCATGAAGCGTCGCTCACTCGTGCCGCTGCCCTCATATTGGACGATCGGCTGATCGATTCCGGATCCGAAGACGAAGCGCCGCTGGAGCGAGTTGCTGCCGTCATACTCGGCGATCGCGTTGACGCTGTCATAGACTAAGCGCGTCGTTGAACCGCCGGCGACTTGATAAAGTCGCAGCGCCGGATCGTAGGAGAGCGTCACCCCGCCCGATGCCGACGTCAGCAAATTCTCCGACGAGTAACCGTAGGTCTTGGCCGACTGCGGCTCGCTGGTGAGATTGCCCTTGCTGTCCCACGTCGCAGCCGATCCGCCGATCGTCACCTGCTGGTTCAGCCCGTTCTGGATAAATGCGGTGCTGCCGTTGCCGTGACCGGACCAGGCGTAGGTATCACCGGTCCGCACGGTCGAGGCGATCTGGCTCGACGGATTGTAAGTGAAGGTGGCGGTGAGGTCGTTCGCTGTGCCGGTGAGATTGTTGGTCAGCGAGGCGAGGCGAGAAACCGGATCGTAGGTAAATGCCTGCGCAGCGCCGTTGCCAAATGTGACTGACGTTCGATTGCCGAGATTGTCGTAGCCGTAGCTGGCGAGCACACCCACACCACTAATGGCGCCGTTCTCGCGCACCGTCGTGACCTCGCCGGTGACCAGGTAGTCGTAGTTCACGAACAGACCGGTACCCGGATAGGTCAGCTGGGTCCGCCGGTCGGCAAGATCGTATTGCGATGTCGCGGTGCCGTGCGGGCCGGCCTCCGTGAGCTTACGATCGAGAGCGTCATAAGTGAACGACAGAGCATTGCCCGTCTGACTCGCCGAAGCGACCCGGCCGAGACTGTCGTAAGCATAGGTCACGTCTGGTTCGGTTCCCGGCAGGTCCTTCAGCGTGACACGGTTCAGATTGTCGTAGGTGAACCCGATTGAGTTCACATCGCGTAGGCGGCGCGAGGTGACATTGCTGTTGGCGTCGTATGACAGCTGCTCGTAATCGGTCGTGCTGCTTGAGTTGGCGCCCTTGGTCGCAACCGGAAAGCGCGTCTTCGACAGCCGGTCGAAGCCGTCATACTCATAGGTCGTGAGGTTCGCCTCGGCGTCCTTAAGCGTCGCGAGCTGAGCGTTGTTGCTGTAGGTTAGCGTGCGCTCGGTCGCGGCATCGGTCGCGCCGACGGCGGTCTTAAGCTGGATTGCCTGTCCGGCCGCGTCATAGACACTCTGGCTGATTCGGTCGGGACCGAAGCTGCTCTGAGTGCCCAAGGTGCAGGCGCTTGCGGGAAGCGAGCCGTAGATCGCTGTGTTCATGCGCACCGCTGAGCAATCGACACGGCCGAGCGAATCGTAACTGGTCTGGGTCAGCGCATAGTTCGTGCCGCTCGCCGACAGTTTGTTGGTGACCGGCCGCGAGTTGGTGTCGAAGGTGACATCCACCGTCTGGAGCGGAGCGAACAAGGCCCAGTCGGGGTCCGATTGGCTGTTGACCGTTCCGAGCTCCTGTTTCGAGACCTGCCCGTCCGATCGATAGGTCAAGCGGATCGCGCGATCCTTGAGCGCCCCAGCACCGTCCGGATCAGGACCCACCACGCCGACCACCTCACGCGCATCGTCGTAGCGGTAGCGCGTGACATCCGCGGCCCCCCGTCAACGGTCCGTCGACGGTCAGGAGATTGCCGATACTGTCATAGGTCATGGTGCTCGTGGCGGCGAGGGTACCCGCGCCGTTCGACCTCGTGACGGTCGTTGGCAGCGCGTTGCTGTTGTAGCCCAGCGCGGTCTTGGCTTCGTCGACCGCATTTGTGCAGCTGCTCAGCGTCTGGCATTCGGAAATGCCAGTTAGGAGGTAGGCACCGGCGGTCAGCGTGTAACTGCCACGCGTCTGCGGCCGGATTGCTCCGGTCGTGGGAGCCGGGTCGGTGACCGTCAGCACGCCGCCGTGGGTCGAGTCATAGGTGTAATCGGTGACGTTGCCCTTAGCGTCGGTTGTGTTGCTCGGCTGATTGCAAGTCAATTGGTTCGAGCAGGTCGCGTCGTAGCCGGCGCTCTCGACAATATCGGCGAGGCCGGATCCCGCTTTTGCCACCTGCCGGAGCTGGGTCACATTGCCGCGCCCATCGTAAGTGGCCTGGACGTAATTGCCTTCGGGCTGGCTGAGGCGGGTCAAACGCTTGTTCGAATCGTACTGATAGGAGGTCGTGCGGTTGAGTGGATCCTTGACCGAGCTCGGCCGATTCACCGCCGTGTCAGCGGTCACGACGACCTGGTTGCTGAGCGCGTCCGTGCGCGTTTCCGTGATGGTCGTGCCGTTAACGACGCGCGAGTAGCTGGTCGTAACGCCGTCCTTGATGACGGAGGACACGGTTGGAGCGCCTACTGAATAACCGATCGTGACATTGTCCACGGCGGAGCCAGGCCGCCGAATTCCATTGAGATTGCCGCCTGCGGCGGCCGTCAATCTCCAGGTCCGAGCACCTGGGACGGTTATGTCGATGATGGCGCTCGATGGATATGCATAAGTGACCGTCGGAAGCGGAGACGGCGGCGACAGTGTGTTGGTGAATTCGACCTTGGTGCGTTTCAACCAGTTCGGAACCGGCGCGCTTCCCTGTCCGGGGTTGGCGGTCAGGTAGGTGATCGAGAAGTTGTAGTTTGCGCTGCTGTCGACGCCGGCGAGCCGATAATAGACGAGCGGATTCTGGAAATAGGCATCGAAATCCCAATTGAGCGTGAACGTACGGCCATTAGGCTTGGTAATCGAGATCGGGATGTAGCAGCCGCCGCTCGGGCAACGGGGGCCAGCGAAAGGTCGTCCGTCATCGAACGCGCCATTGTAATTGTAACCGGTACCGTCCGATGCCGTATACGCGAGCGATGTCCCGCCGACGGTCAGTATGGCGCCGTCGCCTTTGCGCGAGATGAAGTTTCCACCGCTGAATGTGAAACTGTCGGAGATCGGGCCGAACTCAACGTAATAAACGGTCTGGCCATTCTCGGTCGTCTGGTAGGCGACGCCGCTCCAATTATCCTGCCAGCCGTTGATCCCGGACCAGCTCCGGACCAGGCTGACGCCACTCTCGTCATCGCCAATCGAGCCTTCGACGAGCGAGAAGAAAAACTGGCCGCTGACGAGATCGACGCCATTGCCGTCGACCTGCGTGAACTCCTGGAGGGGTGCGGCGGCGGCCAATGATGGCATGACCAGCGCGCTCGTGGCCACCAGCGCCAATGCAAGTTTCGTGTTGCTTCCCATGCTGCCCCCTGTTCGCGTTCACTCAGACATCGAGCGATCAGGGCGGCGGGGGGTTGGGCGAGCCGGTGGTCGTCTTGTTGGTCCGGTTGTCGGCCTTATCGTAGCTGTAATTGGTGAGGACGTTGTTGTTGACACTGCCCGTGTGGTTGACCTGAACCAGCCGCCCCCGTGCGTCATATTGATAATTGATCGTCTCGGACGCGTACGCCGCGGCGCCGAGCAGAACGATCACCAGTATTGCGACAAGCACCCGCATCGCCGTCTCCTTCAGGAGCGACTCGACCGAGCAGATAGAGCTTAACGCAGATCGGTGAAGGCACAAACGGGTCTGACACCCCAATGTCCGGTTTGGGTCGAAAGCTGCCGCTAGGCGGCGGTGTCGATGCCGAGTTCGCCGAGCTTGCGGTAGAGGGTCGAGCGACCAATCCCGAGGCGCCGGGCGACTTCTGTCATGCGGCCGCGATAATGGCCGATGGCGAGGCGGATGATATCGGCCTCGATCTCCTCGAGCGGGCGCAAATGGCCGTCGCTGGTGAACATCGTTACGGGCGACGCGCCGGCGAGAGCTTCGTCGCTGTGCGACTTGCTGAGAATCGGCGCGAAATCGCTGCGGCGGCCCGAGAAGCGCGACTGGATCGCGATGTGCGGGAAATGCTCGGCGGTGAGCGAGCTTCCGTCGCATTGCAGCCCGGCGCGGAACAGCACCCCGGCGAGCTGGCGGACGTTGCCCGGCCAGCCGTAGCGCATCAGCACCGCGAGCGCGTCATTGCCGATCGACAGCGGGCGCATGCCGGTCTGGTCGCAGAAGCGATTGAGCATGTGGCGGACGAGCGCCGGAATGTCGCCACTGCGTTCGCGCAGCGGCGGCAAGGTCACGGTGGTGGCGCCGATCCGCTCGGCAAGGCCGGGATCGAAGTCTTCGGGCAGCGGCCGGCTGCTGGTCGCGATGATCCGGACGTCGACCGAATAGCTGCCGTTGAGCCCGACCGGACGGACTTCGCCGGTGGCGAGGACGCGGTCGAGCTGCGCCTGGGTTTCCGGGGGAAGGGCGCCGATTTCGTCGAGCAGCAGAGTGCCGCCGTCAGCCTGGACCAGCTTGCCGGTCTTGGACGCGAACGCGCCGGGAAAGGCGCCTTTCTCATGACCCAGCAATTCGCTGTCGATGATGTTCGCCGGCACCGCCTTGCAATCGAGCGTGAGCAATTGGCCGCGGGCGCGCAGGCTGGCGGCGTGGATCGCCCGGGCGATGGTTTCCTTGCCGGTGCCGGGCTCGCCGATGATCAGGATCGGCAGGCGGTTGCGCGCGGCCTTGGCGGCAATCGCCAGCGACGAGCGGAACTCAGGCGAGGCTCCAACGAGTTGTTCGAGCGAGAGCTCGGGGGCGAGTTTTTCGGACACGGGCGCGAGTTCGCCCGCGGCTTTGCGACGGTCGGAATTCGCGGCCAGCGCATCAAGCAGGCGTTCGGGCGCGACCGGCCGGACGAGAAAATCGCTCGCCCCGGCGCGCATGGCCTCGACGGCGATGGAAACCGATTCGCCGTGGCTAAGGACGATGACCGGAAGATCGCGGCGCTGTTCACGCAGCGCGGCGATGACGTTGGGGCCTTTTTCATTGTCCCACGACCCGAGCAGCACCGCTTGGACTTCGCGTCCGTGCGGCCCCTGCAGCAGGGCCGTTGCCATGTCGCCATCGGCCGCGTTGACTGCGCTCCACCCGGCGCGCGCGGCAATCGCCGAGATTAGCCGGCGTTCGTCGGCATCGGCATCGAGCAACAACAGTGAACGGACGCGTTCTTCGGCCATCTTCGGCTCCTTGGCCGGCCGTTGTACGCATCAGGAGTAAAAGGGCGCTTAAGAGGGGTTGGGCGCGCTTCGCCGCCTTGTTATGGGCAGTGCACGCGCATTGCGCACAAAAAGGGGACTGAAATGGCCGAAGACGAGTCGATTTTGACCAATCCTCCGACGCCGGATGCCGCGGTTCACGTTCGCGACTATCTGTGGTTCACGAAGCTCCTGATCAGTGGCGCGGCAGCCTGCTTCGTGATCGCCATGCTCGTCCTTATGATCCTGTAGTGCGCCGGTCCCAGGCATGAAGATCGCGGTTTTGAAAGAAACGGCTGCGGGCGAGACGCGCTGCGCGGCGATTCCGGAGACCGTGAAGAAATATATCGCGCTCGGCGCCGATGTGGCGGTCGAGCGCGGGGCAGGCGAGGAGGCGTCGATCGCCGACGCCGAGTTTGAGGCGGCTGGGGCCAAGGTCGGCAGCCGCGCCGAGGTACTCAAAGGCGCCGCGATCATCCTGGCGGTCGATGGCCCGGACCCGTCGACACTGAAGGGTGCCGAGAAAGGCGCGCTGCTGGTCGGAGCGCTCGATCCGCTTGGCCGGCGGCAGTCGGTCGATGGCTATGCCGCGGCCGGCCTCGAAGCGCTGGCGATGGAATGGATGCCGCGAATCACTCGCGCCCAGTCGATGGACATATTGTCGTCGCAGTCGAATCTCGCCGGGTACAAAGCGGTGGTCGACGCCGCCGCCGCGTACGGGCGGGCGTTCCCAATGATGATGACCGCGGCGGGCACGGTCAGCCCGGCCAAGGCGTTCGTCATGGGCGTCGGGGTGGCGGGGCTGCAGGCGATCGCGACCGCCAAGCGCCTCGGCGCGCAGGTCAGCGCGACCGATGTCCGCTCGGCGACCAGGGAGCAAATCCAGTCGCTTGGGGCCAAGCCGATCTTCGTTGAGAATGTCGCCGGGATCGAGGGCGAGGGCGCGGGCGGCTATGCGACTGAAATGTCAGAGGAATATCAAAAGGCGCAAGCCGAGCTGGTGTCCCAGCACATCGCGAAACAGGACATCGTCATCACCACCGCGCTGATCCCGGGGCGGCCGGCGCCGCGGCTGATCAGCGACGCCCAGCTGGCGACGATGCGGCCGGGCAGCGTGGTGGTCGACCTCGCCGCGAGCGCGGGCGGCAATGTCGAAGGGACGGTCGCGGGCGAGCGTGTCGTGAAGCACGGCGTGACGATCATCGGCGCGGTCAACCTTGCGCGCAGCCTCGCGGCCGATTCCTCGGCACTGTTCGGGCGCAACCTGTACAATTTCCTCAGCGCGTTCTGGGACAAGGAGCAGGGCAAGCCGGTGCTCCCGGACGACGACGAGATCGTCAAAGGCATTCGCCTCACCCACGATGGGAAGGTCGTCAATACGCGGCTGACCGCCGCCTAGAGCGGTGGCGGCGACGAGCGACATATTGGTGCTTGGCGGCGGGATCGCGGGGTTGTCCGCGGCCGCTGCTTTGTCGGCGCACGCCAGAGTCACCGTGCTCGAGGCCGAGGAGCAGATCGGCTTCCATTCATCGGGGCGCAGCGCGACGATGCTCCATTATGCGCTCGGCGACCGGCTCGTCAGGTCGCTGACACTCGCCAGCCGCGGCTTTTTCGACGATCCGCCGGGGGACTTTGCCGAGGTGCCGATTGGCCGGCCGATGCCGGTGCTGATCTTCGCCAGGGAAGACGAACGCGAGGCGCTCGACGCGCTCGACGCCGATATTTCGCTGTTCGCCGAGCTCGAACGGTTGGATGGAGCGGGGGTCCACCAACTGTGCCCATTGCTCAATAGCCAGGCGGTGCATGGGATTGCCGACCGGCGCGGCATCCGCCTCGATCCGCATGCCTTGCTGCAGGGCAATTTGCGCCAGCTACGGCGAAGCGGCGGCGAACTGATCACTGGCGCGCGTGCCGCCACGATAGAGCGCAATTCGGGCGCTTGGTCGGTCACGACCGAGCGAGGCGAGGTGCATTCTGCGCCTATTCTCATCAATGCCGCCGGCGCGTGGGCCGATGTGATCGCGGCGCTGGCGGGGATCCGTCCGATCGGGCTTGAGCCGAAGCGGCGGACGATCATCACGTTCGACGCGCCGTCTGGCGCCGACCTCGAAGGGTTGCCATTCGCCAAGACCGTCGGCGACGAGCTGTATTTCGCGCCGGAGAGCGGGCGGCTGTTCGCCTCGCCGATGGACGAAGTGCCGAGCGAGCCGACCGACGCGCAGCCCGACGATTACGAGGTGGCCCTGACGGCATTCCGCATGGAGGAGCGGACGATCGTGAAGGTCGATCGGATCCACAGCAAGTGGGCTGGCCTCCGCTCGTTCACGCCGGATCACCGTCCCGCTGTAGGATTTGCGCACGACGCTGAGGGATTCTTCTGGCTCGCGGGGCAGGGCGGGTTCGGGCTCCAGACTTCACCGGCGATGGCGCGGATCGTGGCGTCGTTGATCGCGAGCGAGCCATGGCCGGTCGCCGAGATCGCGCCCGAGGAGCTAAGCCCCGCCCGCTTCGGGTAAGCGACACAGGTCGACCCAGCGATCCCCGACCAGGTCGAACAGCTGTTGGGTCGGCAACTCGATCGACGTGTTGCGTGACCCGCCGGCTGGGTAGACGCGGTCGAAGGCGCGCAGCGACACGTCGACATAGACCGGGAGCGGCGCTTTCAACCCGAACGGGCAGACGCCGCCGACCGGGTGCCCCGTGATCTCGAACGTTTCCTCGGGTCCGAGCATGCGCGGCCGGGCGCCGAACTCATCCTTGCATTTGCGATTGTCGAGCCGGGCATTGCCGCGCGCGACCAGCAGGAACAGATGTTCGCCGGCGCGAACCGCCAGGGTCTTGGCGATGCGGCTGGGCTCAACGCCGAGCGCGACGGCGGCGGTGTCGACGGTCGCTGTGGTGCTCTCGACCTCGATCAGCTTGAGGTCGGGGGCGCGAACGGCAAGCCAATCGCGGACGGATTGGGCGCTCACTTGCCGCCCGGATGCAATCCGCGGCGACTCGCGCGAATCGGTCGAGCGTGGCTGGTTGGGTGGATCATCGCGGCCGGTTAGCCGACCTTGCGGGTGACAGCCAGCCGGCCAAATCCGGCGCGGCGCGAGCCCAAAGTAAAAGCGCCCGCCGAAAGGCGAGCGCTTTCTAACTCATTGAATCTTCGGCCCGAAAGGGCAGACCGCAGCAGTGGTTAGCCGCCGCCACCGCCGCCGCACCAGCCACCGCCAAGGAGCCAAGTCCACAGACCCCGGGTCGCTTTGGTCTTCTTCATTTCAAGTCCCCTGTAATCAAACATTGATTCGGCAGATGCAGAGGATATTAACCTTAATCGATATGGTTAGCAAACGATTAACCATCTCGGCATGAACGCGCCTGAATCGGACCGATCCAGATCAAGGGTTTCTTTGAAGACCTGACGCGCCACCTGGTGCGG
>DATFUB010000006.1:0-26517 GCA_035261225.1 Sphingomicrobium sp.
CCTCGATCCAGTCGACGACGACCGAGGTTCAGGACGCGGCGGAGCGCATCCTCGAAGTTATCGAACTCGGTGCGCGGACCGTCGGATCGATCACCGCAGCAGTCGATGAGACCGCGCTCACCGCCGATTCCATGTCCAACACGATCGCCGCGATCCGCGAAAGCACCGAGCAGGTCGCCGAGGAAATCGACCAGGTTGGCCGCGGCTTCGACAAACTCGACCAACGGCTCGGCACGCTCAAGTCGAGCGCCGGCGATTTCGCCGCAAAGGTCGCCGCTTAATAATTATACGCGCGCTCGCCGTGATCGGCGAGGTCGAGTCCCTCGCGCTCGGCGTCGCGCGCATGTCGTAGCGGCAGGACCAACTTCACTGCGGCGAAACACAAGGCCGATCCGGTCGCCGACCAGGCGATCGCCACACCGACGGCGGCGACTTGCACGAGCAATTGGTGACCGAACGCATAATCCGCGCCACCGTGGCCGCCGAGCGCCGGCAGCGCCACGACCGCGGTACCGATGGACCCCGCAATCCCGCCCAGGCCGTGAATCCCGAATACGTCGAGGCTGTCGTCGAGCTTGAGCCGGTTCTTCAGCGACGCGACGAAGCCGTAGCAAACCAGGCTCGCAAGCGCGCCAAGCAGCATTGCACCGATCGGGCCGCTCGCGCCTGCCGCAGGCGTTATCGCGACCAGGCCGGCCACCGCGCCGGACGCTCCGCCGAGCATCGATGGCTTGCCGGAGACCAGCCGTTCGATCGCCATCCAGCTGAGCAGACCCGCAGCCGGCGCGACGAACGTGTTCATCATCGCCACCGCGGCAAGGCCGTTGGCCTCGAGCGCCGAACCGGCGTTGAAGCCGAACCAGCCGACCCACAGCAATCCGGCGCCGACCATGGTCAACGCCAGCGAGTGCGGCGGCATGGCTTCCTTCAAATGGCCGATGCGCGGTCCGGCGAAGGCAACGCCGACGAGACCCGCCACACCCGCGTTGATGTGCACCACCGTGCCGCCGGCGAAGTCGATCGCGCCGAACTTGAACAACAACCCCTCGGACGCCCAAACCATATGGGCGAGCGGAGCGTAAACGACCGTCAGCCACAGCACCGAAAACAGCACGATTGGGGCAAAGCGGACGCGCTCGACCAGAGCGCCGATCACGAGCGCCGCGGTAATCGCCGCGAAGGTCATCTGGAACGCCGCGAACACCAGTTCGGGGATCGCCTTGCCGCTCGTTCCGACCGCCCAGATCGAACTGTCGGTGAGGCCCGCGAGGCCGGCTTTGGCGAGGCCGCCGATCAACCAATTGCCGTCGCTGAACGCGAGGCTGTAGTTCCATCCGACCCAGGTTAGGACCGCGACCGCCGCGATGCCCAGCACCTGGCTCATCACCGACAACAGGTTCTTCGCCCTGACCAGGCCGCCATAGAATAAGGCGAGGCCGGGCAGGAGCATCAGCATCACCAGCACCGTCGACACCAACATCCACGCCGTGTCGCCGCTGTCGATCTCCAGCTGCCCCGCCATTCGCCCTCCGCCCTGCTGCGCCGCATACGCTAGCGGCGTCGCGGCGACGGGCTATGTGAAAGCTTCACGCCTAGGGCGTGGGAGGCTCCGGATGTGCCGCCTTCCACGCCATCGCCGTCCGCACCCGCCGTTCGACCGACGGGTGATCGTAGAACACGGTTTCCTCGACCGCGCCCGGCCGCGGGTAGCGGTATTCGGCGGTCTTCACGAGCGCGCTCGCCAGCGCGTCGGGACGGTTTTCGGTTTGCAGCGAGTAAGCGTCCGCCTGGGTCTCGAGCGTCCGGCCAAAGGTGTTGACCAGCGGCAGAGCCAGCAATCCAAGGAGCGCGACAATGAAGCTCAGAATCGGCACGCCCCGCGGCTCCGATATCCTTGCATTCGATCCGAACAGCCGGGCGAACGTGGCGTAAAAGCGGTCGGCCAGCCAGAACAGTAAGATCGCTCCGACCGAGTAGAACAATATGCCCCACCAGGTGTGCTTCAGCACATAGTGGCCGATCTCATGACCGGTCACCGCACGGACTTCATCGAGCGAAGCGCTCTTGAGCGCGACGTCGGAGATAGCGACGCGCGCCGTGCTTCCGACCCCTCCGGCATTGGCGGTGAAGTTATTCGACTGGCGGGAGCCGTTGTACATGAACACCCGCTCGGGCGGCACGCCGGCGCGGCCGGCCATCTCGACCACGGCGTCGCGGACCTTGCCGGGCGGCACCGGCTCGTATTTGTTGAACAGCGGCTCGATCAGGATCGGCGAGAGCAGGATCAGGACCGAAAAAGCGACAGCAACGAGCCCGCCCGACCACAGCCACCAGCGTTTGCCGGTGCGCCGCATCAGCCAGTAAACGCCGAGGAGGAGAACCGCCGTAATCAGCGCGTTGATTGCTCCGGACAACGCAAACTGGCCGAGCCAGTCGCCGAGCGGCTGGCTGGTGCGGCCATAGCCCTTTTCGCGGAAGTAATCGGCGTAGAGCGTCCACGGCAGGGTCAGGACGGTCGAGATGACCACGAAGGCCAGGCCGATCACGAACGCTCGCAGGTTCCTGCGTTTTTCGTCGAGCTTGCGGTCGAGCTTGTCGAGCAATCCGGAGCGGACGATCAGCCAGGTGACGACCGCCGCGACGACCAGCGCCCACAGCAGCATCCATTCCTTGCCGATGGTGTAATCGTGCGCCTTCTGCAGCGCGGCCGGTCCGAGACTGTCGATGTAGCGCGTCGTCGCGGCTTGCACTTCCGGAGTGATGTTCATTCGGCTCTCCCTCGGCGGGCAACCGTAACGCCCGTGCATCGATTGGCAACGGGCTAGCGCGCCTCGAACCCCGCGAGGCATTCGGCGACCCAGCGCGCGGCGGTGAGCGTGCTAAGATCGGTCGCGTCGAGCGGTGGATCCCATTCGGTCAAATCGATCACCCGCACGCGCGGATCGGACGCTAATTTGCGGACCGCATAATAGAAATCCTCCACGCGCATTCCTCCGGCGCGACCGCCGGGCGCGGCGGGGAATTGCGAGCGGTCGATGACGTCGATGTCGCAATCGATCACCAGCGCGTCGCAATGGGCGACATGGTCGAGCGCGCGATCGATCGCATGGGCGATTCCATCTCGGCGGACGTCGCCGATGGTCACCACCAGATTGCCGGCCTCGACCGCATCCTCGTGCATGGCGCGACTGTTGGCGAAGCTCGCGAGCCCAACCTGGGCGATGTTCGCGCCCGGCAAGCCGTCCTCAATGAGGGCCCGCACCGGGTTGCCGTTGCTCAAGCCCTCGTTGGTGTCGCGCATGTCGAAATGGGCATCGAGCGTGATCAGCCCGACCTCGTCAAGCGATCCGCCGAGCCCAAGGACTCCGGGCCGCGTCACGGCATTGTTGCCGCCCACCAGCAGCGTCAGCGCATGCGCTTCGGCGCTCGCTGCAACCGCATCCCGGATAACCGGCGTCGCCTGCTCGATGGTGAGGCCGGCGAGCTCAACATCGCCGCGGTCCAGTACCTCAGATGCAAGCTCGCGCCCGGTCTCGACATCATATCGGCCGATCCGCCGCCACGTCTGCCGCAGCAACCCGGGCGCGAGATCGCAGCGGCCGGGCGTCACCGAGCCTGCAGCCAGCGGCGCTCCAATCAGTCCGACCGCCGCCTGCCGGTGCGAAGTCGCAATCAGGTCCGAGAGATTGGGCCAGCCCGCCATCGCTTTGACGCTACACCGCCTCGTCCTTAAAGCCCAAGCCCGATGTGGGACCGGCTGCTCGTCGATTGCAATATCGCCACCTTTGAAGGTGGCGGCCTCGGCATTGTCGAGAATGGCGCGATCGGGATTCAGGACGGCAAGATCGTCCGTGTCGGCAAACGAACCGAGCTGGCCGGCTATCGCGCCGGGCAGGTCGATGCGCTTGGCGGCGCCTGGGTCACGCCCGGGCTGGTCGATTGCCATACGCATTTGGTGTTTGGTGGCACGCGCGCCGACGAACATGCGATGCGCCGTGCCGGCGCGACGTATGAAGAGATCGCGAAGGCCGGCGGCGGGATCGCCTCGACCGTCGCCAGGACCAAGGCGGCAAGCGATGAGGCGCTGCTCGCGCAAAGCCGGCGCCGCTTGCACGCCTTGATGCGCGGCGGCTGCACGACGGTCGAGGTGAAGACCGGCTACGGGCTCGATCCCAAGAATGAGCTGCGCCTGCTTAAAATTGCAAAGCAGCTTGGCGAGGACGAGGCCGTCCGCATCGTCCCGACCCTGCTCGCGCTCCACGCTCTGCCCGCCGATCAGCGCGATCGCCGCGCGCATTATGTGACCGAGATTATCGACAAGCTGATTCCCGCGGCTGCCAAGGCGGGCGCGGCGAGCGTTGACGCTTATTGCGACACCATCGGGTTCACGCCCGACGAGGTGGAGCGGTTGTTCAAGTCAGCTGTCCAGCACGGGCTTCGGGTGAAGCTCCACGCCGAGCAACTGTCGAACCAGCATGGCGCGGCGCTCGCCGCCCAATATCGCGCGCTATCGGCCGATCATCTCGAATATCTCGACGAGGCGGGCGCGAAGGCCATGGCCGCGGCCGGAACCGTCGCGGTCCTCATCCCCGGCGCTTTTTATGCACTTCAGGAGACGAAGAAGCCGCCGGTCGAGCTGCTGCGGAAGCACAAAGTACGGATCGCGGTCGCGACCGACTGCAATCCGGGCACGTCGCCGTTGCTCTCGCCGACCCTGGCGATGAACATGGCGTGCACTTTGTTCGGGCTGACTCCGGAAGAAGCGATCACCGGAATGACCATCAACGCCGCGCGCGCGCTCGGTTTGGATAAGGACATCGGCACTATCGCTCCGGGCAAGGCCGCCGACCTGGCCGTATGGAACATCGAAACTCTCGCGGAGCTCGGCTACTGGATCGGCCTGCCGGGGCCGGAGCGGCGCATTTTCAATGGAGCGGACAGCTGAATAACCGACGCGACAATAGCCGCCACATCCGCGCACGGCGCGGCAGCGAGATCGTCGCCAAGAGCTGGGCGACCGAGGCTGCCGTCCGGATGCTGATGAACAATCTCGACGATGAGGTCGCCGAGGATCCGCAGAGCCTGGTTGTCTACGGCGGGATCGGCCGCGCGGCGCGCAACTGGGAATGTTACGACAAGATCGTCGAAACGCTCGAACGCCTGGAGGACGACGAGACCCTGCTCGTTCAGTCGGGCAAGCCGGTCGGCGTGTTCCGCACCCACAAGGACGCGCCCCGCGTGCTCATCGCCAACTCCAACCTCGTCCCTAAATGGGCGAATTGGGAGGTGTTCAACGCGCTCGATCGCAAGGGCCTTATGATGTATGGCCAGATGACCGCCGGCAGCTGGATCTACATCGGCACGCAGGGCATCGTCCAAGGCACCTACGAGACCTTCGCCGAGATGGGCCGCCAGCATTATGGCGGCGACCTGGAGGGCAAATGGATTTTGACGGCGGGGCTCGGCGGGATGGGCGGCGCGCAGCCGCTGGCCGCAGTCATGGCGGGCGCCCACTGCATCGCCATCGAAGTCCAGGAGAGCCGGATCGAGAAACGGCTCGAGACGCGTTACGTCGATCGGCGCGCGACCAGCATTGACGAGGCGCTGGAAATTATCCGCACCGCCACCGAGCCGACGTCGGTCGGGTTGCTCGGCAATGCCGCCGACATCCTCCCCGAGATGCTGGCGCGCGGGATCAAGCCCGATGCGCTGACCGATCAGACCAGCGCGCACGATCCGGCCAACGGCTACTGTCCCGCCGGTTGGACCGTCGCCAAATGGCAGGAGACGCGCGAGCGCGATCCCGCCACCGTCGTGGCCGCAGCGCGCAAGTCGATGGCCGCACATGTCGAGGCGATGCTGGCGTTCCAGAAACTCGGCGTGCCGACCTTCGATTACGGCAACAACATCCGCCAGGAGGCCAAGGACGAAGGCGTCACTCACGCCTTCGATTTTCCGGGTTTCGTCCCGGCCTATGTCCGGCCTTTGTTCTGCCGCGGCATCGGCCCGTTCCGCTGGGCGGCGCTGTCGGGCGACCCCGAAGACATCTATCGCACCGACCAAAGGGTGAAGGAACTGATCCCGGACGACCCGCACCTCCACCGCTGGCTCGATATGGCGCGCGAGCGGATCGCGTTTCAGGGCCTGCCGGCGCGGATTTGCTGGGTCGGCCTCGGCCAGCGCCACCGCCTCGGCCTGGCCTTCAACGAGATGGTCAAGAATGGCGAAGTTTCCGCTCCCATCGTCATCGGCCGCGACCATCTCGACAGCGGCAGCGTCGCCTCGCCCAACCGCGAGACCGAGAGCATGATCGACGGCAGCGACGCCGTCTCAGACTGGCCGCTGCTCAACGCGTTGCTGAACACCGCGTCGGGCGCGACCTGGGTGTCGCTGCATCATGGCGGCGGGGTTGGCATGGGCTATTCGCAGCATGCCGGTATGGTGATTGTCGCCGACGGTACCGACGATGCAGCCCGCCGCCTCGAACGCGTCCTCTGGAACGACCCCGGCACCGGCGTCATGCGCCACGCGGACGCCGGCTACGACATCGCGATTGACTGCGCGCGCGAACAGGGGCTGGATTTGCCGATGATCGGCCAAGGAGCGTAACAACCGTTCGTCCTGAGCTTGTCGAAGGACTGTTCTTGTTCTTAGGGCGAAAGAGAAGGGCAGGGCTTCGACATGCTCAGCCCGAACGGAGTTTGGGTTGAAGCTGAATCCTGAGAACCTCGACCTCCCGACGCTGCGCAAGCTCTGGCAGGGTGAAGCTGGCAACCTCGACGCCGCATCGATGCAGCGCATCGTGAATGCGGCCACCTCGGTCGATCGCATCGTCGCCAGCGGCGAGACGGTTTATGGCATCAACACCGGCTTCGGTCTGCTCGCCAGCACGCGCATCCCCGACGACCGCCTGGCCGAACTCCAGACCAACCTCATCCTGTCGCACAGCGCCGGGCTCGGCGAGCCGCTGCCGCGCCACGTCACGCGGCTGATGATCGTGCTCAAGCTGCTCGGCCTCGGCCGCGGCCATTCGGGTGTGCGGCCGCTGGTGATCGAGGCGCTGCAGGCGTTGCTCGACCGCGACGCGATGCCGGTGATTCCGTCGCAAGGCAGCGTCGGGGCGTCGGGCGACCTCGCGCCGCTCGCCCACATGACCGCCGCGCTGATGGGCTATGGCGAGATCGACCTCGCGGGCGAACGGATGTCGGCGCACGTCGCGCTTGAGCGGCTCGGGCGGACCGAGCTCCAGCTCGGACCCAAGGAAGGTCTCGCGCTGATCAACGGCACCCAGGCCTCGACCGCGCTGGCGCTCGATGCCTTGTTCGCCGGCGAGCGCGTGTTCGCTGCCGCGATCGCCGCCGGCGCGATGTCGGTCGATGCGTTGAAGGGCTCGGTCAAGCCGTTCGACGCGCGCGTGTCGGAATTGCGCGGCCAACCCGGCCAAATTCGCGTCGCCGCGGCGCTCCGTGAGCTGCTCGACGGCAGCGAAATCCTTGCCAGCCACGAATGTTGCTGTTCGAAGGTCCAGGACCCCTACAGCTTCCGCTGCCAGCCGCAGGTCATGGGCGCCGCGCTCGACCTGCTCGACAATGCCGCGCGCACGCTGACCATCGAGGCCGGCGCGGTGACCGACAATCCGATCCTCTTCCCCGACGACGATTCAGCCATCTCCGGCGGCAATTTCCACGCCCAGCCGGTCGCCTTCGCCGCCGATACGATCGCCATGGCGCTGTGCGAGGTCGGGTCACTGTCCGAACGCCGTGTCGGCGTGTTGATCGACCCCAAGATGAGCGGTTTGCCGCCCTTCCTGACCGAGAATAGCGGGCTCAATTCGGGGCTGATGATCCACCAGGTCACCGCGGCCGCGCTGGTTAGCGAGAACAAAACCCTCGCCTTCCCCGCGAGCGTCGATTCGATCCCGACCTCGGCCGGGCAGGAAGACCATGTGTCGATGGCCCCGATCGCCGCGCGCAAGGCCGGGCAGATCGCGCGCAATGCGGCCGGCGTAATCGCGGTCGAGTTGATCGCGGCGGCGCAGGGGGTGGATTATCACGCGCCGCTCAAGATCTCGCCGAAACTGCAGCCGATCCATGACGTGATCCGCGAGTTGACCCCGCGTTTCACTTCCGACCGTTACTGGGCGTCGGACCTGGCCGCGCTGCAAGCGGCGGTTCTGGCGGGCGAGATTGGCCCCAAGGTAATCGCGCTCAGCTGACGCGCGTCCAGCGCTGTTCCTTGCACAGCAGCATTCCGGCGATCGCGCAGCCGCGCACCGTGATCGCATTGGGGCCGAGCACGCGGACCGTCGCCGGGACCCGGATGTTGCGTTTGGGATCGAACGCCTGGCCCTTGTAGGTGCCGTCCCCGGCTGGGCGCAGGCCGGTCAGGATCCGCGTTCCGATCAGGTTCGGCGTCCCGCCCCGGCGCGCGCCCTCCTTGGCTTTTTCGGTGGCGTCGACGACGTTGCCGCACCACGCGTTGCCGCACGGCACGACCTTCACGGTCACGCTGTCCTTGGCGTTGCGCCACTGGCCCTCGAGCGCGGCCTGGGCCTGGGCCGTGAAGGGCAAGGCAGCCGCGAACGCGAACAGCGCGGTCTTCAGGAGAATCCGGTTCATCACTCTGCTCTAGGGGGATTTTGTGGCGGAAATGGCACCTTCAGCTTGCGCCTAGATGAACAATTTTAGTGAAAATCGCGGCTTTTGGGGATGATTTCGACGTCCCGAGGGTGGCGTGCGACGGGCGGCCGGATGGTTCCGGGAGCGTCACCGCGTGACAAAGCAGGTGTAACCAACTCATCGCTGAGGTGATGCAGCATATGGGTATGGTCCTCAAGCCGCCGAGCGACGACGTGAATCACCCCGTCCTCGCTCTGGACCACGCCGTGGACGGCCATCAGCCGCGCACCCATCACGATCTTGCGCTGCCGTTCGAACACGTCGGGCCAGACGACGAGGTTGGCGACCCCGGTTTCATCCTCCAGCGTAATGAACACCACGCCTTTGGCGCTGCCCGGGCGCTGGCGAATCAGCACCAGCCCGGCGATCGATAGGCGCTTGCCGTCCTTGATCGATTTCAATTGATCGGCGGTGACGAATTTTCGGCCCGCATAATGCTCGCGCAGGAAGGTCATCGGATGCGCCTTCAGCGAGAGGCGGATGGTCTGATAATCGTTCACGACATGCTCGGACAGCGGCATCGCGGGCAGGATCGCGGGCGCGTTTTCAACGCCTTCGTCGCGGGCCTCGGCATGAGCGAACAGCGGCAAATCCGGCGCCTGCTTTAGCGCTCGCGAATCCCACAGTGCCGCGCGGCGATCGAGGCCCATCGAGCGGAACGCGTCGGCCGCGGCGAGCCGCTGGATCGCATGCACCGGCACCTGCCCACGCGACCGCAATTCCTCGACCGAAGCATAGGGCCGTCGCGCAACCAGCCGGTCGGCGGCCTCGCGTTGCAGCCCGTCGACCTGGCGGAGACCTAATCTCAAACAAACGCCGTTCGTGTCGAGCGAAGTCGAGACACGTCCCTCGACGCGCTCGGGACGAACGGATGGGGGTTCCAACGTGCAATCCCAATCGCTCTCATTGACGTCGATCTCGCGCACTTCGACGCCATGCTCCTTCGCGTCGCGGACGATCTGCGCGGGCGCGTAGAAGCCCATCGGCTGCGAGTTCAACAGCGCGGCCGCGAACGCCGCCGGATATTTCCACCTGAGCCAGCTCGACACGTAGACCAGATGCGCGAAGCTCGCCGCATGGCTTTCGGGGAAGCCATATTCGCCGAAGCCCTTGATCTGGTCGAAGCAACGCTGGGCGAAATCGGGGTCGTAGCCGCGCGACACCATCCGCCCGACCATCTTGTCCTGCAGGACTTCGATATTCCCCTTCGAGCGGAAGGTCGCCATCGCCTTGCGCAGCTGGTTGGCTTCCTCCGAGCTGAATTTGGCCGCATCGAGCGCGATCTTCATCGCCTGTTCCTGGAAGATCGGCACGCCCAGCGTCCGCCCGAGGATTTTTTCGAGCTCGTCGGGCGGGCCGTGCGCGGGGTCGGGGCAGGGGAAGGTCACCGGCTCCTTGCCGCTGCGACGCTTCAAGAACGGGTGGACCATGTCGCCCTGGATCGGCCCCGGCCGGACGATCGCGACCTCGATCACGAGGTCGTAGAAACAGCGGGGCTTCAGCCTCGGCAGCATGTTCATCTGCGCCCGGCTTTCGACCTGAAACACGCCGAGCGAATCCCCGCGACACAGCATGTCGTAGACTTCCGGCACCTCCTGCGGGACAGTCGCCAACGACCAATCCTCGCCGTGGTGCAGCCGCACCAGGTCGAAGCATTTACGGATGCAGGTCAGCATGCCGAGCGCGAGTACGTCGATCTTGAGGATTCCGAGCTCGTCGATGTCGTCCTTGTCCCATTCGATGAAGGTGCGGTCGTCCATCGCGCCATTGCCGATCGGCACCGTTTCGGTCAGCGGCCGCTCGGTCAGGATGAAGCCGCCGACATGTTGCGACAGATGGCGCGGCATGCCGATCAATTGCTCGGCGAGTTTCATCGTCCGCCGGAGATGCGGATCGCTGAGATCGAGCCCGGCGTCATTGGCCCGCGCGTCTTCGAGTTCGGGGTCCATGCTGCCCCAGATGGTCGAGGCGAGCGCGGCGGTGACGTCTTCGCTGAGGCCCATCACCTTGCCGACCTCGCGGATCGCCGAGCGCGGGCGGTAGTGGATCACGGTCGCGGCGATCCCGGCCCGCTCGCGGCCGTATTTCCCGTAGATGTGCTGGATCACTTCCTCGCGCCGCTCATGTTCGAAATCGACGTCGATGTCAGGCGGCTCGCGCCGCTCCTCGGAGATGAACCGCTCGAACAGCAAATCGCTGGTCGCGGGGTCGACCGCGGTGATGCCGAGGCAATAACAGACCGCGCTGTTCGCCGCCGAGCCGCGGCCCTGGCACAGGATCGGCGGGTCGAGGCTGCGCGCGAAGGCGACGATGTCGTGGACGGTCAGGAAGTAACGCGCGAAGTTGAGTTTCTCGATCAGTGCCAGCTCGTGGTTGAGCTGTTTCAGAACCTTGTCGGATATGCCGTCGGGCCAGCGTTGCTTCGCGCCCTCCCAAGTCAGATGGTCGAGATATTGCTGCGGCGTCCGGCCTTCGGGCACACTCTCGCGCGGATATTCGTAGCGCAGTTCGTCGAGGCTGAAGTGCAGCGCATCGGCGAATTCGCGCGTCGCCGAAATCGCGTGTGGCCAGCGCGCGAACAGGCGCGCCATCTCGCCCGCCGGTTTCAGATGGCTCTCGGCATTGGGGTTGAGCAAGTAACCGGCGGTCGCGATCGTCACTTTCTCGCGGATGCAGGTGACGACGTCCTGCAACGGCCGGCGGTCGGGGGCGTGATAATATACGTCGTTGGTGGCGAGGATTGTGCAGCCGTTGGCGCGCGCCAGCCGGTCGAGCTGCTCGATCCGCGCCGCGTCGCCGCCGCGATAGAGCCAGCTTGCCGCGACATGACGCAGTGATGTCAATGCGTCGATGAGGCGCGGCAGCTCGGCTTCAAAAGCGTCGAGATCGTCCCCGGGCCAGGCGATGAAGGCGATGCCGTCGGCATGATCGGCGACGTCGCGCAGTGACAATTCGCATTCGCCTTTGTCGGCGCGCATCTTGCCCAGGCTGAGCAGCCGCGACAGCCGTCCGTAACCGTCTCGGTCGATCGGATAAGCGAGCAGGCTCGGCGCATCGGTCAAATCGAGCCGGCAGCCGATCAACGGCTTCAGGCCTGCGGTCTTGCACGCGCTGTGCATCCGCACGACCCCGGCGAGCGTATTGCGGTCAGCGATCCCGATGCAATCCATGCCGAGTTCGAGCGCGCGCAAGGTCAGTTCGATCGCGTCCGACGCTCCGCGCAGGAACGAGAAGGGCGAGGCGAGCCCGAGTTCGACGAACGGCGAACGCTCGACCGGGGGCGGCGGCAGGTCCGCGCGCCGCACCAGCTTCATCCGCGAAAATCCGGCCTTCTCGGGCATGATTATGTTCCCCGGCGAAGGCCGGGGCCCAGGCCGCTGCGATGAGCAGCGGTTTCCGCTGCCCTGGACCCCGGCCTTCGCCGGGGAACTTGGAAGGGTCCGGACATCATCCAAACAGCCCGTGCATGAACCAGTTCGGTAATCCGCCGCGGCCGTCGCCGATCACGCCCTCGCGGTAGATCCAGTAGCGGCGGCCCGTGCCGTCCTCGACCCGGTAATAATCGCGCAGCCGCGCCGACGACGGCGAGCGCCACCATTCGGGCGCGATCCGCTCGGGCCCTTCGACCCGCGCAATGTCATGCACCGCGCGCCGCCACACGAATCGGCGGGGCACGCCTTCGGGGCTCGCGTAAATCACGTCGATCGCTTCGGGCCGGTCGAGGAGACGTTGAGGTCTGGTTCCTCCCCAGCCTGGGCTGGGGAGGGGAGCCATGCGGAGCATGGTGGAGGGGTAACTGGCGGCGGCGTTTTTTACCTCTCCACCATTCCCTCTGCGGGGAATAGTTCCCCTCCCCATCGGCGTTGAGGAGGAAATTATTGCACTCACCCACCCACTCGCCCGTTCCGGCAAATGGCTCTCATACGCCTGCGGCCGCAGCACGCGATCGGGGCCGAGCTTGACGCTCAGCCGGTCGATCAGCCGCGCGATATCGCGCTCGCCTGACGGTTCCTCGACCAGCGACTCCTGCGCGGCGCCGAGCGATTCGCACCAATCCGCTTCAAGCGCGAAGGCGTCGAAGCCGAACTCCGGGTTTAGCGCCGCCGCCTTGTCCGCCAGCAGTCGCGCCAGATGCTGGGGCTCGCGGCTGGCAATCGCGGTGGCGACGCCGGCTTGCGCGACGCTGCCGTCGACCCGGAAGCCGGTCAGCGTCAGCCGCCGCGCACCGAGACGCTTGCGCTCCAGCTGGCGGACCAGTCTGGGGATCAGCCGCTCGAGCGGCTGGGCCGCGGCTTCGGAATGCGTCGCCGGTTCCTCGAGCCGCAGCGCCGCGCGTGGCGGCGGGTCGTTGGGGGCAGCTGTCAGCGGCTCGTCCTTGCGCCCCAACATCCGGTCGAGCGCATCGACGACATTGTCCGCGCCGCGGAACCGCCGCGCCAGCGCCAGCCGCGGCATGGCCATCAGCGCGCCGATGGTCTTCAACCCAAGCCGTTCGAGCGTGCGCACGGTGTCCGGATCGAGGCGGAGAGCGGCGACGGGAAGGGCAGGAATGTCGCCCTTGTATCGCGCCAGCGCCCAGGCGGCTGTCGTAGTCGGAGCGATGGCAATGCGCGCGGTGAGGCCCAATGCGGCGAACCGCATCTGCATGTCCGCGACCATTGCCGCTTCGCCGCCGAACAGATGCGCGACTCCGGTCACGTCGAGCCTCAACCCGCCGCCGTCGACCTCGACCAACGGCGACCAGCGGCCCGCCCATTGCGCCAGCCGCTCGACCAGCGCGGCATCGCCGGCGGGATCGGCGGCTTCCGCGACCAGTGTGGGATCGAGCGCCCGGGCGTCGGTCAGCCGCGCGCCGGGCCGCGCGCCACGCTCGGCGGCAGCTTGCGTGACCGCGTGGATAATCAGTCCGTGCGTGCCCTCGACGGTCAGGACGACCGGTGCGTCAGGCGGTGAGTCGCTCGCCTTCGCCCAGCGCTCGATCGCCAGATGCGGCAACCAGATGGAAGTGATCCGCTTCATGCGCGAGGCTCCACCGGCCCGGCGGCGTTCCGCGCGCGCGGAACAGTTCGGCATCCCATGCCGGGAGCCCCGGCGCGCGCGCGTCGAGCGGATGGATGAGGCTCGGCGCGCTCGCGATTCGCCAGCGCATTCGCGCGCCGCTGAGGTTGGCCGTGCCGCCCAGGCGCACCAACCAGCACGGCGTGCCACTGCGTTCCGATGCGACCGCGAGCCGCCGCGTCGCGGTGAAGTCGAGCGCGCGCGGGTCGCCCCACAATTCGCCGATCACGGCCGAGAGCGCGGCGCATCTTACGCCCTCCTCCATCGCCCACAGCGCGTCGCGCGCATCGCGCGTTTCGACGTGGATGAGGTTTTGCGATGGCAGTCCCGGCGGATGGATTCGTCCGGATTCGAGGATCGCCATCCGGTCCTGGATCCACAGCACGGGTCTCGCCGGATCGACCTGCGCCAGGAGGAACCCGGCCCAACCGCCATCGCGCGGGTGCGCGGCGAAGAGCTCGGACAGGGTCGCCAACCTCCCCTGCATTTGCAGGGGAGGGGGACCGCCGAAGGCCTTACGCCGCGCGGAGACAGCTCCGCCGGCGACCAGAGATAGTCCTCTTGCCACACGACTCACAGTGTTTCTGTTCTACTTTTGTTCTTATTTCGCGACTCGCGGCATGGAGTCAATCGCGCGACTCGGGCGGTAGTGGGTCACTTTGAAATTTTGCGGACGCGGATCAGCTTTTTGTCGATTGCGTCTCTCACACCTTGTTCGACCAGCGAACGGATCACCGCCGTCGCATCTGGGCCGTGCGTTCCGGTTTTCACAATGTCGTCGAGATAACGAAGCGTCGCTTCCGAAAAGGTGACGTTCTTCCGTGGATTGTCCGCCATTTTCGACTCGTTAGCAGAGGCACGGAAATGTTACGAATCCGTGCTTGACGCGAGGGGGAATTAGGCACAAGAAGAATCACCCGAGCCCTTTCGGACCCGGGTGACCCTTTGGTTCCACGTTAAGCTTCTGGTTGGTGCCTTAGCTTAACGCTTGATCGTCTCAACGACCGCCTTTGGCGATCCCTGAGCCTTCTTGACCGGCATGAACTTACCGCTAACGGCGCTTCTGCCAATCTTGAATGACTTAGCCATTTCACATCACCTCCTTTCCTGGCTGGCTGCCTGCTTACTCAGCCGGCCAATCGGGAAGCGTGCGCTTGTCTAAGCTGGTGGGATTCTGACTCGACTGGACGTGGAAGTCTAGACGTTGTTAGCTCTTCACCGGGGGATATCGGGGATGGGACTAAAATTACCGGTAGATGCGAAGCCAATCGTGGATTTGACCATCCAAATTACGGTTGGAGCGGTCGCGTTCGTGTTCATTGGGCTGGTGGCCCTTGGTTTGGCCATCTTTGTTGATTGGCTCGCGCGGATGGGAGCGCCACCTTGGCTTGTAACATCCACGCACTATCTAGAAATCGGTCTATACGGGTTAGACGTTTTCTGCTTTGGATTGTTCTTGCTGAACGAGGTTCGCAAGTTCGTTCGCAAATTGGATTGGAAGAGTTGATGGCAAAGAACGGTGCGGCTCAGACGCAGCGGTCCGCAAAGTCGGGGCGCTTTATCACCGTCGACAAGGCCTATGTGAAGAAGCAGGCAGGCGAGGCGGTAACAACGTTTTTCGCCCCGGTATCTGGCGCTTGGAAGGCTACCAAGCGCGCCGGTGAGCCCAAGGGAAAACCGGCCCGCTAGGCCACCTGTTTCTTGTAAGGTCCACGCTTCGTCGGGATGCGGCTTTCCGCCTTTTCGATCAGCGCCACGATATCGCCAATTTCCCAAAGCCGATCGCTGACGCCAGCGGCCATTGCCGGGGTGACGCGAAGCGACTGATGGATGCGGACGAAGTTGTAATACATCATGTGCAGCGCGACCGCGTAGGCGTGGTTCTCGACCTTCTTTGAGAACGCGTTGGTCAGTCGAGTAAAGCGGCGCATATGCATCCGCATGGTCAGGTTCTGGCGCTCTACGAATGACGTGCTGACGTGCGACGGGTTTGGGTTGCCGGTAACCAGATGCTTCCTTGCTCCGCAGCACTCACCGGGGCTGTAGCGACGGTCCGGGCCTACCGCGTAGCGGGGCTCGCCGTAGATCTTCACGAGCTGTGCGTAATCAACATCCGCGCCGAAGGCGGCTATCCGAACCGGCTACATCAGTGGCTGTCAGAGGACATCGGCGACCCGATGCTTGCAACGCACATGCACGCAGTCCTGATGTTCCAGCGGCTGGCGATTGCGAACGGCTACGGGTGGAAGCGTTTCCTGCACATGGTCGATCAGGTGTTGCCGAGGAAGGGAAACACCTTGGAATTGCCGTTGGAACTCACCGACTCCAGCGAGCGGTAGCGGCCTTCCGCGCGGACGCGCTCCGCTCTTCGGGAGAGAGCTTGGCCGCGCGAGCCTTCCCGCCCGTCTTGCCGCCGATCCGACCGCGTTCTGCGGGGGAGAGGGGTTGGGCCCCTTCGCTTGCCTCGCCCGTCGCGATATCGGCGATCACCTTTGCCAGTTGGTTCGGGTCGCGCGGGCGCTTCGCTCCGCGTGGGTCTTTAGGCATCGGTCTTCTCGCTGACGCTGTGCCAGTAAGCTCGAAACAGCGCCGCACCTGCAACAAACGAGAAGGCGAGCAAAGCGAGATACCCGCTGCGAGAGAACAGCCAGACGACCGTTGCCGCTAGGAGTCCCCACCCGACCTTCTTGATTAGCACTCGCGCCTCCATGCTTTGAGCGATGATACAGGAGGCGATCGCGAGAAGCGAAGTCAATCCGACTTATTTTCAAACTGACCCACTACCACTCGGGCGCGGCTAGGAACCGATCTCCGTCAGGAACTTGCTGACCTCGCGCACCACCT
This sequence comes from Sphingomicrobium sp., assembly GCA_035261225.1. Taxonomy (GTDB): domain Bacteria; phylum Pseudomonadota; class Alphaproteobacteria; order Sphingomonadales; family Sphingomonadaceae; genus Sphingomicrobium. The sequence continues at coordinate 16,581 of DATFUB010000006.1, forward strand.
GCTTCGAAGCGCGCGGCGAGATCGCGAAGGCCATATGGTGACAGTCGAGCTCGACCGCCTTGTCGCGCTCGTGATCCAGCCCGCGGGCCGAGCGCGGCGCGATCAGCCCATCCTCCCGCGACCAGATCGCGAGGTGCGGCACCGGCGGCTTGTCGGTGATCCGCGGGATCGGCGGCTCGTCGACGGGATGCTTCGCGACCCACTCGTAAAGCCGCCAGACATTGTTCTGGCGCGGGTCGCCCGAGAACGGCGAGCCGAGCGTGATCACCGCCTTCACCTGCTCCGGGCGGTAACGGGCATATTCACGCGCGAAGAGCCCGCCGAGGCTCCAGCCGACGATCACGATCGGCCGGTCGTGGCCGAGCCCATCGATCCGTTCCCCGAGTTTTTCGAGCGTGTCGGGCTTCGCGCCCAGATTCCATCCCTGCTTCCAGCCGTGGACGCGGAAACCCTGGCGGGCCAGCTCGCGGCGCAGCGAAAAGGTCGTCTGATCGCTGCACAGGAAGCCGGGGATGACCAGCACCGGCTGGCCGTCCTCGGGCCCGCGCGGCCCGCGCTTGCGGAAACTGCCGAGCATCCGCCCGAAGTTCCACGCGATCTCGCCCCAATTGCCGCGCGTCGGCGGTGCGTCGTCGCCTTCCCACTGCTGTGGGGGGACAGGCCGGTTCAAAGGAATTCGCGTCCCATCAATTCTTGAAGCACTCCGGGCAGCTTCACCCTGCCGTCCGCTGTCTGATGATTTTCCAACAAGGGCACCAGGATGCGCGGGGAAGCGAGCGCCGTATTGTTGAGCGTGTGCGCAAACCGCACCTTGCCGTCCGCTCCCCGGTACCGGAGGTTCGCGCGCCGCGCCTGCCAGTCGTGCAAAGTCGAGCAGCTGTGGGTCTCGCGATATTTGCCGAGCGACGGCACCCAGCTTTCGATGTCGTTCATGCGATATTTGCCGAGGCCCATGTCGCCGGTCGACGTCTCGATCACCTGATACGGAATTTCCATCGCCTGGAGCAATTCCTCGGCGAGCCCGAGCAGCTTCGCATGCCATTCCGCTGACCGCGCGTCATCGGCCTCGCAGATCACATATTGCTCGACCTTGACGAACTGGTGGACGCGCAGCAGCCCGCGCACGTCCTTCCCCGCGCTCCCGGCCTCGCGGCGGAAGCAGGGCGAGTAGCCGGCGTAGAGAATCGGCAGCTTGTCCGCCTCGATGATCTCGCCCGAATGGAGCGAGGTCAGCACCACCTCGGCGGTCCCCGCAAGCCACAGATCGTCGTTGGGCAGTTCGTAGGTTTCCTCGCGGTGTCCCGGGAACTGGCCCTGGTTGAGGAAGGCTTGCTCGCGCGCGATCGCCGGCACGGTGATGGGCGTGAAGTCGGCGGCCGCGATCTTCTCCAGCGCCCAGGCCATCAGCTTGGTCTCGAGCAGCGCCAGCCCGCCCTTGAGGCAGTACGTCCGCGACCCCGAGATTGGGGTGACGCGCGAGAGATCGGCCCAGTCGTTCTTCTCGATCAGCGCGACATGGTCGAGCGGCTCGAAGTCGAACGTGGGCAGCGAGCCTTCGGTGCGGATGACGACGTTTGAATGTTCGTCCGGTCCGACCGGCGCACCTTGGTACGGAATGCCGGGGAGCCGCAGCATCAGCACCGACAACTCACCTTCCTTGGCCGCGAGGTCGTTCTCCAGCTCCGACGCCCGCGCGCCGGCTTCCTTCGCCTTGCGGCCAAGCTCGGCCTTTGCGTCCGGCGCGGCCTTGGGGAACAAAGCGCTGATCGCATTGCGCTCGGCCCGAAGCGCTTCGATCTCGGTCTTGAGCGCGCGCACCTGGGCATCGAGCGCCAACAGGATATCGAGATCGAGCTCGACCCCCTTGTCGCGGATCGCGCGCTCGACCGTCTCGCGGTTCGCCTTGATGAAGTCCAAAGCCAGCATGGAGGCCTAGCTAGCCTAAGCTAGTCGAAGTGCAACCGGCGGTAGCTGCCGCGGAAGAACAGCAACGGGTCGAGGGCCGCGTCGAAGCTCGCCTTGACCACCCGGCCGATCAGGATGTGGTGGTCGCCGCCGTCGTGGACGGCGAAGCGTTCGCATTCGAACACGCACAGGGATTCCTCGAGAATCGGCGCACCGGCCTCGCCGCACGACCAGGCCATTGCGCCGAACCGGTCCTCGACCCGGGTCGAAAATTTGATCGAGGCCGGCTGTTGCTCGCGCTGGAGCACGTTGACCGCGAAGCAATCGGCTTTGATCAGGGATGTCGCGGCGGCTGCCTGCTTGTGCAGACACACCAGCAGCAACGGCGGATCGAGCGAGACCGAGGTGAAGCTGTTGACGGTGATCCCGGCCGGCTTTTGGTCGTCGTCGAGGCAGGTCACGACCGTCACGCCCGTGGCGAAGCAGCCGAGCGCGTCGCGCAGCGTCCGCGGGTCGTGCCCGCTGCGATATTCGTGCCTCGTCGTCTGGTCGGCCATGGAGAACGGCTATAACCACCTCGACATTTTCGTCACCCTGTCCATTTTCGAGAAGGGTTCCGTTCGTCCCCCCAATGGATGCTGAAACAAGTTTAGCATGACCGAAGGCGAAGCAACGCCTCGGGCGTCAACGCCAGCACGTCGGCGATCGTCTTTTCCAGAGATTCGGAGACGAGATAGCGCGGCTGGAACACGTCGTTCCGATGGGGCGTGTTGACGGCGCGCTCGATCGAGAAGGGCAGCCTCTCGACCGTGTCGCTCTCCAGGCTGAAATGCGCTTCGCCAAAGCTCGACGCGAGTCCGGCGCCGAGGATTTTCAACTCGCCATGCTCCTTGGCCAGCCCGAACTCGACGCTGTACCAGTAAAGCCGCGCGGCGCGGTGGCCCTCGCCCGCAGCAATCGCGGCCGAGCCGAGCTCGCCGACGTGGCGGGTCATCTCGGCATAGTCGTGGTGCGCGAGCATCGGGATGTGCCCGAACATGTCGTGGAAGCAGTCGGGCGCCTCGAGATAATCAAGCTGCTCGCGGGTGCGGATGAAATTGCCCACGGGGAACACGCGTTCCGACAGCATCGCAAAGAAAACATCGTCGGGCACCAGCCCCGGCACCGCGACCGTCCGCCACCCGGTGCGCGGCTCGAGGATCGCGTTCAGCCCCTCGACGTCGGGCACGCCGGGGTGCGCCAACCGCAGCAAATCGATCCCGTCGAGAAACGGCGACACCACGCGGCTGCCAAGCAGCTCGACCTGCCGTGCGAACAGCAAATCCCACACCGCATGGTCCTCAGCGCTAAACGCCTCCCAATTCTGCGGAACGACGTACCGCTCCCAATCCGCCCCGAGCTTGCTCGGGGAGGGGGGCCGTCCGGAGGACGGTGGAGGGGGAACTGTCTCTTCGGTATCCAACATTCTTCGTCCTTCATTTCAGCAACAAAAAACCCGCCGGGCGGAGGCCAAGCGGGTCGAGGTTGGTTTATCTGAGCTAAACGCGCGTCAGCCGGTCCCAACCTCGTCGGGATAATAATAAACGGCGCTGATCGTGTTGCGGGTCATTGCGGCTCCGTATCTCATCTCAAGCCTGAACGCACAATGGCCGAGTTTGAGCCATTGCAGACATTAGCGGCATCGATGAATAAGGTTGGGCATGTTTGCTCACAAACTCACAATCCATCTAGGCCCATCGGATCGGAACCGATTCTTGGATTGCGCCGCTGACTATTTGGATTCGAGCGGCTTTACCGACCTCGACCGCGAAGCCAGCCGCGTGGTCGGTAAGAAAGGGTGGCCGTCCGGCGGCAATCTCGGAACACTCGCAGCCCTTTCGTTCTTTGACTCGGCCGTAGTTGATGCTCAGTCGGCGCAGGCAACCGTCGAGCTAGGCACTTCTCGCGCTTTCTTTGTTGTCGTCGGAGCTGTGTTCGCAGTTTCGATGGCGGGCCTTTGGTGGATTCCACCGGCACAACGGGCTGTCGGAGGCTTGGTATTGGCCGGTGCGACCTATGCGGTTGCAACATTGCTAGCCCTTACTCGAGCGAGGATTGCTTTCACTTTCATTGCAAACCGGTGCGCCAAAGACTGCTAGGGTCTCGGTTACCGCTTTCCACCCTCATGCGAGTCGATTGATCGCCTCGGCCAGCTTCACATCCCGCTCCGTCACGCCGCCCGCATCGTGGCTGGTCAGGCGGAAATCGACGCGGTTCCACACGCTGTTGAACTCAGGGTGGTGATCGACCTTCTCGGCGTGCAGCGCGACGCGGGTGAGGAATCCGAACGCCTCGCTGAAATCCTTGAACTTGAAGCTACGCAGCAGCGCCTTGCCGCCGTCCTCCATCGTCCAGCCTTCGGGCACAACCATCTCCACCTCCCCGCCGTCATTGCGAGCCCCGCAGGGGCGTGGCAATCCAGAACGACAATTACGCAGTCACCAAGGTATGAAACAACCCGCAGTTTACATCATGGCCAGCAGGCGGAACGGGACGCTGTATACCGGAGGAACCTCTAGCCTTGTTCATCGCGCCTGGCAGCACCGCGAGGGGATAACCGGCGGCTTCACTGTCCAATATGGTTGCAGGCTGCTCGTCTGGTACGAGCTGCACGCGTGGATGCCGGAAGCCATCGCCCGCGAGAAACAGATCAAAGCGGGCAAGCGCGCCGATAAGCTGAAGTTGATCGAGGCGCTGAACCCGGACTGGCGCGACGTGTTCGACGATATCGCGCATTCCTAGGGCATTCTGGATTGCCGCGTCGCTGCGCTCCTCGCAATGACGGCGGTGGCGGAGATTTTCCTGTCCTATTGCGCGTTGGTCTGCCTAAGCCGCGCCTGATGCGCGATCAACCGCGAGTCGAACCTTCTCTGTCCCAGCTACCTCCTCGCGCGTACGGACACGCGCACGCACGCGTAAGACTGTGAACATTGTGAACTTTAGCGATGCTTGAAATGCCGCTGCTCAGGGCGCAACTGGCCCACAAAGGAGACTGAAATGGCCACCTCGCTAGAGGAGCAAACCGCCACCGGGTTCGCCAACCCGATGGGCACCGACGGCTTCGAGTTCGTCGAATATGCCGCGCCCGATCCCGAGCTGCTGCGCGGGCTGTTCACCAAGATGGGCTTTCCTGCCGTCGCCCACCACAAACGCAAGAATGTGACGCTGCACCGGCAGGGCGACATCAACTTCATCATCAACGCCGAGCCGGACAGTTTCGCCGCCCATTTCGCGGCCGAGCATGGCCCGAGCGCCTGCGCCATGGCCTTCCGAGTCAAGGATGCGAAGGCGGCGCACGACCATGCGATGAGCCTCGGTGCGGTCGACGTGCACAATGACGTTGCCGAGGGCGAGCTCGACATCCCGGCGATCGAGGGCATCGGCGAATCGATCCTCTATCTGGTCGACCGCTATGGCGAGAAAGGCACGATCTACGACGTCGATTTCGACTTCTTGCCCGATGCCGCGGAACGGGAGGCGAGCCACGCCTCGCACCTCACCTACCTCGATCATTTGACCCACAATGTGAACCGCGGGCGGATGAACCATTGGGCCGAATTCTACGAAAAGCTCTTCAACTTCCGCGAGATCCGCTACTTCGACATCGAGGGCAAGCTCACCGGGCTGATCTCCAAGGCGATGACTTCGCCCTGCGGCAAGATCCGCATCCCGCTCAACGAAAGCCAGGACGACAAAAGCCAGATCGAGGAATTCCTCCGCGAATATAAGGGCGAGGGCATCCAGCATATCGCGCTCGGCTCCGACGACATCTACCAGACGGTCGACATCCTGCGCTCGCGCGGCATCCCCTTCCAGGACACGCCCGACACCTATTACGAGCTGGTCGACGAACGGGTGAAGGACCATGGCGAGCCGACCGCCGAGCTCGAAAAGCGCCGCATCCTCGTCGACGGCGCCCCGACCGACGGCCAGGGCCTGCTGCTGCAGATTTTCACCCAGAATGTGATCGGCCCGATCTTCTTCGAGATCATCCAGCGCAAGGGCAACGAAGGCTTCGGCGAGGGCAATTTCAAAGCCCTGTTCGAGAGCATCGAGCTCGACCAAATGCGCCGCGGGGTCATTTAAGATTTTCCACACGAAGCCACGAAGGCAGTGAAGGAAGGCACGAAGAGACAGGAACATTATCTTCGTGGCTTCTTTTTTCTTCGTGCCTTCGTGTGAACCAAGAGGGCAAATGAGCGAAGCATACATCTGCGACTATGTGCGGACTCCCATCGGACGTTACGCAGGCGCTTTGTCGTCGGTTCGTGCCGACGACCTTGCCGCGATTCCGATTAAGGCGCTGATCGACCGCAACCCCAATGTCGACTGGTCCGAACTCGACGACGTGATCCTCGGCTGCGCCAACCAGGCGGGCGAGGACAACCGCAACCTCGCGCGCATGGCCGGGCTGCTCGCCGGGCTGCCCGACAGCTCGGGCGGCGTGACGCTCAACCGGTTGTGTGGCTCGGGGCTCGACGCGGTGGCGATGGCGACGCGGACGATCCGCTCTGGCGAATCCGGCCTGATCATCGCCGGCGGCTCGGAAAGCATGAGCCGCGCTCCGTTCGTCATGGCCAAGGCGACCAGCGCCTTCGACCGCAATGCCGAGATGTACGACACGACCATCGGCTGGCGCTTCGTCAATCCGAAGATGAAGGACGCGTACGGCGACGACACCATGCCGACCACCGGCGAGAATGTTGCGCAGGACTTCCAGGTCAGCCGCGAGGACCAGGACGCGTTCGCACTGCGGAGTCAGGCGAAAGCCGCCGCTGCTCAGGCCAATGGACGGCTGGCCGCCGAAATCGTCGCGGTCGAAATCCCGCAGCGCAAGGGCGACCCCATCGTGGTCGACAAGGACGAGCATCCGCGCGCGACCACGCTCGAAGCGCTCGCCAAGCTGAAGCCAATCGTCCGGCCCGACGGCACCGTCACCGCCGGCAATGCTTCGGGCGTCAACGACGGCGCGGCGGCGATCATCATCGCCTCGGAGGAAGCCGCCAAGCGCAACGGCCTGACCCCACGTGCCCGGGTCCTCGGCGCGGCCGTCGCTGGCGTGCCGCCGCGGATCATGGGCATCGGCCCAGTGCCCGCATCCGAGAAACTGATGAAGCGCCTCGACCTCAAGATCGGCGACTTCGACGTGATTGAATTGAACGAGGCCTTCGCCGCTCAGGGTCTCGCCGTTCTTCGCCAGCTCGGCGTTGCCGACGACGATCGCCGAGTGAACCCCAACGGCGGCGCGATCGCGCTCGGCCACCCGCTCGGCATGTCGGGCGCTCGGCTCGCCCTGACCGCGACCGAGGAACTGCAGCGCAGCGGCGGCAAGCTCGGCCTCGCGACCATGTGCATCGGCGTCGGCCAGGGCATCGCGCTTGCGCTCGAACGGGTGTAACCTCCGGCCATGGCGACGGCGGTTAAGCAGCTCGACGAGGCGGCGATCATGGCCGTGCTCGACCGCGTGCCCGATCCGGAAATTCCGGCGCTGACGATCACTGACCTTGGAATCGTGCGCGGCGTCGCCTTTAACCCGCCGCGCGTGCAAGTGACGCCGACCTACACCGGTTGCCCGGCGACGGTGGCGATCGAGCAGATGATCCGAGTCGCGCTCGACGAAGCCGGCTTCGCGGACGTGCATATCGAACGGGTGCTGTTCCCGGCCTGGACGACCGATTGGATCACGGAGCGCGGCCGTGAGCGGCTCAAGGCCTATGGCATCGCGCCGCCAAGCCTGTCCGCGACCGCCGAATGTCCCAATTGCGGCTCAACCGATACCGTCGAGGTCAGCCGCTTCGGCTCGACCCCGTGCAAGGCGCAATGGCGCTGCAATTCATGCCTGGAGCCGTTCGACCGGTTCAAATGTCATTAAGCTAAGTCGTCACCACTCGGCGAAGCTGCCGTCCCTGGTGCGGAAGATCGGGTTGCGCCAGCGGTGGCGGTCTTTGTCCGCTTCCCGCACCGCCGCTTCGTCGATGTCGACGCCGAGGCCCGCGCCTTCGGGCACCGGCAAATAGCCGTCGATTGGGGTCAGCGCCTCTTTGTTGGTGCAGAAATTGAGGAGGTCGTGGCCGCCGGTATTGTAGTGGATGCCAAGGCTGATTTCCTGGATCGCGTGATTGGGCGTGCATGCGGCGATCTGCAGGCAGGCGCCGAGCGCCAGCGGTCCGAGCGGGCAGTGCGGCGCGACCGCGACGTCATAGGCTTCGGCCATCGCCGCGATCTTGCGCACTTCGAGGATGCCGCCGGCGTGGCTCAAATCGGGCTGGATAATGTCGACCGCGCCCGCTTCGAAAAACGGCTTGAAATCCCAGCGCGAGAATAGCCGTTCGCCAAGCGCGATCGGAGTCGCGGTCAGCGCGGCGATTTGCGCGATGCCTTCCGGGTTCTCGGACAGCAGAGGCTCTTCGATGAACAGGAGGCCGAGCGGATCGAGCGCCTTTGCTAGCTGCTTCGCCAACGGCCGATGGACCCGCCCGTGGAAATCGAGCCCCACATCCATCCCCGCGGCTTGCGCCGCCTCGACGCGCTTGATCACCTCGTCGAAGACCTTCGGTGTGCCGATCCAGTCCATCTCGGCGGTCGCGTTCATCTTGACCGCAGTGAAGCCCTGGTCCCGGCGCGCTTGCGCCGCTTCGGCGATCTCGTGCGGACGGTCGCCGCCGATCCACGCATAGGACCGGACCTTGTCGCGGACCTTGCCGCCGAGCATCTGCCACGCCGGCAAGCCGACCGCGCGGCCCTTGAGATCCCACAAGGCTTGTTCGAGCCCGGCGAGCGCAGACATCAGCACCGGCCCGCCGCGGTAGAAGCCACCGCGGTAACCGACCTGCCAGATGTCCTCGATAGCGAACGGATCGGCCCCGACGAACCGGTCGCGCAATGCCTCGAACGCGCCGTCGACCGCTTCGGCCCAGCCCTCGAGGCTCGCTTCGCCCCAGCCGACCGCCCCATCCTCGCTCTCGACCCGGACGAACAGCCAGCGCGGCGGCGCGAAGAACGTTTCGATCCGTCCGATTTTGCGATTATTCACCGGCGAGCCTCGTTTCGTCGACCGTGAGTCCGGTGTCGTCGTCCTCGGCATGCTCGCCCAACTTCTTGATCGGCACGATCAGGCATACGCTTTGCGCCGGCAGGACATTGCGCCAGTCGGCGATCAATTGCTTGTAAGCCTTGCCGACGTTGCGGATCTTGCGGTCGAGATCGAACAGGCCGAGCGGATTGACGTTGCCGTTCTGCTCGCGGAGCGCGGTGTCCCAGTCGACCTGGTCGGTCAGGCTGTACCAGGTGAAGCCGACGGTCGGGATGCCGACGTTCCTGAGGCGCAGGACGTTGGCCCATTCCTTCCACAGCCATTTGACCGCCTCGTCGCCGTGCGGGCCCTCCCACAAATTGGTTTCGGTGTGCATCACCGGCAGGCGGTAGCGGTTGTAATATTGCCGCGTGATCTCGGAATAACCGAACGTCTCGCCCGCAGCGACGGTGTGGCCGTCGGCGAACACGCGATGTTCGTTCAGCTGGTAATAGTCGTTGCCGAGAATGCAGTGCTGCTTGAGCCGGTGCTCGAGGAACCATTCATATTCCTCGCGCGCCATGCCGTTATCGAGCAGATATTGATACATCCCGCTGTCCACCCGCCGCCCGTAATTCAGGTCGAGCGAAAGGTAGCGCATCTGGTTCAGGACCTCGGCGCGGCCGATCGCGGCGGGCGAATCGGCGTGATAATATTCCGACGATTCCGACTGGATGAAGATCGCGTCGTGGCGCCGCTTGAGGATCTCGATCATCGCCATGACATTGGCTTTGACGATATGCTTGATCGCCGTGATGAACGAGCGGTCGTCCTTCTGCTGCTCGTTCCACCAGCCGTATTTGGCCGAGAACACCGCGCAGATGAACATCTCGTTGATCGGGGTGTAGAGCTGCACCCACGGGAAGCGCTCGGCGAAGGCGCCGGCGTAATCGGCGAACAGCCTCGGAAAATCGGGATTCT
>DATFUB010000007.1:0-2823 GCA_035261225.1 Sphingomicrobium sp.
AACCGCCACAGCAATTTGACGAAGTTGAACGGGAACAGCTCACCGTTCAGATCGGCAGTAAGCTCGTTGATGTCGGGGATGGTCAGCATGAAGGCGACCGGCTCGCCGTCGATCTCGGCGATGCGGACCAGCTCATCGAAGATGATCGGTTTTAATTTCTTGCCGGCATAAGCGATCTCCGCCTCGGTCAGCGGGACATAGCCCCAATTGGCCGACCAGGCGTCGTTGAGCAGGTTGAGGATAAGGCGCGCTTCCTCGTTGAATTTCGACTTGTCGACCATGCGGATGCGGATGCGCGGATTGCGCTCGCCCATCGCGATCAGCCGGTCGATCTTGGGATCTGCCCAATGCGTAATGTCGAGCTCGTAGGTCAGGAGGTCTTTGGCCTTGCCGTAGCCGGCGGCCTCGATCCAGGCTTGGTATTCGGGCCGGTGATGGCCCATCATCGCGGTCGGCGGTTCAGCGAAACCTTCGATTTCGAGCCCGGGCTCGTCCCAGATCGACAGACTGATCGGCCCTAGCGCACGGGTCATTTTCTGGGCGCGAAGCCACTCCTCGGCGGTCTTGATCAATGCTGTGGCGGCCTCGCCGTCGAGCACCTCGAACATGCCCCATTGGCCGGTGCCGGCGCCCATGTGCTCCTGAACCAGGTCGTCGACCTGGGCGCTGATCCGCCCGACCACCTTGCCGCCGCGCTCCGCCAGCCACAGCTGGGCCCGAGCATGCTCGAACCACGGGTTCTTGCCGGGCGTGATCAGGCCGTGAACTTCGTCCTTGAGGGGCGGGACCCAGGCGGGGTCGTTTTTGTAGACGTCCCAGGCGAAGTCGACGAAGGCCTTGCGGTCTTTTTTTGTCTCGACCGGGCGGATGGTGATGGGTGCCGTGCTCATGGGCGAGCGCTAGCGTCTGCCTGCGTTCAGCGCCAGTGAAGCCTACAAACGCCACGATCACGCCACTATCTGATGGCAACAGGATGCCTCAGCAAAGCCCTATGACCGATACCGCGACCCTTTCGCGCAACGCGACCGACGCTGCCCCGCAGCGCGCACCGGCGCGCGGCAAGGACGACGCGACGATGCTCAAGGCCGCGGCCAATCTGACCCGCGACCTCAACGCCCCCAATTCACGCATCTATTGGGCCGACATGCTTGGCTCGGCGCTGGTCGGCTATGCCGCGCTGTTCGCGACCATGGCGCTCAACTGGCCGCTGGCTCTCGCGACTGGTCTGGTCGCCGTACTCGCGCTCTACCGCGCCGGATCGTTCATCCACGAGCTGACGCACATCAAGAAGGGCGCGGTTCGCGGCTTCCGTTTCGTCTGGAATTTGCTCGTCGGCGTTCCGCTGCTGGTGCCGAGCTTCATGTACGAAGGAGTCCACAACCAGCATCACGCCAAGACCTATTACGGCACGGTCGATGACCCTGAGTATCTGCCGCTGGCCCTGATGCACCCATGGACTTTGCCGTTGTTCCTGATCGTCGCCGCGCTGGCCCCGATCGGCATGTTGATTCGCTTCGCCATTCTCGCGCCGCTGTCGCTATTTTCGAGGAAGCTCCGCGCCACGGTGGTCGGCAAATTTTCGGGCCTGCAGATCAACCCGAAGTTCGTCCGCCCGTCGCCCGAAGGCGAATTCGCGCGCGACTGGGCGTGGCAGGAGGCGGCGTGCAGCGTCTGGACGGTCGCTTTGCTCGCCATGGTCGCGACGGGCGTTGTCCCGCTGCGCGATTTCCTCATTTTCCTCGGCGTTGCGTCGGGCGTGATGTTTCTCAACCAGGTGCGCACCTTGGTCGCGCATCTGTGGGAAAATGACGGTGAGCCGATGAGCGTCACCGCGCAGTTCCTCGACAGTGTCAACGTGCCGCCGCCGGCCACCCTGCCGATGATCTGGGCGCCGGTCGGCCTGCGCTACCACGCGCTCCACCATCTGCTTCCGGGGCTGCCCTATCATGCGCTGGGCGAGGCGCATCGCCGCCTGATCAAGGAGCTCGACGCGCAGTCGATCTATCATGCGTCGAGCCACCGCGGCCTCTCGCCGCTGGTCGTGCGCCTTGCCGCGAGCACCTGGCGCGACCGTTAGCGGCGGCAGGGATATTTCTTCTGGAGGACGCGGATCATCGCGTCCTTGAGGGTCATGTGCGAACGCTCCGCGGCCGGAATCGCGTCGAGCCCGTCGATGAATTCGAAGCTGCCGAGCTGCGCCCGGGCCTTGGGCGAACAATAGAGGCTCGGCTTGTCTGCCCGTTCGGCGGCGATGCGATCGTTGCCGATCGACTGGCCAACGGCGGTCGCTTCGACTTTCAACCGGCCATAGTCGCTGTCGAAAAAGGCCAATGGCCCCTTCGCCTTCAGGCGGTGCGCGCGATCGAGGAAATTCTGGGCCGAGCCGAGCGGGGCGGCGATCGCCGGCGTGGTGACGGAGAGGGCGAGCGCGAGCAGCACAATGTTACGCATAAGAAAGCCACTCCACGGTGAGCGCCGCAGAGGGACTCCTGCGCTTGAACCGCTGGTGAACTAGGCCCCGGCCGTCGCCGGGCCGCCGATCGCGCCGCCCTTGGGCCTTTTGGCCTTCGGGATCGATGAGCCTGCCGCCGGGATCGCCGGGCCGCTGAAACCGCCGCGGTCGATCGTTCCGCCTTCGAGCACCGTCTTGATCTCGTCGCCCGACAGCGTCTCATATTCGAGCAGGCCCTTGGCGAGCGTCTCAAGTTCGTCGCGGTGCTTTTCGAGCAAATGCTTGGCGCGCTCGTAGCCATCTTCGACGATGCGGCGGATTTCCTTGTCGATCGCCTGCGCGGTTTCGTTCGACATGTTGCGCTGGCGGTT
>DATFUB010000008.1:0-7461 GCA_035261225.1 Sphingomicrobium sp.
CGGCCTGCTGGAAGCTCGCAGCGATGTCTTCGCGCTTGTGCTCCCCCGAGGCGACCGCGCGCTGGACCGCGCTTTTGAGGCCGGCGAAGGAAAAATGCGGTTCGGGCGAGCCAAACAAGGGTCGGGGCAGCGGGACGGCGGCAGGATCGCCGGTCCTCGCCAGCTCCTCGATCGCCGGGCCACCGGGATAGCCGAGGCCGAGCAGCTTGGCGGCCTTGTCGAACGCTTCGCCGGCGGCATCGTCGATGGTCGTTGCAAGCCGCCGGTAGTCGCCGACGCCGCGGACCTCGAGCAACTGGCAATGGCCGCCCGAGACGAGCAGCAGCAGATAAGGGAAGGCGAGATCGGGATCGACCAGCCGGGGCGACAGCGCGTGGCCTTCGAGGTGATTGATCGCAAGCAGCGGCTTGCCCGTCGCCAGCGCAAGTCCCTTGCCCGCGAGCAAGGCGACCATCACGCCCCCGATCAGCCCGGGCCCGGCGGTCGCCGCGACTGCATCGACGTCGGTCACTGAGAGCTTGGCGTCATCGAGCACGCGGCGGATCAGGCCGGGCAGAATCTCGACATGCGCGCGGGCCGCGATCTCCGGCACCACCCCGCCGAAGGGCTGATGCGCGGCGGTCTGGCCGACCACCGCCTGCGCCAGGATCTGGCGGTCGCCGGTGACCAAAGCTGCCGCGCTGTCGTCGCACGACGATTCAAGGCCAAGGATGATGGTCATTTCGCAACCGGCCCTTTGCCTGATCGCCGAGAGATGCACTAGGGGTGCGGCATGCAAGGGCTTCGTCTCGGGACTCGCGGATCGCCGCTGGCGTTGGCGCAGGCGCGCAAGGTCGCCTCCGCGATCGAGGCCGCCCAGCGCTGGCCCGACGGCTATGTCGAGCTGGTCACGGTCACCACCACCGGCGACCAGGTGCAGGACCGGCCGCTGGCTGACATCGGCGGCAAGGCGCTGTGGACCAAGGAACTCGACAAGGCGCTGCTCGCCGGAGAACTCAATTTCTGCGTCCATTCGATGAAGGACGTCGAAAGCGTCCGGCCGAAGGAGATCCACATCGCCGCGGTGCGCCCGCGCGGCGACGTCCGCGACCGGCTGATCGGCGCCGAGTCGATCGACGCGCTGAAGCAAGGCGCGGTGGTCGGCACATCGTCCCCGCGCCGCGCCGCGCAGCTGCTCCGCCTGCGGCCCGACCTCAAGATCGTGCCGCTGCGCGGCAATGTCGAGACCCGCTTGAAGAAGGTCGAATCGGGCGAGATCGACGCGACCTTGCTCGCGGCAGCGGGACTGAAGCGGCTCGGCATCGTCGCTGGAGTCGCGATTCCGACCGAAGTCATCCTGCCAGCGCCGGCGCAGGCGGTCATCGGCATGGAGTGCCGGACGAACGACACCGAAACGCAGAGCGTCCTGTCGACCGTCAACAACCAGATCACTTATTCCTGCGTGATGGCCGAACGGGCGTTTACGCGAGCGCTCGGCGCGACCTGTGCATCGCCGGTCGCGGCGTTCGCCGTGCTCGACGACGGCGACCTCCGGATGCGTGCGCAATTGTTCAGCGAAGACGGCAGCGAGATGATCGAGGACCGCGCGGTGTTCGATTGCGGGGACAACAAGACGCCGGAACAGCTTGCGCACGACATGCTGGCGCGCGCGCCGGCATCGATCCGGAGGCTGTTCGCCGCCGCATGAGGACGGTGATTGTCCTGCGCCCCGAGCCGGGCGCGAGTGCAACTCTCGCCCGGGCACGTGCGCTTGGACTGGACGCCATCTCCATTCCCCTGTTCGAAGTCGAAGCCGTCAAATGGGACGCCCCCGGCTCTGCTGGATTCGATGCCCTGTTGCTGACCAGCGCCAATGCGATCCGGTGCGGCGGCGCCGCGCTCGAATATCTTCGGGCGCTGCCGGTGCACGCGGTCGGAGCGGCGACTGCTGAAGCAGCCCGCGAGGCCGGATTCACGATCGCGAGCAGCGGAACGGGTGGCGTCGACGACCTGCTCGATCGCGTCGAGCCCGAGCTTCGCCTGCTGCACCTGTGCGGCGTGGACCGGCGAACCGCGGCCAGCCCCCGCCAGGCGATTGCAGCGGTCCCGGTCTATCGTTCGCGCGCGATCGACCCGCCGCCGGGCCTGGAGCAAGCGATCGGCGCCGTCGTGCTGGTCCATTCGCCGCGCGCCGGCCACCGGCTTGCCGAACTAATCGAGGATCGGGGCCCGATCGCGATCGCCGCGATCAGCGGCGCCGCGGCCGAGGCCGCCGGCGCCGGCTGGAACGAAATCCACATCGCGGCCGAACCTTGCGATGACGCTTTGCTGGCCCTCGCCGCCCGGCTGTGCAACACATCGCCCCCGGAATGAACAAGCAAATGAGCTGGAGCGCGCGCCTCCTTATCGGGCTGGTGCTGATCATTGTCGGCGCCGGCGTCGCGACCTGGGGACTGGCGCATTATCAACCCGCGGCGCGTTTCCTCGGCGTTGCGCCCGTGACCAAACCCATCGCGCTGGTGACTCCCAAGCCGGTTGTCCTCAATCCGGCAGCAGCTCAGCTGATGGCTCAGCCCGAAGCGGATAATGCCCGCATTGCCGGGCTCGAGGCGCGATTGGGGCGAGTCGAAAGCGCCACCGAGCGCGCCGAAGGCTTCGCCGGTCGGGCGGACGCGCTGGTCGTCGCTTTCGCCGCCCGCCGGGCGATCGATCGCGGCGTGGCATTGGGCTATCTCGAGCAATTGCTGGTCGACCGGTTCGGGGCGCAGCATCAGTCGGCGGTGGCGACGATCGTCACCGCATCGCATCAGCCGGTCCGGCTCAACGATTTGATCACGGAATATGAGGCGCTCGGGCCCGACCTGCGGCGCGGCGGACCGCAGGAGAGCTGGTGGACTGGAATCCGGCGCGAGTTCGGGTCGCTGGTCGAGGTGCATCGGGCCGATCGGCCGTCCGCCAACCCCGACGCGCGCTACAACCGGGCGTTGCAGCGCTTGTCGACCGGCGAGGTCGACCAGGCGCTGGCCGAAACCATGCGCCTTCCCGGAGCGGCGAAGGCCGGAGACTGGGTCGGCAAGGCCCGCCGCTACGTCGCCGCGCACCGCGCCCTCGACGAAATCGAGTCGGCGGCATTGCTCGGCGGCCCCAACCACGCTGGCTGAACGCGTACAAATCCCCTTGGCAAGGCGACTCGGGAATGCGAATCTCGCCGTGCGCCGCACAGCCCGGGTTCAGCCGTGGCGCGCGAAATAACTGGAATCGGGCGAGAGTTTCAGGGGCTTTGAGGTCATGACGTCAGTGACAAAGCGATTTGGATTGGGTTTGGTAGCCGCGGCGCTGACCCAGGTCGGAGCGTCGGCCGCGGTTCAGCCGGGCGTGCCGGTGTCGCGTCCGAATCCGGCGCCAAGGCGTGATGTCGTTCGGGCCCCGGAGGGGTTACGCGATCAGACTGTCGCGCTTGGCCGCGCCTTCGACGGCAAGGCCGGAATCGCGGTCATTTCGCTTCGCGACCGCTGGGAGATCGACTGGAACGCCAATGCGCTGTTCCCGCAGCAGAGCTGTTCGAAACTGTGGGTGGCGATCACCGCTCTGGACGCAGTCGACCACGGCAAACTTGGTCTCGACGACAGGGTCACGCTCGGCAGGAGCGACCTGACTTTGTTCCACCAACCATTGCGGGACAAAATCCTCGGCGGCGGACTTACGACGACGCTCGGCTCGCTGATGTTCGACGCGATCACCGAAAGCGACAATACTGCCAACGACAAATTGATGCGTTCTATCGGCGGGCCGCAGGCGGTGCGCGACATGATCGCGAGCAAGGGGCTGGGCTCGATCCGCTTCTACAATGGCGAACGCGCCCTCCAGTCCCGGGTTGCGGGCCTAATCTGGAGCCAGAGCTATTCGATCGGAAACGCCTTCTACGCAGCGCGCAATGCACTTCCAATGGCCATCCGCAAGGCGGCATTCGAGCGCTACATCTCCGACCCCTACGACGGTGCCTCGGCGCACGCGATCGCGAACGCCCTGACGGCGCTGAAGCGAGGCCAATTGCTCGGTCCCGCCTCGACCGCGCGCCTGCTCTCAACCATGGGACAGACCCGCACGGGCAAGCTGCGTGTCCGGGCCGCGCTCGCGCCTGGCTGGGACTGGAACCACAAAACCGGAACCGGCCAAGAGCTCAACGGCCGCATCGGCGGGATCAACGACATCGGCCTTCTCACCGCGCCGGACGGATCGGTCTATGCGATTGCGATCATGACCATTCCCAGCAACAATTCAGATGGGGCGGCGCAGGAGCTGATGCGGAACGTGGCCAAGGCGGTGATCGCAGCGCACCAGGGACGTGCCCGAAACAATTGAGTCCGTCGCGGCACGGCTCACCGCGATGCCCGGCGCTCAGCGGGTGCCGACGCGCGACCTCGAGCTGTTCATCGTCCGCCGGTTTCTCGACGCGGAGACCTGCGCGGCGCTGATGACTCGGATTGACGAGCGCCGCCGGCCTTCGGAGATCGCCGACGACCTCGGCATCGCCAACTTCCGGACGAGCGAGACGTGCGATCTCGACTGGCGCGACCCCTTGGTCGGTGAGGTCGATCGCAAGATCTCGGAAGTGCTTGGACTGTCGCTGGACACGAGCGAACCGCTTCAGGGCCAGCGCTACGCTCCGGGCCAGGAATTCAAACCCCACACCGACACGTTCGAGCCGGGCGGATATGATTTCTACGTCCACACCGCCGGTCGCGGACAGCGGACATGGACGGCGATGATCTATCTAAACCAGCCCGACGAGGGCGGCGCGACACGGTTCAAGACAATCGGCAAGACCATCCAGCCGGAGGCGGGGAAGCTCCTGACGTGGAACAATCTGTTGCCCGACGGCCGACCCAACCCCGCGACCCTGCACCAGGGAATGAAGGTGCGACGCGGCACCAAATACGTCCTCACCAAATGGTTTCGGGAGCGCTGAGCGGGGCAAGCAAAGCGACGATCCGCTCGAGCTGGGCGGTACAATAGCTCTTGCGGAGGGCTGTCACCCCTCGCTGCGCTCGTGCGCTCCATGCTCGACCATCCCCCGGATGGTCCGCGCGTGGAGCGGGCGAAGGGATTCGAACCCTCGACCCCAACCTTGGCAAGGTTGTTCCTTGGTGGCCGCTGGGGTCCACGCTCGTCCGTAGCCTTGGAAATCTGCCGTTCCGGGAGGCGGCCGTCTTGAAGAATGGTGCTGACCGGGTGCTGACCTGATGCTATGGCTTACAAATGACAATGCGCATCAACAATCAAACCGCCGACGCCGCGAAGCCGAAGCAAGCTCGTTATGTCATTTGGGATGCCGAACTTTCGGGCTTTGGTCTGAGAATCGCGCCGACTGGAGTTCGGTCCTGGATCGCTTCCTATCGCGCCGGTGGCGGCCGGAAGGCTCCGCAGCGGCTCATGACGCTTGGTACATATCCGAAGGTCGGAGCGCCGGCCGCCAGATCCGCGGCGATGAAGGTGCTCGCCGCCGCCGCGCTGGGTCATGATCCGGCGGGTGATCGCGCGGCTAAGCGACGGGAAATGACGATCGCTGACTTGGTTGACCTATACGAGAGGGACGGTTGCTTCGTTCAGCGGGGGATTCGCCAGGGTCAGCCGATGAGGGCAACTACCAAGGCTTACACAATGGCCCGGCTTCGCCACCATGTTGTTCCGCTGTTGGGCGCGAAGCGCGTTAGCGAGGTGACTGAAGCCGACGTTGAGAGATTCGCCAGGGACGTTGCGCGCGGGAGAACAGCTAAGGATGAAAAGGTCGGCAAGCGAAGGCGGATTATCGTTCGTGGTGGCGAGGGCGCCGCTCGCAAGGTCGTCCGCGATCTTTCCGCCCTTTTGAGCTTCGCGCAGCGTCAACGGATTGTCTCAAGCAATCCTGTAGCAACAGCTAGCGTACGGAAGACGGACAACCGACGCGAGCGCTTCCTTTCGCTCGATGAGGTGAAGCGGCTAGGCGCAGCGCTCGACGCGGTTGAGGCTGAAGGCGCGAACCCCATGGCGGTGAACCAGGCCCGGCTTTGGGCGCTCACGGGTTGCCGCCGGAATGAAATCGCCGGCTTGCAATGGTCGGAGGTCGACTTCGAACGCGGGCTTTTGATCCTCGGCGACACAAAGACGGGTCGCTCGGTTCGCCCGCTCGGCGCCGCGGCGCAGGCGCTACTGAAGGGTCTCCGCTCCAAGGCCGAAGGGAAGTCGACCTTCGTCTTTCCAGCAGTTCGAGGTAAGGCTTTCTATCAGGGCGCGAAGCGCATTTGGCCCACCGTAACGAACAAGGCGGTGCTTAAGGGCGTCACGCCGCATACTCTGCGGCATACTGTCGGATCGTCTGCCGCGTCGGCGGGCGAGGCATTGCTTATGGTCGGTTCGATCCTTGGTCATGCGAACGCCAGATCGACACAGATTTATGCGCACATTGCGCATGACCCCGCCAAGCTTGCGGCGGACCGGGCGACAGGCCCGTTGGCCGAGGCGCTGGGCATGGTCGCGGGAAAGCTCGAACCTATGTCCCCGAATTCTCCGAAGGTTCCTGCCTGACGTCGACGAGTCGCTCGAAGATTGCGTCCGCCGTGGGCGGCGAGAGCATCGGCTTACGACGTCCCGAGAAACGATCGCGTTCCCGTTCTTCGCCCGGACTCGTTCGATGCAGGAAGATCTGACAGATCGGCATGCCCGGATAGATCTCAAGCGGCACCTCTCCCACGTTGGCCAACTCAAGCGTTAAGCAGCCCGAGAATTGCGGGTGGATTCCTGCCGCCGTCTCGATCACGAGCCCGTGCCGCCCTAAGGAGGATTTCCCCGCTACATAGCCAGCGAGAGCGGGTGGAAGTCGCAGCCACTCGAGCGTCACGCCAAGGACGAAGCGGCCCGGGTGAAGGACGTAGTTAGAGCCGAACGGGACGAAGTGCTGCTTGGTGCGCGACATCTCGCTCGGGTCGACTGGCTCGCCCCGTCGACGGCCAACCAGGGACACCGATGGCGTGCGTGTCTGCTTGAATGATCGAAACCACCGCCCCAGTCGAAGATCGATCGAGGTCTCGCCGGCCCGGAGCAAGTCGGCCCGTTCAGGCCAAGGCACTACAGTCAGTCGTTCGGTTTCATTTGTGGCTTCGAGCGCATCGGCAATCTCGAGGGCGCTAAGCATAGTCGCCGACTCTGAGCCTGAATTCAGACACCTCGACGGACTTCAGCATCAGCTCATTCAGCATCTGAAATTCAGCCGCTTCGTCATCGAGAGCAAGGCCTCCCCGTTCACGCAGATTCCGCCAGCCCGCCGTGACAATCTCTGGTAGGGTAGCTCCGTCTCCGTCAGGCACGCGACGGCGTAAAGAGTCGCTCACCCTTACTATCGCGCTTTCGGAAGGAGGGCTGATAGTTGCCCCCTTCAGGAGCTCAAAGGTGAGGTCCTTCAAACGCGGATATACAATCGCGACTGCGGCGTCTGCCAAGGCCAGC
>DATFUB010000009.1:0-28572 GCA_035261225.1 Sphingomicrobium sp.
GGTCGCCTTGCTGGCCGGCAAGGGCCTGGCGCTGGCGGCCGGCAAGCCGTTGATCGCCGTCAACCACCTTGAAGGTCATGCGCTGTCGCCACGGCTGGCCAATCCCAACCTCGATTTTCCTTATTTGCTGCTGCTGGTCTCGGGCGGACATTGCCAGCTGCTCGAAGTGCGCGG
Organism: Sphingomicrobium sp.; assembly: GCA_035261225.1. Lineage (GTDB taxonomy): Bacteria > Pseudomonadota > Alphaproteobacteria > Sphingomonadales > Sphingomonadaceae > Sphingomicrobium. The sequence continues at coordinate 175 of DATFUB010000009.1, forward strand.
CGTGGGTGACTACCGCCGCCTCGCGACAACCATCGACGATGCCGCCGGTGAAGCGTTCGACAAAGCGGCCAAGCTGCTCGGGCTCGCATACCCCGGCGGCCCGGCGATCGAGGAACTGGCCGCAACCGGTGATCCGGCTGCCGTTTCGCTCCCGCGCCCGCTCCTCGGTTCATCCGAGCCGCATTTCTCCTTCGCTGGCCTGAAAAGCGCGGTGCAACGCGCGGCCGCATCAGGCGACTTCAGCAGCGCCGACATCGCCGCGAGCTTTCAACAAGCGGTGGTCGACTGCCTGATCGACCGCACCGCGTTGGCACTGGCATCGAGCGACGCGCCGACCCTCGTCGTCGCCGGCGGAGTCGCGGCCAATCGCGCGATCCGCTCGGCGCTGGCCGGCCTCGCGGCGCGCAGTGGCCGCGGTTTCAGCGTCCCGCCCGGCTGGCTGTGCACCGACAATGCGGCAATGATCGCCTGGGCCGGGGCCGAGCGCTTGGCGGCCGGGTTGATCGACGGCCTCGACGCGCCGGCGCGGGCGCGCTGGCCGCTCGACGAAAGCGCCGAGAAAGTCCGCGGCGCCGGGGTGAAGGCATGAGGATTGGGGTCATCGGCGGCGGCGCATGGGGCACGGCCCTCGCGCAAGTCGCCGCGGCGGACGGCCGCGAAAGCCTGATCTGGGCGCTCGAATCCGAGGTCGTCGGAGCAATCAACGGTCGCCACGAGAATAGCGTCTACCTACCCGGCGTGCGTCTCGCCGACGGCGTCCGCGCCACGTCGGAATTGAACGATCTGGCAAGCTGCGACGCTTTGCTGGCCGTCACCCCGGCGCAGCACACCCGCTCGGTTCTCGAGCAGCTGCCGGGTACCAACAAGCCGCTCGTCCTCTGCTCCAAGGGCATCGAGGAGGCGACCGGCCTGCTGCTCCATCAAGTCGCGCATGAGGTTTGTCCTGACGCGCCGGTCGCGGTGCTCTCGGGACCGACCTTCGCTCACGAAGTGGCAAAAGGCCTACCGACGGCGGTCACCCTCGCCGCCGACGATGCAGCGTTGGCCCAACAGTTGCGCGAGCGCCTCGCCCAGCCCGCCTTCCGCATCTACGTTTCGGATGACGTCGCGGGGGCGGAGATCGGCGGGGCGGTCAAGAACGTGCTCGCGATCGCCTGCGGCGTGGTCGAGAGGAAAGGGCTCGGCCAGAACGCTCGCGCGGCGCTGATTGGCCGCGGCTTCGCCGAAATGACCCGCTTCGGCCTCGCTTGCGGAGCAAAACGCGAGACGCTCGCCGGCCTGTCGGGCCTTGGCGATTTGGTGCTGACCTGCACTTCGACCAGTTCGCGTAATTATTCGCTCGGCAAGGGTCTCGGGGAAGGGCGCTCGGCGTCCGAACTCATGGCCGACCGGCGGACTGTGGCCGAAGGGGCATTCACCGCTCCGGTCCTGGCCCGGCTGGCGCGCGACAAGGGCGTCGACATGCCGATCGTCGATGCAGTCGCCGCCTTGATCGCGGGCCGTTCGAGCGTCGACGACGTGTTGAGCGACCTGCTCTCCCGCCCGCCCCGCAGCGAAGCGGTCTAGTCATCGCCCAGGGCCCAACCAACACAAACATCGAAGGTGTCCCCGCCCGCCGCGCGGCGCTGCAGATGCTCGATGCTGTGCTGCGGCGTGGACAAACGCTCGAGTCTGCCGCGTCCGCCGTACGTGCGTTGCCTTCGGTCGATCGCGCGCTCGCCATGGCCATCGCCGGCGAAACGCTTCGCCGCCTGCCCGACCTCGACGCGCTGATCGACAGTGCGACGCGCCAGCGCCTGCCCGAGGATTCCAAGGCGCGCACCGTGCTGCGGCTCGCACTGGCGCAAAAAATCGGCCTGGGCACGCCCGACCACGCGCTGGTCGCCACCGCTTTGCCGCTGGTCGACGGCGGACCGCGTCGGCTGGTCCACGGCGTGCTCGGCACTTTGCTCCGCCGCGGTGTGCCGGCAATCGACGCTCCCGCACTGCCCGAACAAGTGGAGCAACGCTGGGGCGCCGCATGGGGTGACGAAGTCCTCGCCGCTGCCCGACGCCAAATCGCCAAACGCCCGCCGCTAGACCTGACCTTCGCCGACGAGGCCGAGGCCCGGGCCTATGCCGCGGCCCACGCCGGAATCTCGCTCGCGCCACGCCACGTGCGGGTCGAAAGTTCGTCGGTGACCGAGCTCGAAGGGTTCGGCGGCGGTCGCTGGTGGGTGCAGGACCTCGCCGCCTCGCTCCCCGCGCGGCTGATCCCTGCGGACGCCAAGGACGTGCTCGACTTGTGCGCGGCCCCGGGCGGCAAGACCATGCAGCTGGCCGCGGCGGGACACAAAGTGACGTCACTCGACGCCTCGAAAAGTCGTCTCGAACGACTGCGCGAGAATCTCGCGCGCACGCATCTGGCCACCGATCTCGTTCGGGCCGATGCGCTGAAATGGAAAACCCGGGGGACATTCGATGCGATCCTGCTCGACGCGCCCTGCTCGGCGACGGGCACGTTCCGCCGCCACCCCGAGGTGCTCTATCGCGCGCGACCGCCAATCATCGCCGAGAATGCCGAGCTTCAGGCGAAACTCCTCCAGCGAGCCTTCGCCTGGCTCAATCCGGGCGGCGCTATGGTCTATTCGGTTTGCTCGCTAGAGCCCGAGGAAGGCGAGCGGATCGTCGCGGCCTTCCTTGCCGCCAACACCGAATTCACCGTCTCGCCGCCAACCCCGGGCGAATTGCCTGACTTCGTGACGTCATCGGCGGAGGGCTATGTCCGCATCCTCCCAGGCATGCTCGAAGATCAGGGCGGGCTCGACGGCTTCTTCATGGTTCGCCTTGTCCGAGGCGCCTGAACCCGTCTAATCGGTCGCATGGCCGCACCGCTCATCGCTCCGTCGATCCTCTCCGCCGATTTCGCCAAGCTCGGCGAGGAAGTCCGCGCGATCGACGCGGCCGGCGCCGACTGGATCCACATCGATGTCATGGACGGGCATTTCGTGCCCAACCTGACCATCGGCCCGACGGTGGTCAAGGCGCTCCGCCCGCACAGCGCGAAGCCGTTCGACGTGCATTTGATGATTTCGCCGGTCGATCCGTTTCTCGCCTCGTTCGCCGAGGCGGGCGCCGACCGGATCACGGTCCATCCCGAAGCCGGACCGCACCTTCACCGCACCATCCAGCGGGTGAAGGCTTTGGGCAAGAAAGCCGGCGTATCGCTGAACCCTGCGACTCCGGCCAAAGCGCTCGATTATGTGCTCGGCGACATCGATCTCGTCCTCGTCATGACCGTCAACCCGGGTTTCGGCGGACAGAAGTTCATTACCAGCCAGCTTAAGAAGATCGAGGCGATCGCCACCCGCATCGCCAAGGAAAATCTCGACGTGCTGATCGAGGTCGATGGCGGGATCGATCCTGAAACCGCGCCGCAGGCGGTGAGCGCCGGGGCGAATGCGCTGGTTGCTGGCACCGCTGTCTTCCGCGGCGGACCGGATCAATATGCGGCCAACATCCGCGCGCTGCGGGGCGCGGGATGACCTCCGACGGTTCCGCGGCCGAGCGCGACGTCGTCCGCCGGCTCGCCCGCGGCTCGTTTCTGTCCAGGCTCAAACATTCGCGCCAGCCGCTGAAGCTGGCCGCGGTCCCGCGCGACCATGTCCAGGGCGATCGGCCGCGCGGCGACGCGCTGCTTGCCGGCCGGTTCACGGTTGGCAACGTGACATTGCCGCTGACCGATCTCGACTTCGCCAGCGTCGGGGCCGGCGATCCGCTGGCCGATCAGCTCCAGGGCTTTTCATGGCTGCGCGATCTTGGCGCCGCTGCCTCACGCGAAAAAGGTGCGCGGCTGGCCGAGGCGGTCGTCGGCCGCTGGCTCCTCGCGCACGGAACCAGGGTCGATCCGGCCTGGGCGCCGCATTTGTGGGGCGAGCGCATCCTGTTCTGGACCGCCTACGCTCCGTACATCCTGTCGAGCGCGGATTCGGGCTATCGCTCGGCTTTGCTCAACACGCTCGCGCGCGGCGCGCGCCATCTCGATTCCACGGCCGACCGGGCGCCGGCGGGGATCAAGCGCATCACCGCCTGGTGCGGCGTGGTCGCGGCGGGCCTGCTGGTTCAGGGCGGCGTCCCGCGCGTCGCCCGTGGCGAGGCCGGACTGGCTCGGGCCTTGGCGAGTGCCCAGTTCGATGACGGTGGCCTGATCAGCCGCTCGCCGTTCGAACAAATGCTGCTGGTCGACCGGCTTGGCCTGCTGCGGTCCTGCTATTCGGCGGCCAAGCAAACCATTCCCGACGGCATCGAGGCGGCGTCCGCCGCCGCGCTCGCCGCGCTGCACGGAATCACCCTGGGCGACGGCGCTTTGTCGAGCTGGCAGGGCTGCGGCCCGGGTGAATCGGCGCGGCTGATCGCGCTGATAGAAGGCTGCGGGATTCGCGCCCGGCCGCTGCGTCAGGCGCGCGGCTGGGGCTATCAGCGCATGTCGGCGCTGGGCACGATCCTGGTGGTCGACGGCGCGCCGCCGCCATCGCATAAGATGGCCGCGCACGGCGCCGCCTCGACCCTTGCGTTCGAGCTGTCGGACGGCGCGCAGCGGCTGGTGGTCAATTGCGGCGGCCCCGGTCCGCTCCCAACCGCGCTGCCCGACGAGCTGCTTCAGGGCCTCTCGACCACCGCCGCCCACAGCACCTTGATCCTCGCCGACACCAATTCGACCAACATTCAGCCCGACGGCTTGCTTGGGCGTGGCGTCGAGGACGTCACGATCGAGCGCAGCGAGGATAATGACGCGAGCCGGCTCGAGGCCAGCCACGACGGCTACGTTCGCGCCTTCGGGCTGGTCCACAAGCGCAGCCTAATGCTCGGCAACGACGGCAAGGAATTGCGTGGCGCCGATCAGCTGATCGCCAGAGGCCGCAAGAAAATTCGCGAGTCGGCGGCTTATGCCGTGCGCTTTCACCTTGCGCCGGCGATTGAAGTCACGCCGACCGCCGACGGCATGGGCGCGATCCTCCGCTCGCGCGGCGTGCCGCCGTGGAACTTCCGCTGCCGTGGCGGCAATTTGACGATCGAGGACAGTCTGTGGATCGATGGCCGTGGCCAGGCCCGGCGGACCAGCCAATTGGTCATCGTCGGCGAGGTTTCGGCGCTCGGCGGCGAAATCGGCTGGCAGTTCCGCCGGACCAGCTGACGGATTTTTGAATCCGTCATTGCGAGCGCAGCGCGGCAATCCAGTTTCTTTGTTTGCGCTGGATTGCTTCGTCGCTCTGCTCCTCGCAATGACGGCTCTGGAGGAATTAAATGATCGACTTGGTTCCGGTTCGCCGGGCACTCATTTCCCTTTCCGACAAGAGTGGTCTCGAAGACCTCGCCGCTGGCCTCGCCCGGCATGGGGTCGAGATCGTGTCGACCGGCGGCACCGCGGCCAGATTGCGCGAGCTCGGCGCAACCGTGCGCGATATCTCCGACCTCACCGGCTTTCCCGAAATGATGGATGGCCGGGTCAAGACGCTCCATCCCAAGGTCCATGGCGGGCTGCTCGGGGTGCGCGACAATCCCGAACATGCGGCGGCGATGGAAGAGCATGGGATCGCGCCGATCGATCTCGTCATCGTCAATCTCTACCCGTTCCTGCAGACAGTGATGAGCGGCGCCGACCGCGATACCATCGTCGAGAATATCGACATCGGCGGTCCATCGATGGTCCGGTCGGCGGCGAAGAACCACGCCCACGTCGCGATCGTCACCTCGCCCGCAGACTATGCCGCTTTGCTCGCCGAACTCGACGCCAATAGCGGCGCAACGACGCTCGATCTGCGCAAGAAGCTCGCGTCGAAAGCTTTCGCGTTGACCGCGGAATATGATGCCGTCGTCTCGCAATGGTTTGCGTTCGGGGATCAGCAGCAGCGTTGGCCGGAGAGCTGGACCTTCTCGTCCAGGCTCAAGATGCCGCTGCGCTACGGCGAAAACCCGCATCAGCAGGCGGCGCTGTATGTGCCGGTCGGCCCGCCCGCCCGCGGCATCGCCCAGGCCGAACAGGTCCAGGGCAAGGAGCTCAGCTACAACAATCTCAACGACGCCAATGCCGCGCTCGAGCTAACCGCTGAGTTCCGGGACGCCGCCCCGACCATCGTCATCGTCAAGCACGCCAATCCGTGCGGCGTCGCCACGCGCGACACGCTCGCCGATGCCTGGGCCGAGGCGCTCGCCTGCGACAGCATTTCGGCGTTCGGCGGGATCGTCGCCGCCAACCGCCCGCTCGACGCGGCGACGGCCGAAGCGATCGCCGCGATCTTCACCGAGGTCGTGGTCGCCCCCGACGCCGACGATGAGGCCCGGGCGATTTTTGCCAAGAAGAAGAACCTGCGGCTGTTGCTGACCGGCGAGCTGCCCGATCCAACCTGTGGAGGCCAGCGGATGAGCGTGATCACCGGCGGCCTACTCGTCCAGGACGGCGACAACGGCCACATCACCCGCGACCAGCTCAAGGTCGTCACCAAGCGCCAGCCGACCGAACGGGAAATCGCCGACTGCCTGTTCGCCTGGACGGTCGCTAAGCACGTCAAATCCAACGCCATCGTTTACGCCAGGGACGGCGCGACGGCAGGTATCGGCGCGGGCCAGATGAACCGCCGCGACAGCGCGCGCATCGCCGCCGCCAAGGCAGTCGAGGCGGCCGAGATCAATGGCTGGCCCGAACCGCGCACGATCGGCTCGGCGGTCGCGTCCGACGCTTTCTTCCCCTTCGCCGACGGTCTGCTGGCCGCGGTCGAAGCCGGCGCGACGGCGGTGATTCAGCCCGGGGGCTCGATCCGCGACGACGAGGTTATCGCCGCTGCCGACGAAGCGGGTCTCGCCATGGTCTTCACCGGCATGCGCCACTTCCGACACTAGCTGCCTAGACGATACTATCCTCGACCTGGTCGCGGGCTTCCGCGGCGGCTTCAGCTTCGCGCAGCTCCTGAACTTCGTCCTTCCTGAGCCGGAACAGCTCACGGTCTTCGGGCCCGAAACCCTTGGTCCACACCACTACCCCGAACGCCCCGAGGATCGCCGGAATGCCGAAGATCAGCTGCCACATTTCGGGTAGGAAATATCGAACCGCCGCCCCGACGACGATTCCCGCCCCAGCGGCCCAGGCGATATCCCAGCGCCAGCCCGAGACGGGTTCGCCAAGCTTCCGCTTGAGCAGCCACGACTTGGACAGCGAGGCGAAGGCGAGCGCGATGCACAAGGCGATCGCCGGGCCGGTCGCCTGCCACGCCTGGGGCAGGCCCTCGTCGCGCATGATCAGGATCAGCGCCACCGCGAGCCCTGCCTCGAGCGCGAGCATGACCAGGCTGATGATCATGTTCTGGGCGCGCGCGACGTAGATCAGCGCCGCTTCGCTGACGACCGCGGCCGCGGCAATCACTTCGGCGGCGAGCAGGAAGGCGAGCATCGCGGTGCCGCCGGTGAAGCTCGATCCGACCAGGGCCATGACTGCCCGCCCGGGAATCGCCAGCGCGAGCGCGATCCCAACCTGCGCGGCGATGATCCAATAGGTCACCTGGCGCACTTGCTGGGCCACGGCCGAGCGATCTCCGGCGGCGATCCGTTTGGCGATCGCCGGCCCGAGCACCGGCTCGAAGCTGGTCTTCAACTTCGCCGGCAGGGTCGCGACCTGCTGCGCGACATAATAAATGCCGACGAAGGCCGCGGGCATGAATGCCCCGAGCACCGCGAGGTCGATTCGGCGGGAGGCCCATTCGACCGCGTCGGCCGCCGCCACCGGCACGTTGCGCCAGGCCGTTCGCCACGCCGTGCCGAGGTCGGGCGTCCACCCGTGCGGGACGCCGTAACAACGGAACAACGGAATCAGCGCCGCGATCAGCGCCGCGACCATCGAGAAGACGTAGGAAACGATCAGCCCGTCATTCAAAGAAACGTACGACCAGGCGAAGGCGACGATGCTGATCGTCCACGGCTCGATGATCGAGCGTGCGCGGACGGTCGATCCGACGTCGTTTTGATAAGCGAGCGCGGCGAGCGCGATGTCGGTCCAGGCGATCGCCAGCACCGTGATCGCCAGCCACCGGTCAAGCCCGCTGATCCGGGTCGTCGGGTACATCGCGACCGGAAACAGGAACAGGATCGCCATCGCGATCACCGAACCGATCGCCGCCACGAGCAGGGCATCGGCGACGACGTGCGATTGCGCCTTCTTGGCGTTGGCGAGCATCTGGGCGAGTCCGCGCCGCAGACCCAGCGCCGCCAGCTGCGCGGCAAATTCGACCGTCAGCACCGCATAGGCAAACCGCCCGAGCTCCGCCGCGCCGTACCAGCGGCCGGCGATGAACAGGAACGGCAGGCGCGCCGCGAGGCGCAGCACGAACCCGAAGACGTTGAGCCGGCCGCCGCGCGCCAGCGTCGCCATGTCGGCGTCGGGGGCGCTTGCTTCCTCAGGCCGGGCCGCAACGGCGTCGGTCAATGCGCCTCGCCCCAATTGGGGCCCCAGCCGACCTCGACGTCCAGCGGCACGTCGAGCTTGAGCGACGGTTCGGCGGCGGTCGTCATCACCCGCTTGATCACGGCGGCCGCTTCTTCCTCGCGCCCGTCGGGCACCTCGAACACCAATTCGTCGTGCACCTGCAACAGCATCTTCACGCCATCGAGCCCGGCCTCGGCCAGCGCGCCGTCCATCCGCGCCATCGCCCGTTTGATCAGATCGGCGCTGGTGCCCTGAATCGGCGCGTTGATCGCCGCGCGCTCGGCGCCGCCGCGGATCGACGGGTTGGGGGATCGGATATTGGGCTCAAAATGCGTCTTGCGCCCGAACAAGGTGCGCGTGAAGCCATGCTCGCGGGCAAAGCCGAGAGTCCCGTGGATGTAGGCGCGGATCCCCGGGAATCGCTCGAAATAGCGGTCGATGATCGCTTTGCCTTCGTCCTTCGACACGCCGAGCCGTCCCGCCAGCCCCCACGACGAAATCCCGTAGAGGATCGCGAAATTGACCGTCTTGGCCTTGCCCCGGGTGTCGCGGTCGACCGTCCCGAACAATTCCTCGGCGGTGATCGCGTGAATGTCCGCGCCCTCTTGGAACGCGGCTTTCAGCTGCGGCACGTCGGCCATGTGCGCCGCCAGCCGCAACTCGATCTGGCTATAGTCCGCGCTCAGCAGCTTGTGTCCCGGATCGGCGACGAACGCGTCGCGGATCTTCCTGCCTACCTCGGTCCGGATCGGGATGTTCTGAAGGTTGGGGTCGTTCGAGCTCAATCGCCCGGTCTGCGCCCCGGTCAGCGAGAAACTCGTGTGAACCCGCCCGGTCTCGGCGTTGATCTGCGTCTGGAGCGCGTCGGTGTAGGTCGATTTGAGCTTGGACAGCTGGCGCCATTCGAGCACCAGGGTCGCGCATTCGACACCTTCCGCCGCCAGCCGCTCGAGCTCGTTGACGTCGGTCGAATATTGCCCGCTCTTGCCCTTGCGCCCGCCCTGCAGGCCGAGCCGCCCGTAGAGCACTTCGCCGAGCTGCTGCGGGCTGCCGATGGTGAACGGACCGCACGCCGCTTCATAGATTTTCGCTTCGAGCCCCTGGATGTCGTGCGCGAACTCGCTCGACAGCCGCGCCAGATACTCCCGGTCGACGCGGATCCCGCGCCGCTCCATCCGCCCGATCACGCCGACCAAGGGCTGGTCGACCCGATCATAGACCCGCGTCACATTCTCCTGCGCCAGCCGCGGCTTCAGCCTTTGCCACAGCCTGAGCGCGATATCTGCGTCCTCGGCCGCATATTCGGTCGCATCGTCGAGCGGCACCTTGTCGAAGGTGATCTGCTTCTGCCCCGATCCGCACAATTGCTTGAAGGTGATGGGCTCGTGCTCGAAGTGCAGCTTGGACAGCTCCTCGAGCCCGTGGCCGAAGCTCCGTCCGGCATCGAGGTCGAAGCTCATCACCATCGTGTCGTCGACCGGCGCGAGGTCGATCCCCAGCCGGTGGAGCAGCACCCAGTCGTATTTGAGGTTGTGCCCGATCTTGAGCACCCCAGCGTCCTCGAACAGCGGCTTGAGCTTCGCCAGGACCAGATCCTGCGTCAGCTGGTCCGGCGTCGCCGAATAGAGATCGCCGCCGATATGCGCGACGGGGATATAGCAGGCCCGGTTGGGCGCGGTCGCGAGGCTCACCCCGACCAGCCGCGCGACGATCGAATCGATATGGTCGGTCTCGGTGTCGATCGCGACATGACCCTGCGCCGCCGCCTCCGCGATCCAGCGGTCGAGCGCCGCTTCGTCGGTCACCGTCTCATATTTCGACCGGTCGACAATGATCTTCTCCGGCTCGGCGGCGACGGGCTTCTTCGCCTCCATTGCCGCCATGACGTCATTACGGACGGTCGCGCCGGTCTGGCCGGCGCCGCCGCCGATCATCCGGTTGAGCAGCGTCTTGAACCCCTGGTCCTCGAGGAATTCCTTGAGCGGTTCGGGCGGAATACCCTTCAATGCCAACGCATCGAGCGGCTCGGGCAGCGGCGAATCGCACACCAGCCGCACCAGCTCGCGGGAGAGCCGCGCATTGTCGGCATGGTCGATCAGCGACTGCTTCAATTTCGGCTTGGTGATCTGGTCGGTCGACGCCAGCACCGTGTCGAGGTCGCCGAACGCCTGAATCAGCTGCGACGCCGTCTTGGGACCAATCCCGGGCACGCCGGGCACATTGTCGACGCTGTCGCCCATCAGCGCGAGCACGTCGCCGACCTTCTCCGGCGGCACGCCGAACTTCTCCAGCACCTGATCGCGCCCGATCCGCCGGTCGTTCATCGTGTCGAGCATGTCGACGCCCGCGTCCTCATCGATCAGTTGCATCAAATCCTTGTCGGAACTGACGATCGTCACCCGCCACCCGGCTTCCTTCGCCGCGGTGACGTAGCAGGCGATGATGTCGTCGGCCTCGAGCCCCGCGGTTTCGATGCACGGGATCGAAAACGCGCGGGTCGCCGTCCGGATCAGCGGGAATTGCGGGACCAGATCTTCGGGCGGCGGCGGGCGGTGGGCTTTGTACTGGTCGTACATCTCGTTGCGAAAGGTCTGCTCGGACGCGTCGAGGATCACCGCCATGTGGGTCGGCCCGTCGGCCTTGTTGAGCCCATCGGCGAGCTTCCACAGCATCGCCGTATAGCCATAGACCGCGCCCGCCGGCTGGCCGTGGCGGTTGGTGAGCGGCGGCAGCCGATGATAGGCGCGGAAAATATAGCTCGACCCGTCGACGAGATAGAGGTGGGGCTGGGCGGTGGCCGCCTGCGCTGCGGCCGTCGGGGCCTCGGTCGTTTCAATATCGGACATGAAGCCGCGGGTTTAGCAGGGTGACGGCGGGAAGGAAGCCAATCGGAAGTTAAGAGTTCGAACGGCTGCTTTCGAACCGAGGCACACGACCTAATTATTGCGGGCAACGCTTGGGCCTTGAGTTCGTACGCTGAGGACGCTCTAACCGTTTGTATGTTCAAGCCGTTGTCCGTTGTTGCCGCCGAGGGCGCGACCCTCGCCAGCGGGCCTTCACTTGCCCAATCGGCGTCCGCTTTTCCTCCGACTTTTCGCCTCAACGCCATCCCATCAGCAGAGTTTGGGCGGTAGACAGCAATGGTGATCACTGCATTTTGATCGCTTGGGGCGGACCGTCGGGCAATTCGGTCGCATTCGCACTCGCGCATCCTGTGACGGGCAATGACTTCTTGCTGACTGTGATCGATAAGACTCAGCCACCTGCGACTGACGAGCCGTCGCGGCAGGTCATTCGAATTAGAGGTTCGACCGGGGCACTTTTGATCCTTGCGGGTGCCCGGAGCCACGATTGGGGGTCATTTGAGTGGACTAGCTTAAAGCTGAATGGAGAGCAGATTGAAGCGCTGCTGACGTCCCGCACGATCGAGGTCGCGGTTGGCAGTCAGCCATCGGTCTCGGTAGAGCTTGACGGCTCAAGTGCTCTGCCAAAGCTTCACGGGTGTTGGGCGATGCAGATGACCCAGTATGGTATCAACCCGGCACTAGCGGAATCGGTTTCGCGCTGGCCCGAGCCAAATCCACCATTGACCAGCCTTTTTACATCGGATGACTATCCGCTGGACGCAATGCATGCTGGCGCCGAAGGAGTGGTCGGAATAAAAATTGAGGTCGATGAGCAAGGCCATAAGCTTGGGTGCAATGTTGTCAAAAGCAACGGCAATGTTTCACTCGATACGAAGACGTGTGCCATTGCCATGACGCGTGGGACGTTCAAACCGGCGATTGATAAGGCCGGAGGGCTCGTCAAAGCGCCCTACGTGACCGGTGTTAGCTGGAGGCTAACGCAACAATAATCGCGGCCACCATATCGCTTGCACCCGATAAGAACTTTCCTACAGCACCCCGTTTGTGATCCAGACTGGTCGATGGGCCGGCCCGGGTCTCGATCCGAACATCGCAAGACCCGCCGCGCCTGTCCTGAGCGATGTCGAAGGGACGGCTGGACAGCCTTCGCTTTCCTCGCCGCGCTGACCCGCACCCGCAGCGTCACCCAGTCAACGCTCGGCGTCTGCCTTCTTCAGCATGGCAGCGATGCCGTCGAGCAGGTCTGAAAATTGTTCGAGTTCCGCTCGCGCGTCGGCGGGCAGCGTTCCAGCTTGCCTGCGCACCGCCGCGGCGATCGCCCGCCAAGAACAGGGATCGTCGGCTTCCATGCGTTCCAACTCTACATGGGCGAAGTCGATGCAGGTCACGGGGGGCCAAGTGCCAGAACCCAAGTCTCTCGACTCTCTCCGTTCCACGAAATGCTCAATCCAAGCGACGAACGGCTTAACCTTTGACAAGGTTATCGAATGTGAGCCGTCATTCCTGAAAATCGCCCGGTGGTGCGCTGAAGGATAAGGCTGCGGCGCGCACCATCGGTTACCCGAACAGCAGCGGCCAGATCACCATGCCGAGACCGACCATGCTGATCGACCACACCAATGTGCGGTATCCGCGCGCGCCGGCGATATAGAGCGGCAGATAGACGATCCGGGCGCCGAGCCAGATCCACCCGCCGAGCGCGGTCCACTGGCCGGTGCGGCCGGCGACCACCACGCCGAGCAAGGCGACGACCGCGATCGGGAAGGTTTCCGCGTAATTCGCCTGCGCGCGGATGGTCCGGCCGGTCACCGGGTTGGGCTCGGGCAGCGTCTCGTCGCGCGCGCCGATGTTCCAGCTGCGGCCATATTGCTGCGTCTTGAAGCGGATCGCGACGAAGATGTGAACGAACAGCAGCAGCGCGCCGAGCGTCAGGATGGTGAGTTCTACCGGCATTTTCGTCCCCCTTTTTCGTCCAGGATTACGGCACCAGCACCGTGTCCTTCGCGTCTTTCAGCATATTCGGAAAATCGAGCGTGTAGTGCAGCCCGCGGCTTTCGTGGCGGCTCAAGGCCGAGCGGATGATGAGGTCGGCGACCTCGACCAGGTTGCGCAGCTCGATCAGGTCGGGCGTGACGCGGAAGTGGCGGTAATAATCGCGCACTTCCTGGCGGAGCATGTCGATCCGGTGCTTGGCGCGCTCGAGCCGCTTGGTGGTGCGGACGATGCCGACATAATTCCACATGAAGCGGCGAATCTCGCCCCAGGTCTGGGCGATCACCACTTCCTCGTCGCTGTCGGTTACTCGGCTTTCGTCCCAGGCGCGGATTTCGGGCACTTCGGGGAGGTCGCCCCAGTTCGCCGCGATGTGGGTCGCCGCCGCCTCGCCGAATACCAGGCATTCGAGCAGGCTGTTGGAGGCGAGGCGGTTGGCGCCGTGCAGTCCCGACTGGGTAACTTCGCCGGCGGCATACAGCCCCGGCGCGTCGGTCCGCCCGTGTAAGTCCACGACCACCCCGCCGCAGGTGTAATGCTGCGCTGGAACGACCGGGATCGGCTGTTTGGTGATGTCGATGCCGAGCCCGAGCAGTTTTTCGTAGATGTTGGGGAAATGCTCGCGGACGAATTCCGGCTCGCGGTGCGAAATGTCGAGATGGACGTAATCGAGCCCGAGCCGCTTGATTTCATGGTCGATCGCCCGCGCCACGATGTCGCGCGGCGCCAGCTCGGCGCGTTCGTCGAATTGGGGCATGAAACGCTTGCCCGCGCCCTTGACCCCGGGCGGCAGCTTCAAATGCCCGCCCTCGCCGCGCGCCGCCTCGGTGATCAGGAAGTTCTTGACCTCGAGATTGTAGAGGCAGGTCGGGTGGAACTGCATGAACTCCATGTTGGAGATGCGGCAGCCCGCCCGCCACGCCATGGCGATGCCGTCGCCGGTCGCCCCGCGCGGCGCGGTCGAATAGAGGTAGGCGCGCCCGGCGCCGCCGCTGGCGAGAATGGTCGCGCGGCCCGTCAGCACTTCGACCCGCTTGGTCTTGCGGTTCCAGGCGTAGAGCCCGTGGACCGCGCCGCTGGTCGAGAAATGGGTCGCATGGCGCCCGGTGACGAGGTCGATCGCGACCATGTCGGGCACCAAAGTGATGTTGGGATGCTTGGCCGCCGCGGCTTCGAGCGCCTGGCTGATCGCCCAGCCGGTCGCATCGGCGACATGGACGATGCGGCGGTGGCTGTGGCCGCCCTCGCGGGTCAAATGCAGCGCGCCATTTTCGCTGGCGAAGGGCACGCCGAGGTCAATCAGATGCCGGATCGCTCGCGGCGCTTCTTCGACGACGTGTTCGACGACCTTCAAGTCATTGAGGCCAGCGCCGGCGATCATCGTGTCGTTGACGTGCGCCTCGAAGCTGTCGCCCTCTTCGAGCACCGCGGCGATCCCGCCCTGGGCGCGGGCGCTGGCGGTATCGGCCAGCGCGCCCTTGGCGATCACCGCGACCTTGCGCGTTTCGGCAAGGTTGAGCGCCGCGGTCAGCCCGGCGGCACCCGATCCGACAATCAGGACGTCGGTGTCGATGCTCATGCGGCTTCGTCGGCCGCGACGAGGCTCAGGAACACGTCTTCAAGGTCCGGGTCGCGGGTCGAAACGTCGACAATCCCAAGCCCGGCCGCGGTCAACGACGCCAGCACCTGGCCGGCATTCACCTTGTCCTTGCGGAAGGTGATTTCGAGCGTGCGTTCGTCGATCAGCGCGATATTCTCGAAGCACGGATTGACCGGCACCTCGGCGATATCGCGGTCGAAGGTCACCACGACCGCTTTCTCCTGCGCTTTGGACACCAGCTCGCGCGTCGGCTCATTGGCGATCACCCGGCCGTGGTGGATGATCGCGATCCGGTCGCACAATTGCTCGGCTTCCTCGAGATAATGGGTGGTGAGCACGATCGTCACGCCCTGGGCGTTGAGGCTGCGGACATAAGCCCACAGCTGGCGGCGCAGCTCGACGTCAACCCCGGCGGTCGGTTCGTCGAGCACCAGGATCGGCGGCGAATGGACCATCGCCTTGGCCACCAGCAGCCGCCGTTTCATGCCCCCCGACAGGGTCCGGGCATAGGCGTGCGCCTTGTCGGTCAGATGCATCGCGGCGAGCAGTTCGTCGCTGTGGCGGTCGCCCGGCGCGATGCCATAGAGGCCGGCCTGGATCTCCAGCGTCTCGCGCGGAGTGAAAAAGGGATCGAAAATGATTTCCTGCGGAACAACGCCAATCGACCGCTTGGAATTGCGCGGATGCTGGTCGATGTCGAAGCCCCAGATCGTCACCTTGCCGCCGGTTTTCACGACCAGCCCGGCGAGGATGTTGATCAACGTCGATTTGCCCGCGCCATTGGGCCCGAGCAGGCCGAAAATCTGCCCGCGGGGCACGTCGAAGCTCACATTGTCGAGCGCGCATTTGCCCCCGGCGTAGGTCTTCGACAGCGATTCGATGCGGATCGCGGGCTCATCCATAATGTTCGGGCGCATAGGAGAGCGATCCGGAAGCGACAAGCAAGGATGGTAAATCGCGTATTTACCTTAACCGCTAGAGTGATCTTGACGTTAACCGAATATCCGCGGCGGCTGGATGAGCCGGCCCAACCACCATCGCCTTGCGTTGCTGCTTGCGCTCGCCGCACCGACCGCCGCGCATGCCGCGCCGCCGCAGCTGTTCCTGCCCAACAAGAATGCGACCAGCACCGCCAAGGTCATCCTGCCGGCGCAGATCGTCAAGCTCTACGACCTGGACTTCGGGCTCATCACCGTAACCACCGCGGGAACCGCGATCCTCGATTCCAATACCGGCGCGGTCTCGACGACCGGCGGCGTGCTGTTCGCTGGGGGATTGCCGCACGCGGCGCTGTTCGAGGCAGTCTCGCCGAGCAAGACCGTAGTCCACATCCGCCTGCCCAAGAAAGCGGTAACGCTGACCCGCGCGGGCGGCACCGAGACCATGACCGTCGATGGCTGGAACCTCAACGGCGTCGACACGCGTAACGTCGTCGCGCACGAGACCTTCCAGTTCCAGATCGGCGGTACCTTGCACGTCGCCGCCAGCCAGGCCGAAGGCACCTACAACGGCACGTTCGACGTCACCATCGATTACAACTGACCGCGCGTTCATGGTTTTCGTTTCCGGTTAAAATTACCGGAACCCAACATCTTCAACGCATGGTCAGGCGCGGCGCGCATTCTCATCCCCACGTGGACAAGTGGGGAATAAGATCGTGCGCTTTGGAAAGTTTCTGATCGCGGCACTGGCCGCGGCGACCGCCGTGCCGGCTGGCGCTCAAGCGGTTCCGCCTGACCGCGACGCCAATGGCAAGGCGCTGATCCTGGTCCCGCTGACGCTGACCAAGGTCGACGATCTCGACTTCGGGACGCTCGTCCCCTCCTCAATTTCCGGAATCGTCGCGATTGACGCGGCTAGCGGCAACCGCACCGTCGCGGGCGGGGTGACCGGTGTCCCGAGCGATC
This sequence comes from Sphingomicrobium sp., assembly GCA_035261225.1. Taxonomy (GTDB): domain Bacteria; phylum Pseudomonadota; class Alphaproteobacteria; order Sphingomonadales; family Sphingomonadaceae; genus Sphingomicrobium. Next base: position 16,993 of record DATFUB010000009.1, read on the forward strand.
TGGGCCACCGTGCCCGCTTCGCCGGGGCCGGTACGCCCAGCCAGCAGGTGGTTGTGGTGATCAATCCGCCGACCCAGCTGACCAGTGTCGCGGCGGACAATATCCAGGTCCTTGCGCTGACCCTCGAAGGGTCGCCGTTCAAGACGATCGATCCGACCACCCGCACCTTCGCATTCGGAGTCGGCGGAATCCTCCTGATCGCGGCCGATCAGCCCGAGGGCGTCTATCAGGCGACCTTCAACGTCACCGCCAATTACCAATAGCGCGCATTGAACCAGCGCGGGCCGGTTGCTACCTCTGGGTCATGCCATCGATCCCGCCCCCCGAAACTATTCGAGTCTCTGTCCTTTCGGTCGCCTGCGACGGGTCGGGCGAGATTTCACCCGAGCTCGGCCATCCGCGGATCTACATGCGGATGGATGCCGAGCTGGGCTATGTCGAATGCGGTTATTGCGATCGCCGTTATGTGCTCGAAGGGGGACCAGCGGACGATAAGGGCGCATGAGCGCGCTCGATCCCCGGCGGTTCCTCTACCGCGACCTTGATCCCGACGGCGCGCGCCAGCTCGCGGCCCGGCATTTGACCCGCTGTGACGATGGCGAACTCTACCTCCAATATGCCGCGAGCGAGGCGTTCGGGTTCGACGACGGACGGCTGAAGACGGCCGATTATCATACGACGTCGGGGTTCGGCCTGCGCGGCGTGACCGGCGAAACCACCGCCTTCGCCCACGCCAACGAGATCAGCGAAGCGGCAATCGAGCGCGCCGCCGCGACCCTCAAGCTGCTCGATCCGGCCAGGGCCGCCGCCGCCGCGCCGCCGCCGCGGACCAACCAGGCGATGTACGGCGCCGACGATCCGCTGAGCTTGATCCCGTTCGCCGACAAGGTCGCCTTGTGCGAGCGGATCGACGCCGCGGCCCGGGCACGGGATCCGCGCGTCGCCCAGGTCAGCGTCTCGCTCGCGGCCAGCTGGAGCGTGATCGACATCGTCCGCGCCGACGGGTTCGTCGCTTCCGACATCCGGCCGTTGGTCCGGCTCGGCGTGCAAATCGTCGCCGAGCAGAACGGGCGGCGCGAGACCGGCTATCACGGCCTCGGTGGCCGCTATCTTTATGATGGCCTGTTCGAGGAGCCGACCTGGAACCAGGCGATCGACGTCGCGCTCGCCCAGGCGCTGGTCAATCTCGAGTCGGTCGCCGCGCCGGCGGGCGAGATGCAGGTCGTGCTCGGCCCTGGCTGGCCCGGCGTGTTGCTCCATGAGGCGGTTGGCCACGGGCTCGAAGGCGACTTCAACCGCAAGGGCACGTCGGCCTTTTCCGGGCGCATCGGCGAGCGCGTTGCTGCACCGGGCGTGACCGTGATCGACGACGGCGCGATCGCCCAGCGCCGCGGCTCGCTGACCATCGACGACGAAGGCACGCCGACCCGCCGCAACGTGCTGATCGAAGACGGCATTCTCAAGGGCTATTTGCAGGATCGGCTCAACGCCCGGCTGATGGGCATGGAGCCGACCGGCAGTGGCCGCCGTGAAAGCTTCGCCCATGCGCCGATGCCGCGCATGACCAACACCTTCATGCTCGCCGGGCCCGACAATCCGGCCGAACTGGTCGAGCGGGTGAAGGACGGCATTTACGCCAAGAGCTTCGGCGGCGGGCAGGTCGACATCACTAGCGGCAAGTTCGTTTTCTCGTGCACCGAGGCCTATCGCATCCGCGGCGGCAAGCTCGCCGAACCGATCAAGGGCGCGACGTTGATCGGCGACGGGCCGACCGTGCTGACGCGGGTCAAGGGGATCGGCAACGATCTCGCACTCGACGAGGGCATTGGCGTATGCGGCAAGGGCGGACAAAGCATCCCGGCGGGGGTCGGCCAGCCGACGCTGCTGATCGATGGCCTGACTGTCGGAGGCACCGCCGCTTGAGCGAGGATTGGCGCGCCGACGTCCTCAAATTCTGGTTTGCGCTCAGCTATGATGATTGGTGGAACGGCGAGCCAGAGCTCGATCGTCGGATCAAAGAGCAGTTCCTCCAACTCTGGACGGCCAAGCGGCAGCTGCCCGTCGACGCGTTCCTGACCGACCCGCTGACCGCCGCCGCCGCGGTCATCCTGTTCGACCAGTTCCCGCGCAACATGTTTCGCGGCCATGCCGAGCAGTTCGCGACGGACCATCTCGCGCTCGCCATCGCCACGGCGGCGGTCGATCGCGGGCTTGATGACGCACTCGCGCACGACGAACGCAAGTTCCTCTACATGCCGTTCGAGCACAGCGAGAATCTGGATGACCAGGACCGCGGAGTCCTGCTCTTCACCCAATTGGGGGATGACGAGCAGGTGCGGTACGCCAAGAAGCACCGCGACGTTATCGCGCGCTTCGGCCGCTTCCCCCATCGCAACGCGATGCTCGGCCGCGCGGCGCGCGCCGGCGAAATCGCCGCCGGCGACGTGATGCCGTGGTGAGCGGGCTGGTCGAAATCGCCCGCTATCCCAACCGCGTCGAGGCGGACCTCGCGCGCCTTTATCTGGAGAGCGATGGGATCGGCGCTGTCCTCTTTGATGCCGATATCAACAACGTCTTTGGCTGGCTCTACGCCTTAGCCCTGCCGGTTCGCGTGATGGTCCTCGACGAAGACTCGGCGGAGGCATTGAAGCTCTTGGCCGATTACAAACCCTAAAGCAGGTGCTCGATCGGGGCGACATTGAAGCCCGCCGCTTCAACCTTGCGCTCAACCTCTTCGCGCGGCCGGCCCTCACCACGTACCGCCAGCGCCCAGGTCAACGCCGAGCGGGTGCCTGAGCGGCAGAACGCTAGCACCTGGCCTTCTCCGGTCTCGCGCAGCGCTTCCTGCATCGCCTCGACGTCGGCGGGGCCGATGCCGCGGATGATCGGGATGTGGCGGTAGGATATGCCCGCCGCCTCCGCCGCCGCCTCGATAGCGGACGCGAGCGGTTGGTCCGACTCCTCGCCGTCGGGGCGGTTGTTGATGAGCATGGTTATGCCACGTTGTTCCGCCAGCCCGGCGACCTCCTCGGGGCGGATTTGACCGCTGACCAAAGTGCGATCGTCGAGCTGGCGGATCATGGCGTTACTTGCCCCGCTCGGTCGGCGCGGGACTCGCGGCCGGCGGCGGCGGTGGCGCGGCAACTGGCGCGGCCCCGCCCGACAGGCCGTAATAATCGAGATACGGCTGGATGTCGGCGTCGTGCCCCGCGAACGCGCGGTACATCTCGGCATAGTCCAGCGTGTCGCCGCGCGACAAAACCATGTCGCGGAAGCGTTGGCCGTTGGCGCGGGTCAGGCCGCCATTAGCCTGGAACCAGGCGAACGCATCCTGCCCAAGCATCCGGGTCCACGGATAAGCGTAATAGCCCGCCGAATAGCCGTTGCTCCAGATGTGGAGGAAATAACTCGAACGGTAACGCGACGGGACGTCGGCGGTGTCGTAGCCGCTCTTCGCCAGCGCATCAGCCTCGAACCGGTCGACGTCCTGCAGCGGCGCGTCGGCGCCAAGCGAATGCCAGTCGAGGTCGAGGTGCGCCGCCTCGAGCACTTCGCCGACCGCATAGCCCTGGTTGAACGTGCGCGCGGCGAGCACCTTCTGGATCAGCTCGGGCGGGATCGTCTGGCCGGTCTTGTAGCTGACCGCATAGTGCGGAAGCACCTTGGGATCGAGCGCCCAATTCTCGTTGAACTGCGACGGGAACTCGACGAAGTCGCGGGCGACGCTGGTGCCCGAAATGGTCGGGTAAGTCTGTGACGCGAACATCCCGTGCAGCGCATGTCCGAATTCGTGGAACATCGTCGTCACGTCGTCGAAGCTGATCAGCGCGGGCTGGCCCGGCGCTGGCTTGGTGAAGTTCTCGACGTTGAACACCACCGGCTTGGTGCCGCGCAGGGCAGATTGGTTAACGAGGTTCGACATCCACGCTCCGCCCGACTTGTTGTCGCGTTTCCATGGATCGATCATGAAGATCGCGAGCTGTTTGCCGTCGGCGTCGGTGACGTCGAACACGCGCATGTCCGGGCTCCAGGTCGGAATGTCCTTCCGTTCCTTGAAGGTCAGCCCGTAAAGCTGATTGGCGGCGTAGAACGCGCCGTCCTCGAGCACCTTGTTGAACTCGAAATATTGCTTCAGTTGGTCGCTATCGATCGCATAGCGCTGCTTGCGAATCCGCTCGGCATAGAAGTCCCAGTCCGCGGGCCCAGCCTTGAAGCCGCCGCCCTGGGCATCGACCAGCTTCTGGATGTCCGCTGCCTCTACGTGCTGCTTGGCCGAGACCGCTGGAGCGAGCCGGTCGAGGAAGCCGATCGCGGTCGCGCGGTTCTTCGCCATCTGGTCGTAGAGCGTATAGTCGGCCCAGTTCGAATAGCCGAACAACGCCGCCTTCTTCGCGCGCAGGCTGGCGATCTCGCGGATCAAATTGCGGGTGTCGTTGGCGTCGCCTTTTTCGGCGCGAGTCCAGCCGGCGTTGAACAGCTTCAGCCGTGTGTCGCGGTCGGTGAGTGACTCCAGCGACGGCTGCTGTGTCGTGTTCTGCAGCGGCAGCACGTAGCCGTCGAGCTTGCGCCCCTTGGCCGCCTCGGCCGCGGACGAGATCTGCTCGTCCGACAGACTCGCGAGCGCGGCCTTGTCGGTCACGTGCAGCGCGCCGGCCTTGGCGGCGGCGAGCAGCTTTTGACTGAAATCCGTCTGGAGTGTGCTGAGGCGCTGGTTCAACGCCTTGAGCTCGGTCTGCTTGGCCGGCGAAAGCTGCGCTCCGGCGTGGACGAACCCGTCATAATAGACCTTGAGCAATTTGGCCTGTTCGGGGTTGAGGTTGAGGCTCGCCTGGCGGTCGTGCAGCGACTTCACCCGGGCGAACAATTTCGCATTCAGGTAGATGAAGTCGTTGTGCGCGGCGAACAGCGGCGAGGTCTTGGTGTCGGTCGCCTGCAGCGTGTCGTTGGTGTTGGCGCCGTTGACCGCCGAGAATGCGAGATTGGCGCGCTCGAGCAATGCCCCGGAACGCTCCATCGCGACCAGCGTGTTGTTGAAAGTCGGCGGCGCGGGGTTGTTGGCGATCGCCATCATTTCGCGCTTTTGCTCGGCCATTCCGGCGAGGAGCGCGGGCTGATAGTCGCTGTCCTTGATCCTGGAAAAGTCCGGAGCCTGGAGGGCCAGCGTGCTCGGCTGCGCGAACGGGTTGCTGGCGGGAAGCGTCGCCGAAGTTGCGGATCTGGCCGCGGGCGCTGCGGCGAGGGGGCCGGCGGCAACCGCAATCGCCGCGGTCGCGAGAAGAATGTTGCGGATCATGCTTATCCTCAAAAAATGGTTCGAATTCGGTCCGGGCGCTGTCTAGCCGAGTCGCGCCTGACGCAAGCCTGAATTCTGCAAACGGCGGTTAGGCTGAAGCGGTGGCTTCGTGCGACCGAACCGCGTCGAGCATGGCCTCGCCGTACCGTTCCAGCTTGGCCGCGCCGACGCCGTCGATCGCCGACAGCTCGCCAAGCGAGCGCGGTCGCGCCGTCGCAATCCCGCGCAGGGTCGAATCGTGGAACACCAGATAGGCCGGAACCCCGGCGCTTGCGGCGAGCGCCCGGCGCGCCTCGCGCAGCGCGTCGAACAATGGGTCAGCCGGGCCGCCGTCGCGCGGCGTACGCGATTTCCGCGAGCGTGGCGGCGGCACCGCGATCACTACTTGCTCCTCGCCCTTGAGGATTGGTTTCGCCCCGGGTCCGAACGAGAGGCCGCCATACGCGTCGGCGCGAAGCGCATCGCGGGCGATCAGCGCGCGCGACGCCGGTCTGACCAACGCGATTTCTTCCGGCGTCGCGATCCCGAATACCGACAGGCGGTCGTGGCCGAAGCCGCGGACCTTTTCCGTGTCGTTCCCGGCAAGGACGTCGGCAAGGTGGCCGACGCCAAAGCGCATTTCGGTGCGGAACGCCGCCGACAGCAGCTTGCGGGCGATTTCGGTCGCGTCGATGGTCGCGGGCGGCGTCAGGCAATTGTCGCAATTGCCGCAGCGCTCGGGCGGATCCTCGCCGAAGTGACGCAGCAGGATCGCGCGGCGGCAGCCAGGCGTTTCGACCAGCGCGGCCAGTGCGTTCAGCCGCTCGCGCTCGAGCGGCCGGCGCTCGGCCTCGACCTCCTGCTCGATCCGCTGGCGCGCGCGGGCGAAATCCTGCGCGGCCCAGAACAGCCACGCTTCGGCCGGTTCGCCGTCGCGCCCGGCGCGGCCGGTCTCCTGGTAATAAGCCTCGATGCTTTTGGGGATGGCGGCGTGCGCCACGACCCGCACGTCGGGCTTGTCGATCCCCATGCCGAAGGCGACTGTGGCAGCGATCACCATCTCTTCGGAATCGACGAATGCCGCCTGGTTGCGCTTGCGAATCTGCGGCTCGAGCCCGGCGTGATACGGCGCGGCGGGCCGCCCGCTCGCCGCGACTTGTTCGGCGATCTTTTCGGCCTTGTCGCGGCTCGGCGCGTAGACGATCGCCGGGCCCGGCTGCACCGCCAGCAAATCGCGCAATTGCTTGCCAGTCTGTTCGCGGGGTCGGACATGATAGCGGATGTTGGGCCGGTCGAATCCGGCGACGATCAGCCCGTCGTCGGGAATGCCAAGCTGACACAGGATGTCCTCCCGCGTCCGTCGGTCCGCGGTCGCGGTTAGGCCAAGCCGCGGCACCTCCCGGTGATCGTCGAGCAGGCCCTTGAGCTTGCGATAATCGGGGCGGAAATCGTGCCCCCATTCGCTGACGCAATGGGCTTCGTCGATGGCGATCAGCGCCAGTTTCGCGTGGTCGACGAACTGGCGGAATCCGTCCAGCGTCGCGCGTTCGGGAGCGACGTAGAGCAGATCCAACTCGCCGGCATTGAAGCGCTCGATGGTGCGCTCGCGATCGCCGTCGGCCGACGTCAACGACGCTGCGCGCATGCCGAACGCTTCGGCGCTGCGAATCTGGTCGTGCATCAGTGCGATCAACGGCGAAATCACCAGCGCGGTGCCTTTGCGGATCAGCGCCGGCAGCTGGTAGCAGAGCGATTTTCCGGCGCCGGTCGGCATCACCGCGAGCGTGTGCTGACCGGCGAGAACGCGGCCGATCACCTGCTCCTGGACGCCCCGGAAATGGTCGAAACCGAAGGTTTGTTTGAGGATCGTGTGCGGGTCGGTCATGGACTCTTCGAACAAATGCGGACCGAGCGCGCCGCGGAGATCGTCCATGCCTAGACCGGGCGCGACGGGAGGGGAAGCTACTCCGCCGCCTCCGCCGTTTCCTCGAGCACTTGCTCCGCGGCCTGGCGATACCACAAGTCGGCATAGAGCCCGGCCTTGTCGAGCAGCTCCTCGTGCGTGCCGCGCTCGGCGATCCGGCCGCCGTCGAGCACGACGATCTGGTCGGCGTTGACGATGGTCGACAAGCGGTGCGCGATCATGATCGTCGTGCGGCTTTGGGCAACCCGGTCGAGCGTCTCCTGAATCGCCTGCTCGGTCCGGCTGTCGAGCGCCGACGTCGCTTCGTCGAGGACCAGCAGCGGCGGGTTCTTGACCAACGTCCGGGCGATGGCAACGCGCTGCTTCTCGCCGCCCGAGAGCTTGAGCCCGCGTTCGCCGACCATCGCACCATAACCGTCGGGAAGCGCCGCGATGAAGCCGTCGATCGCCGCGCCGCGCGCCGCCGCTTCGACGTCCCGCACCGACGCGCCGTCGCGCCCGTAGGCGATGTTGTAGCCGATGGTGTCGTTGAACAGCACCGTGTCCTGCGGGACGATGCCGATCGCCGCGCGCAGGCTGGTTTGCGAAACGGCGGCGATGTCCTGCCCGTCGATCGTGATCCGCCCCGCGGTCGGGTCGTAGAACCGGTAGAGCAAGCGGGCGATGGTCGATTTGCCCGCGCCCGACGGTCCGACGATCGCGCAGCTTGTCCCCGGCGGGATGTCGAGGTCGAGGCCTTTGAGGATCTCGCGCGCCGGTTCGTAACCGAAGCGTAGATGTTCGAAGCGGACGTGCCCGCGTGCGACCCTGAGGTCCGGCGCACCGGGCTGGTCGACGACTTCCGCCGGCGTATCGAGCAGATCCCACATCGCTTCCATGTCGATCAGCCCTTGGCGGATCGAGCGATAGACCCAGCCGAGCATGTCGAGCGGCCGGAACAGCTGCATCAGCAGCGAATTGACCAGCACGACGTCGCCGGGCGTGAAGCGGCCCTGGCTCCACCCCCAGACGGTGAAGATCATCGCCCCGGCCATCATCGCGTTGGTGATCAGCGACTGGCCGATGTTGAGCCAGGCGAGACTGACTTCGTTGCGCACCGCGGCGCGCGTGAACGCGCCGATCGCTTCGTCGTAGCGCTTTACCTCGCGCTCCTCGGCGCCGAAATATTTGACCGTTTCGTAATTGAGCAGCGAGTCGACCGCGCGGCCGATGGCCTTGTTGTCGACGTCGTTCATCTGGCGCTGAAGCTGCGCGCGCCAGTCAGTCACCTTGCGGGTGAAGGCGATGTAGATGGCGACAATCGCCAGCGTCGCGGCGACCAGTCCGGCACCGAACTTGACGAAGAAGATGATGCAGATCGCGGCCAGTTCGATGATCGTCGGGCCGATGTTGAACAGCAGGAAATAGAGCATCATGTCGATGCTCTTGGTCCCGCGTTCGACGATCTTGGTCAGCGATCCGGTGCGGCGCTCGAGGTGGAAGCGCAGGCTGAGATCGTGGACGTGACGGAACACCTTGGCGGCAAGCCGCCGCGCCGCCTGCTGGCCGACCTTTTCGAATAGAGCGTTGCGGAGATTGTCCGACAGCACGCCGGCGAAGCGGGCGGTGGCGTATCCCGCGACCAGCCCGGCGACCACTCCGAATGCCGCGCGATGGCTCGACATGCCGTCGATCACGGCTTTGTAGGCGAACGGCATCAGCAGGACGGCGGCCTTGCCGGCGAGCACCAGCAGCACCGCAACAACGACCCGCGTTCTGAGCTCGGTTTCGCCCTTCGGCCACAGCATCGGCAAAAAGCGCCACAGCGCGCGGAAGCCGCCGCTGGGCTTCGCTTGGGGAACCGTACTCGCCATAGCTGCTCCAAGTAGGGAGCCGGGGCCCAAGCGGCAAACCAGAGCGAGGCGTCTTACGATCATTCAGCGCGATGCGGCTGTGAATTTTCCCAACTGACGGCGAAATTCACCAGTAATTTTCACACTGAACAGACAGCATTGTTGAAAATACTTATTTTTTCCAGTTTGGCACGCCCCCTGCATTGTATGTCCCGTGGCCCGATGGTCGGTCCACAAAACAAAATTCAAGGGGGCTAACAATGTTCACGACGTTCAATTCGACCCGCAACGCCGCCACCGCTCTGGCCGGTGCTTTCATCGCCGCGCTGCTGTTTGTTTCGGCCGCCACCTCGCTGCCGATCGCCTGAACCACTTCGACCGAAGGAAGCCACAATGAACGGACGTTTCCTGATCAACCGGCGCGACGCCAAGATCATGGGCGTCGCCGCCGGCCTGGCCGATTACACCGGTTTCGATCCGCTGCTGATCCGTCTCGGCCTGATTGTCGCAACCCTTTTGACCGGGCCAGCGATGATCCTCGTCTATGTGCTGACCGGCTGGCTCGCACCGCAGCAACATTAACCTTGGGGTGACCTGCTGGCGGCCCATCGGCCGCTCGGCTAGGAGGGCGAGGAAGGAGTCTTGTCCATGCGCAAAGTCCTGCTCACCCTCGGCCTCGCCGCTTTTGCTTCAACGCCCAGCCTGGCCGCGCTCCCGATCGGCGCCAAGGCCCCCGACTTCACCACCACCGGCGCGGTGGGCGGTAAGGCCTTCAAGCTCCACCTCGCGGAGCAGCTGAAGAAGGGCCCGGTGGTCCTCTATTTCTTCCCCAAGGCCTTCACCAGCGGCTGCACGGCGGAAGCCCATGCCTTCAGCGACAGCATCGCCGATTTCAAGAAAGCCGGCGCGCAGGTCGTTGGCATGTCGGCGGATGGCTTGCCGACCCTCAAGAAATTCTCGGTCGAGGAATGCCGCAGCGCCTTCCCCGTCGCCACCGCCACGCCGACGACCCAAAAGGCCTATGACGTGGCCTGGGCCGAACATCCCGGGCTGACCACACGGACCTCTTACGTGATCGGCCGCAACGGCAGGATCGCGATGGTCCACGACGATCTCGACTTCAGCCAGCATGTCGCCAAGACCCTGGCGGCGGTGAAATCGCTCAAGCATTAACGGCTCGGCCGCGGCGCCATGACGGAACCGTTACAGCCGCTATGCGCTTTGCGTCGGTTGTCTCAAGCAAGGGGAATATCGATGAAGATCACTATTACGCTTGCCGTCGCCGCTGGTATTGCCGCGCTCTCCGCCTGCAACCAGAGCGCGAAAGAAAATGTCGCTGACAATATCGAGGCGAACGCCGAGAATTCGGCCGACATGATCGAGGCCAATGGGGCCAACGTGGCGGACAATCTCGAGGCCAATGCCCAAAATACGGCCGACGCGGTACGCGCTGCCGGTGATAACACTGCCGACGCCGTGCGCAATTCGGCGGATAACAGCACGGGCAACAATCAATAGATCCACGCGCGCGTACGCGCACGAACAACGGGGCGCTCGTTCCATTGCGGGCGCCCCTTTTTCATTGGATCGCGCTCTCGCCTTAAGGAATTTCGTTGGGCGCGGATGGGCAAGGCTGCGCGCGCAAGAGTTTCGAATCAACCTCAGCCAAAGACGACAAACCACTGATTCCCCTTCGGAACGGTCGCCAGCGAGCTTATCAAAGGTTAATGACAGACTCGTTTCGTCGCAGCAACGTCACGTTTCGTCGTTAGTAATTTATTTACCATTTACCTCAAGGTTTCGCCGTGGCGACTTCCGTGTTCTTCTTCAATCGGGGGAGACCGGCAAAACGCCGCGGAGGGGTTCATGCGACATCCATTGCTGGTGCGGGCGTTGCTGGGAAGCGCCGGTTTGGCCGGTTGCCTGACGCTCTTGTCCGGGGTCGCCCGGGGGGCTGACAGCGCCGATCTCAGCCAGCGCCCGATCATCATTTCGCGTGTCATTCAGCCACTCGCGCCCGCGCTGTTCGGCACGGTAACCTTGCCGATCCGCCCGACGCGCTACCTCGACGACTGGGAACGGGCGCGGCGCGATGCGTCGAACGTCCCGCAGATGCAGAGCTTGATCGCGCCGGCGCGCGGTCTGTCCCGAGGTCAGCAGATTTCCTACATTCAGTCAGCCGTCCACAACACGATCCGCTGGCGGTCTGACGCTACCGAATACGGCCTCCACGATTATTGGGCGAGCGCGCAGGAGACGCTGCAGCACGGTGTCGGCGACATGGAAGACCGGGCGATCGTCAAGATGCAGGCCTTGCGTGCGCTCGGCTTCTCGACCCGCGATCTTTACCTGACGATGGGCAATGACATGGTCGGTGGGCCGATCACGGTCCTCATCGTTCGCCTCGACGGACATTTCTACGTGCTCGACGATACCGGCGGGGCGCCATATTCGACCGACCGCCGGCCCGAATTCACGCCATCCCTGACCTTCGGTTACGGCGGCTCGTGGATCCACGGCTACCCCGCGCGGACCCAGTTCCGCACGGCAAC
>DATFUB010000010.1:0-2616 GCA_035261225.1 Sphingomicrobium sp.
TCTTCGCAATCCGAACTGAAATACTTCAACTACAGCGTGGTCATGAACAAGGAGCGCAAGCTCGCCTTCTTCAGCTGTGTCAACATTGACGGCGGCCAGCAGCAGGACGTCGGCAAGCGCGAGGGCGATTCCTGGAAACGCGACCCCCGTATCGACGACAGCTTCCAGATCGGCGACGAGTTCTACCGTAAGCAATCGACACTCGAGGCGGATCGAACCGCCAATCCGTTCGACCGCGGCCATCTCGTCCGCCGCCTCGACGCGACCTGGGGCGGCACGGTCGCCGAGGCCAAGGAGCATGGCGACGATTCCTTCCACTTCACCAATTGCTCCCCGCAGTTCTTTTCGTTCAACCAGGGCAAGCAATTGTGGGCGGGCCTGGAGGACTTTACGCGCGACGTCTTGTTGAAAGACGAAGAGAAAGGCATTGTGATGAATGGGCCGGTCTTCGATGGGCCCGATGCTGACGACGCCAATCTGCCGGACCCATCGGGGTCGCCGCATAAGGATCCGACCTTCGGCGGCGTCAGCATTCCCAAATATTTCTGGAAGATACTGATCACCAAGGGCGACAGCGGCCTCAAGGCGGCGGCGTTCCTCATGAGTCAGCGCAATTTAATCATGGATATCGACCGGATCAAGGAGGCTGATATTCTCGAGAAGTTCTCCGAAGAGGACGTCCGTGTCTTCCAGGTCTCGATGGCCGATCTGACGAAACTGACCAAGCTCGACTTCGGCAATCTGGCCGACGCCGACTCGCACGAAGCTACCTCGGTCGGGCCGCGCCTGATCGAAAGCTTCGACGACATCAGAATCTAGCGGTTTTGGATCTCGTCTCCGGCGGCGCTTCGCGTTTGCAGCCGCCTGCGCGCTCGGTTCGGCTTACGGATTTCTGCAGGGCGCCTGGCCGTTCGGGCTGGTCGAGGCGGTCTGGGCCGTGGTCGCGCTGCGGCGCTGGAGCGTCAGGCGGAGCGCGAATGCATAGCTCGCCAGCATCGCCGGTGGTAGTCTCGAGTCTGGCCCGCGGCAACGACGCCCGCGCCAATCCCCAATCACTTCAACGAGCACGCCATGTGGCCGGACCGCCGACTTATCGATCTTTTCAAGACCGAATTTCCCATCGTTCTCGCGCCGATGGCGGGAGCGATGGATGCCGACCTCGTCATCGCGGCGGCTCAGGGCGGTGCGCTGGGCTCACTGCCGTGTGCGCTATTGTCGGTGGAGAAGGCGCGCGAGCAGGTCAATATCATCCGGCAGCGGGTGTCTGCGCCGGTCAATATGAATTTCTTTTGCCACAAGCCGGTCGACGCCGACCCCAAGCGCGAGGCTCAGTGGAAGCAGCGGCTCGCGCCTTATTACAAGGAACTGGGGCTCGATCCGGCGGCGCCGGTCAACGCCGCCAACCGCGCTCCGTTCGACGCCGCGATGTGCGAACTGGTCGAGGAACTGAAGCCGGAAATCGTGAGCTTCCATTTCGGCCTGCCGGACGAGGCGCTGCTCAAGCGCGTCAAGGCGGCCGGCTGCGTCGTGATCTCGTCGGCGACCATCGTGAAGGAGGCGATCTGGCTCGAGGAGAACGGCGTCGATGCCATCATCGCGCAGGGCGCCGAGGCCGGCGGCCATCGCGGCATGTTCCTGACCGATAATATTGCCGAGCAGCCGGGCACGTTCGCATTGGTGCCGCAGGTGGTCGACGCGGTGAAAGTCCCGGTGATTGCGGCGGGCGGCATTGCGGACGGGCGCGGCATCGCGGCGGCGTTCGCGCTGGGTGCGTCCGGCGTGCAGATCGGTACCGCCTATTTGCGCTGTCCGGAGTCCAAGGTGATCGCACCGGCTCGATCGGCGCTGGGGCAGGCTCGGGATGATTCCACTGTCGTCACCAATGTCATGACCGGGCGTCCCGCGCGGGGGGTAGTTAACCGCGTCATGCGCGAGGTCGGGCCGATTTCAGGCGACGCGCCGGCGTTTCCCCATGCCGCAACGGGCTTGGCGCCCCTGAAGGCTGCGGCGGAGAAGCTCGGTAAGGTCGATTTCACCAATCTCTGGGCGGGGCAGGCGGTGCGGCTTGGCCGTGAGATGCCGGCAGGCGAGCTGACCCGGGCGCTGGCGGGCGCGGCGCTGGCGCGGCTGAGCCAGATGGCTCGCTGAGGCCGCCGCCGGCGGTTGCGGCGCAAAAGCCCCCTCTGCTATACGGCGGGCTGAAATTGCCGCCCAGTGCGGCGGATTTGACATTCGCTTCCGTGGTTCCGCGAGTGCTCATAGCGAATGTCAAATCCAAAACCGCACTGGAAAGCATTATATTTGCTAGTGTCCCGGCTCTAACATTCGCAAGAGAGCAAGCCGCAACGGGATGCGAATGTTAGAACCGGGACACTAGAGGCCTTATATAATGTCCGTCGATGCCGCCACCGTTCGCCGTATCGCGCATCTCGCGCGGATTGCGGTCTCCGAGACCGAGGTTCCGCATCTCCAGGACGAGCTGAACGCGATGCTGGCGTTCGTCGAGCAGCTCAGCGAAGTGAACGTGGATGGCGTCGAACCGATGACCTCGGTCACGCCGATGGAAATGAAGAAGCGCCCCGACGTGGTCAATGATGGCGAGATCCCGGACGACAT
>DATFUB010000011.1:0-3654 GCA_035261225.1 Sphingomicrobium sp.
GCTCCGCGCCGGCTGAGTTCTGTCGCAAGTCCGCCACGGATTCGCTAGATGGACAGCGGGGATTGCCGGCGCATGCGGACCCGATCACGATCCGCTCAGACAGGTGTGACTTGCCGGTGAGCGGCCTTGCCCGTAGCAAAGGGGGGTTACGCCCCAGGAGCCAGTCATGCCCGTGATCCATCGCCGCGGTTGGGAGCTGCCCGAGCACCAGGCGACCCCGGAGAAGCTGTTCCTCGACCGCCGCCAGTTCCTGGCCGCCACCGGCGCCGTGGCGGGCGCGCTGTCGCCCGCGCTTGCGTTCGCCCAGCGCGTATCCGATCTCGCCGATCCGAGCGCGTCTCTGTACCCGGTGAAACAGAACCCGAAATTCGTGCTCGACCGGCCCGTCACCGCCGAGGCGATCAACATCACCTACAACAACTATTACGAATTCGGATCCGCCAAGACGATCTCGCGCGCCGCGCAGGCGCTCAAGCTTCGCCCCTGGACCGTCAAGATCGACGGCATGGTGGAGAAGCCGCAGGAGATCGGCATCGACGACCTGCTCGCCAGGATGCCGCTGGAAGAGCGGCTTTACCGCCATCGTTGCGTCGAGGCCTGGTCGATGGCGATTCCGTGGTCGGGTTTTCCGCTCGCCAAGCTGGTCGAGCTCGCGAAGCCGCTCGGATCGGCGACCTATCTGCGCATGGAGACCTTCCTCGACTCCTCGGTCGCATCCGGCCAGCGCGCCACCTGGTATCCGTGGCCCTATGTCGAGGGCCTGACGATGGCGGAGGCCACCAACGAGCTCGCCTTCCTGGTCACCGGCGCCTATGGCAAGCCGGTGTCCAAGCAGCAGGGCGCGCCGCTGCGCCTCGCGGTGCCGTGGAAATACGGATTCAAGTCGATCAAATCGATCACGCGCTTCAGCTTCACCGACCGGCGGCCGAAGAGCTTTTGGGAAGCGCTGGCGCCGGCCGAATATGGTTTCTGGGCCAATATCAATCCGGCGGTGCCGCATCCGCGCTGGAGCCAGGCGAGCGAGGAAGTCATCGGCACCGGCGAGCGGCGGCCGACGCTGCTGTTCAACGGCTACGGCGACTATGTGGCGGACATGTACGCGGGATTCGAGAGCGAGCCTTTGTGGGGCTGACACTCGCAACGACACGCGAAAAAAAACGCCGGGCAATTGGCCCGGCGCTAGTTTCACCTTCCAGAGAGGAACAGCTGAGGCGACCGATTGCGACCTGGGAGGATGCAGCAACCAATTGCCTACAGCTCGAAGCCAATATGTCGACCCGCGCGTTGTCGCGCAACGCGATGACCCGCATGACAGCCATGTGGCACCCGCAAGTCATTGTGCCGCCGAGCGAAGCCGCGACGCCGCGTCTCGCGGCGATTCGCCTCAGTAGCTCCAGCGCTGCGCCTTGCTCACCAGGAAGTCGCGGAACGCCTGCACGCGCGCGACCGACTTGAGCTCTTCCGGATAGACGAAATAGGCGTCGAGCGCGATCGGATCGGCCTCGCTGAACAGCTGCACGAGCCCGCCATTCTCCTCGACCAGATAATCCGGCAGCATCGCGATGCCCAATCCGCGCTGGCAGGCGCGCAGGATGCCGAGCACGTTGTTGATGGTGATGTGCGGCGCGCGCGGTCCCTTGCTGTCGCGACCGACCTCGACCAGCCAGCGCGTCGGCTGCAGATAGGCCGGCACGTGGCCGCCGAGCAGCAGCACGCGGTGGGTGTCGAGATCCTCGATGGTGCGCGGCGTGCCGAAGCGCTTGAGATATTCGGGCGACGCATAGGCGTGGAAGCGCACGGAAAACAGCTTGCGCTGGATCAGGTCCGGTTGGGTCGGCTGGCGCAGGCGGATCGCCACGTCGGCCTCGCGCATCGCGAGGTCGAGCTCCTCATCGGTGGTGATCAGCAGAATGCGGATATCGGGATAGAGGTCGACGAATTCGCCGAGGCGCGGGGTGAGCCAGTGCACCCCGATGCCGACCGTGGTGGTCACCTTGAGGTCGCCATGCGGCCGCTCGCGGCTGTCGGTCAGCTTGGCGCGCGCCGCTTCGAGCTTCATGAAAACTTCGTGGGCGGTGCGGTAGAGCAATTCGCCCTGCTCGGTCAGGATCAGCCCGCGCGCATGGCGGTGGAACAGCGCGACCGAGAGCTCCTGCTCGAGCGCGCTCACCTGCCGCGAGACGGCCGATTGCGACAGCCCGAGCTGCTCGCCCGCATGCGTGAAACTGCCGGCCTCGGCGGCGGCATGAAAAACCTTCAGCTTGTCCCAGTCCATGATTCAAAACCTTTTGGTATGCCCCGGGCGGGGGGGAAATCGATTCATTCGGCCGCGGTGCGCTGCTCTACCTCGCCATGCCCGGCGAGGAAGCGTTCCGCTTCCAGGGCCGCCATGCAGCCCAGGCCGGCCGCGGTCACCGCCTGGCGATAGACATCGTCGGTGACGTCGCCGGCCGCGAACACGCCCGGCACCGAGGTCGCGGTCGAAAAGGGTGCGGTCTTGACGTAGCCCGAGGGCTTGAGCTCGAGCTTGTCGGCGACGAGCTCGGTCGCGGGCGAGTGCCCGATCGCGATGAAGACGCCGTCGGTGGGCAGGTGGGTGACCGCGCCGGTGTCGACGTTCTCCAACGCGACGCCCGTCACCCTGAGCGGATTTTCATCGCCCAGCACGTCGTGCAGGACCGAGTCCCAGATCACCGAGATCTTCGGATTCTTGAACAATCGCTCCTGCAGGATCTTTTCGGCGCGGAAATGATTGCGCCGGTGCACGACCGTCACCTGGGCGGCGAAATTGGTGAGAAACAACGCCTCCTCGACCGCGGTATTGCCGCCGCCGATGACGACGACATTCTTGCCGCGATAGAAAAATCCGTCGCAGGTGGCGCAGGCCGAGACTCCGTAGCCCTTGAATTTCTGCTCGGATGGCAAGTCGAGCCAGCGCGCCTGCGCCCCGGTGGCGAGGACCAGGCTGTCGGCCAGATAGACGTCGCCGGAATCGCAGACCAGCCGGAAGGGCCGCCGCGCGAGGTCGACCGCGTTCACATGATCGGTGACGACGCGGGTGCCCACATGGACGGCCTGCTTCTCCATCTGCTCCATCAGCCAGGGGCCCTGGATGACGTCGGCGAAGCCCGGATAGTTCTCGACGTCGGTCGTGATGGTGAGCTGGCCGCCCGGCTGGACGCCCTGGATCAGAACCGGCTCCAGCATCGCGCGGGCCGCATAGATCGCGGCGGTATAGCCGGCCGGTCCGGAACCGATGATGACGACCTTGGCCTGGGTAGTCTTGGGCATTTCCACGTCCTGGGGCGGGGGGAACCGCGTGCCGCCCTGTCGTTGGCCGGCGGGTGCGAATTCGGGCCCCAATGTAAGCCATCCGAGAAGCTATGCAACAGATGCAACCCTGCGGGCTCACAGCTTCGTGTGGCGACGGGCTGATCCGGCAGATTTCATGGCTCCGTCGCGCAATAATGTTTCGCGGCGGACCGGTTCCCGGGCTACATAACGGGAGATTCGCGCAGATTTTCTGAGGGGCGACAATGCGTCGCCCTCGCCGCCTTGGAGGTTTTTCGTGACGACCCGCCTCGACGCCATCGACCGCAACATCCTGAGGGAGCTCCAGGACAACGGCAGAATCACCAATGTGGAACTGGCCCG
>DATFUB010000012.1:0-2077 GCA_035261225.1 Sphingomicrobium sp.
CGCGAATGGGCGCAGAGCGACTCTTCAAAGTGAATATAGCGCGGCTTGTCGAACGTGCCCACCAGACCGCCCGCATCTGCAATCGCGCGTTCGACAGCGGCCCGGTCGCGCGGATCGGCGCGCAGATATCCCGGACGCAAATCATGCGCAGGGAACATCGGAACCCCGCCGCTGAGATCAAGGATCAGCTCGCAGCTCGACGTCGCGCCATCTCGCGAGGGCCCGAACACCAGCCTCGCGCGCGAGGATGGCAGCGGCAGCGCGTAGTCGTCGATATCAAGCTCGAACCGGCCGAGATGTCCGCGGGCGTTGCGGATCGTGCCCTTGACGACAGGAAACTCGTTGGTACGCCGTGGCGTCACGTCGCCTGGCCTGGTGAGAAGCACGGTGATGTCGAGACGGTCCGCGAGACGCTGGGCGGCCTCGATTGCAACCTCGTCGCGGCCATAGATCAGCGCGACGCCGTTGCTCTCGAGTGTCACCAGTGAAATCGGTGGCATGTCCTCGTCTGCTGCGGCAATCAGCGCCGCGGCTTTCGGACCAGCCGCGGCTGCATCGTTCGACCAGCCCCCGTTCTCGCGAATGTTGACGAAGGTAAGCTGCGCTTGCGGGAAATTCTCCGCGACCTCCCTGAACAGCGGCGCTTCCTGGGTGCACGCGACCGTGATGGGCGCGCCGTCGGCAAGGGCTTGCTTGAAGCGCTCAAGCTCGAGGCCGCAGAGCTGGTTGGCCTGCGTGATCCTTGCCGCGCAGCCGCGGCCGATCGCCTGCGCATCGAGCGGCATGGTCTTCTCGCAGCTGCAGATCAGGAGATGGGATGATGCCGCACTCATACCGCGCTCATTGAATTTACCCTGAACCGGCGCGCCGGCCGCGCGGTGGCTTCATCCTGCGGTTCCGCGGTACCTGCTGACGGGAAGATCCGCAAGGCCCAGACCCGCTCGCGTTACCACCGTGATCGGGATAACATATAGTGGCGGATTGCAAACAGTTAAGGATGACACGTTTGATGGCGTCGCGTCTTGCCGGGATGGAGCAGACACTCGATCTGCCCCCCGGCTACACCCTGGTAGCGCTGCGCGAATATGGCGACGCGTTCGCCCACGGCTGCGATATCGCGGCGGAGGCGGGTGCCGGGACGCTGGTCTGGGTGCGGCGCTACGACCTGGTCGAATTCGCCGTGGTTCTTGAACCCGACGAGCCTTTGGTGTCGGCACGCCGGGCGCTGTTTGCCGGCATGAACGCGGCGGCGGACGCGATTGCCGCCCATTGCCCGCCCGAACGGGAGGTGAGCTTCGACTGGCCTGACACGATCAGGTTCGACGGGGGCTTGCTGGGCGGTGCCCGGCTCGGCTGGCCGACGGACTGCGCCGAGACCTCGGTGCCTGAATGGCTGGTGCTGGGTTTCATTCTGCGCGCGGCGGACATGGCCCATGTCGAGGAAGTGCAGGCCGCCGCCGGCGTTTCGCTGTTGAGCGAGGGTTTTGAGATGATCGAGACCGACGCGATCATCGGCAGCTTCGCCCGTCACCTCATGACCGCGTTCGACCGGTGGAACGAGCACGGGTTCGAGGCGATCGCGCGGGACTATCTGGCGCGGCTTGTGAAGCGCAAGGCAGGCGAGCGCCGAACGATCGACCTCAATGGCGACCTCCTGGTCGGCCCGCCATCCGGCAGCGGGCCGGCCGACCGCATGCGTCTTGTGGATGCGCTCGCCAGGGTAATTTGGTATGATCCGCACGCGCGCGGTCCGAAAACCGGATGAGGCGGGCATGCTGAAATTTCCGCGGACGATCAGGCTCGACCCGTCGGACACATTCGTGTTCGAGCGGGCGGCCGTACCCGGCGAATGGGCTGTTTCCGGCGCCTTTGTATTCTGGAACCAGGATCCGGCCATGCTCGGCCAGAAACAGCGCGTCGCGTTGCGCTCGGGCTTTCTTGGTATCGACAGTCTGGGCTGGTCCACGCTTGCGATCGTCACCGAGGCCACGGAAGCGGACAGGCATGCCATCGTCGAGCGCCTCGCGGGCCAATTGCTGGAGAAGTTCGGCGCACCCGACCTTGAGGCCGCGCGCCT
>DATFUB010000013.1:0-3019 GCA_035261225.1 Sphingomicrobium sp.
CCCGCCACGATGTCCCGCATGTCCGCGAGCTTGCCGGGCTGATCGATTTGCTGTGGCAGGAGATCGAAATCGACGCCGTCCGCGTGCCGGAAACCAACCCGCTCGAAGAGATCGGGACCTATTAGCCCGCTTTCATGCCGATACTGAGGCGAAACGCTAGGCACTTCAGCTGCCTGGGAGCGTTCCTAATCTGAATCAGCTGGAGCGCGCGTTGAATCGGGAACGCATAGTTGCGGTCGGCTTGCTCACCCAGCGGGAGCTGACGGTACTTGGGCCGACATTCGATCGGGCCTGGCCGCTGGATCAGGCGCCGGACTTTCGCGAATTGCTGCGCGCGATCGACGACGCCGACAACCAGCTCAAGGGCGTTGAGCGCGCGCCGTAATCAGGGACGGGCGTGGCGCGGCTCGTACATCGTCGCGGGTGAAGATCATCACATGGGCGCCGGTGATCAGGCTCATGGCTTATTCCTCCGGATGGGACCCGGGATGCTGGCGATCGAGCACCGCGCGGAGGCGTTCGGCGGCGGTTGCGCGAGCGGCATCGCGATCGAGCCCGAGCGCCTCGGCGAAGGCCGGCCCGAGCAAGGCGTCGCCGACCGCCTGGAGCACCAGCCACAGGGTCGTGTCGGGGACGTGATGTTCCTCGTGGCCGACGGTCAGGCCCGCAACCAGCCCGCGGATTGAATCGAGCACGGGGTTGAGGGCGTCGCGGTTGCCGGTGAGGATCATCCACGCGGCGAGCGCGCCGGCGCCCTCGCGGCCGAACGCGTCGAAAGCCAAGTCGACGATGTCGCGCGCGTCGCGCTGGCCGGCGCGGGCCGCTTCGACTGCTTCGGCAATGCTCCCGGTGACGCGTTCGGCGATCGAGCGGGCAAGCTCGGCCTGAAGCCCGGCCGCGGAGCCGAAATGGTGGAGCAGATTGGCGTGGGTGCGGCCGATCTCGGCGGCCACGGCCTTGAGCGTTACGGCCTGGGGCCCGTTGGCGAGCAGCAGACGCCGCGCCGCGTCGAGAGCGACGGACCGGCTTTCCTCGGGGTTGAGGCGTTTGCGGCTTATTGACACTTGTGTCAGTTACTATACCTTGTGCTCATGACAACGACGACGCTGCCGACGCCCCGCGACCTCACGATCACCCCGCGCGACCGGCGGTTTGGCCGGGAAGCGGCGGCTCCGCGTCTTTGGCACGGCGGGCGCGTCGAGGCGACCGCAATTTACAACGCGCTGTCGACCACCTTTCCCGCTGGAGAGGCGTTTTTCGTCGAAAGCGTCCGCGCGTTCCGCGAGGGCGCGCCGCCCAAGCTCGCCGAAGAAATCAAGGCGTTCACCACCCAGGAAGCGATCCACAGCCGCGAGCACGATGCGTTCAACCGCCGCGCGGCCGACGCCGGCTACGATCTGTCGAAGCTCGAGGCCCAGGTCGAGAAGCGGCTAGCGGTGACCCGCGGCCGGCCGCCGGTGGTCAGCCTCGCGGCGACCATGGCGCTCGAGCATTTCACCGCGATCCTCGCTCACCAACTGCTCGCCAATCCGAAGCACCTGGCGGGCGGCGACCGGGAAACCGGCGATCTGTGGCGATGGCATGCGTGCGAGGAGATCGAGCACAAGGGCGTCGCCTACGACACCTGGCTGTTTGCGACGCGCGACTGGACGCGGTGGAAACGGTGGAAGGTCAAGGCCAAGGTGATGCTGTACGTCACCCGCAATTTCCTCGTCGACCGGACCGCGGGCTCGCTCGAACTGATGCGCCAGGATGGCGTGAGCGGGTTGCGTGCGTGGCGACAGTTGCTGACCTATTTGTGGGTCAGCCCGGGCATGTTCCGCAAGATCGCCGGGGCGTGGTTCAAATTCTTCCTGCCCGGATTCCACCCGTGGAACGAAGACGACCGCCATTTGCTCGCGGCCTATGACTCGAGCGCGGAGGATGTACCGCAGCCGGCGAAAAAGGTGAGGCGCGCGGCCTAGGCCGCGAGCGCCTCATCATCTCCGCATTCATCGCACGCCAGGTGGAGCCGCATCAGCCGGGCGGGGACTTCCGCGCCGCGCGCGCAGCTGAGGCGCGGCGCGATGATCCCGAGCGGCTCGAAGCCGAGCTTTTCGAGCACTCGCGCCGAGGCCGGGTTGTCGAGGAAGTGCGAACCTTCGAGGCTGGCTAGACCGAGCGTCCGGGCAATGTCGACCAGCGCGGTGCAGGCTTCGGTGGCGAAGCCACGGCCCCAAAAGGGCGTCGCGATCCAATAACCGAGTTCGACCGACCCCGACGGCCGGCGGCCGAGGCCGCACGAGCCGACCAGCTGGGGCGCGCCGCCGGTCCGCTCGAAGATCAGCAGCGACGGGAGGATGGGATCGCGCGGACAGGCGAGATACGCTTCGGCGTCGCGCATGCGGTACGGCCAGGGCGCGGTCGCCAGGTTGCGAACGATCGCCTCGTCGGCGATCGCCGTGGCAAGCGCCGGCGCATCTTCGGCAAAGCCCGGCCTCAGCAGCAGTCTTGGCGTTCTCGCGAACATCACTCTTCTCCTCGTCCGGCCGGTAGAAGCGGCCGATGACATTTTCGGGAGAAGAAAAAGAAAGGGAGGAGAGGGGGCTTCCCTCTTCTCCCTTGTGGTCTCGATCCTTTCAGATCTCGTCCGGGCCGCCCCCTTGTGGGAACGGTCCCTTTCTGACCGTTCCTATGAAGTCGCTTCCGTAATCGGCATGACGTGGACGTATTTGCGACCCAACTTGCCGTCGCGGAACGCGACTTGGCCGTCGGTAAGTGCAAACAAGGTGTGATCCTTGCCCAGGCCGACGTTCGAACCCGGGTGCCACTTGGTGCCGCGCTGACGCACGATGATGTTGCCGGCGCGAACGTTCTCGCTGCCGAACTTCTTCACGCCGAGGCGCTTGCTCTCACTGTCGCGGCCGTTGCGGGACGAGCCGCCTGCCTTTTTATGTGCCATGACTGGTTACTTCGCCTTTGGAGTCTTCTTGGCCGCGGCCTTAGCAGGTGCAGCATTTTTTGTCGACGGGGTTTTGGC
>DATFUB010000014.1:0-3954 GCA_035261225.1 Sphingomicrobium sp.
TTGATCTCGTCGCCCGACAAAGTCTCATATTCGAGCAGCGCCTTGGCGAGCGTCTCCAGCTCCTCGCGATGCTCGGTGAGCACGGTCTTGGCGCGCGCATATCCCTGCTCGACGACGCGGCGGATCTCCTTGTCGATCGCCTGAGCGGTCTCGTTCGACATGTTCTTCTGGCGATTGACCGAATAGCCGAGGAACACTTCCTCGTCGGCGTCGGCATATTGCAGCGGCCCGAGCAGATCCGACATGCCCCAGCGGGTGACCATGTCGCGCGCGAGGCCGGTCGCGTAGCTGATGTCCGACGACGCGCCGGACGACACCTTGTCGTAGCCGAAGATGACTTCCTCGGCGACGCGGCCGCCCATCGAGACCGCGAGGTTCGCGAACATCTTGTCGCGGTGATAGCTGTAATTGTCGCGTTCCGGCAGCCGCATGACCATACCCAGAGCGCGACCGCGCGGGATGATCGTCGCTTTGTGGATCGGGTCGGATGCCGGCTCGTGCAGCGCGACGATCGCATGCCCCGCCTCATGATAGGCAGTCATCCGTTTCTCGTCCTCGGTCATGACCATCGACCGACGCTCGGTCCCCATCATGACCTTGTCCTTGGCCTCCTCGAACTCCTTCATGGCGACCAGACGCTTCCCACGGCGAGCAGCGAGCAGGGCCGCCTCATTGACGAGGTTGGCAAGGTCGGCGCCGGAAAAGCCCGGGGTGCCGCGGGCGATCACGCGCGGATCGACATCGGGCGCCAGTGGCACCTTCTTCATGTGGACGCCGAGAATCTGCTCGCGTCCGTCGATGTCCGGGCGCGGCACGACGACCTGGCGGTCAAAGCGGCCGGGCCGTAGCAGCGCCGGATCGAGCACGTCGGGCCGGTTGGTCGCGGCGATGATGATGATGCCCTCATTGGCCTCGAATCCGTCCATCTCGACCAGCAATTGGTTGAGCGTCTGTTCGCGCTCGTCATTGCCGTTGCCGAGGCCCGCGCCGCGATGGCGTCCGACGGCGTCGATCTCGTCGATGAACACGATGCACGGGGCCGATTTCTTGGCCTGGTCGAACATATCGCGGACGCGGCTGGCGCCGACGCCGACGAACATCTCGACGAAATCGGAACCGGAAATGGTGAAGAACGGAACGCCGGCCTCACCCGCGATGGCGCGGGCGAGCAGGGTCTTGCCAGTGCCGGGAGGACCGACCAGCAGCGCACCCTTGGGGATCTTGCCGCCGAGCCGGGCGAACTTACCCGGGTCCTTCAGATATTCGACGATTTCCTGAAGCTCTTCGCGCGCTTCGTCGATGCCGGCGACGTCGGAAAAGGTCACCCGGCCCTGCTTTTCGGTCAGCATCCGCGCGCGGCTCTTGCCGAAGCCCATCGCTCCGGAACCGGCGTTCTTCTGCATCTGGCGGATGATGAAAAAGCCGACGCCGAAGATCAGCAAAAGCGGCAACGAGTTGTACAGCATATAGACCCAGATGCTGCTGGTTTCCTCGGCCTTGACCTGAACCGCGACGCCCTTCGCAATCATCTTGTCGGCGATGTTCGCCCCGACCGGCGCGACGGTGTGGAAATCTTCGCCGCCGCCGAGCTTGCCGGTGATCGCCGAATTGCCGGTCGTCCCGGTCGCCATCGTCGCCGAGCGGACATTGCCGCCGTCGACTTGCTTGACGAAGTCCGAATAGGCCATCGCCTGACCGGCGGTGCTGCGCGGTCCGCCACCGATCATCTGGACGAACAGGACGAGCGCAAAAATGATGCCGACCCAGATCAGCAGGCTCTTGGTCCACGGGTTGCCGGGCTTCTTCTCTTTGTCGTCCATCTCTCGTCTTTCAGGCGCCGAACGTCGTCGCGTCTAAAATAGGCGCATGCGCTCCAATAACAATGCGCTGCTTGGAGTGAGATGAACGAACATCGCTGCGTCAGACCGGCTCGGCCGGGTGGCTATTCAGCCCATTCGAAGGCCGAGCGGTCTTCGAGCTCCTTCAGGCGATCGAGGAAAATTCCCGCGAGCTGCATGCGCCGCGCGCGCGCGGCCTGAGTGACCGCGCGGTTGGCGGCGACAATCTCATCATTCGCCCGCCGCCGATAATATCGAACGTCCGATTCCACTCGCTTCTCCCCGGTTGAAGCAGCGGACTCCCCGAGTCGCTGAGCCCATGTTTAACGTATGTTATCGAGAGGTCGAGTCCGGTGCAGGGCCGAAACGAACGCGCTACGGTCAGGCCTTGCGCGCGGGCGCTTTGCTAAACCGCCATTCCTTCCCGCCCGCGCACAACACACCTCGAAGCGTAGCCGTCCGGCCCGCCTCGAGCGCTTCGATGATCGAAGCGAGCTCGCGGCCGCGCAACGCCTCGCCCAACCCCTCGTGCGCCAGCGCGGTCACGGCACGGGCCACGATCCGACGCACGATTTCAGCCGGTGCTCCGGACGGGCGATAAGCGATCCGCCGATCCTCCGCGGTTACGGTGCGATCCCATTCCTGCGCGGCCGCCCAGCCAATCGTATCATCGGCGGAAGCCAAATAAGCGGCGCTGCGTCCTACGGCCTCGGCATCGAGCCACTCCGCTTCACCCAAAGCGTTGCGGATCCGAATCCGTTCATATCGCGCGTCCTCGTTGCCCGGATCGGCGGTGGGGGTGAGCCCGGCGGCGGCGCAAATCGCTCCGAGCTCGGCGCGGCGCCAGCCGAGCAACGGCCGCAGCAGCGGAATTGCGCTGCGTGGCACGTATGCACTCGGCCGCATGGCGGCGAGACCGCGCACGCCCGATCCACGGTTGAGCCGCATTACCAGAGTCTCCGCCTGATCGTTGGCCTGGTGCGCAGTCACCAGGGCATCGAGCGCGCGGTCGGATACCCAGTCCGCGAGCAGGCCGTAACGGGCTGAGCGGGCGCGTTCCTGGATGGCGGCGACCGGCTTTTCGACCCAGCTGACGGTCAAGATTGCGTGCGGCACGCCGAGTTGCCGACACACGCCCGCGACCATTTTCGCTTCGGACGGACTTTCGGGCCTGAGCGCATGGTCGACGCTCGCCGCTTCGATTGCGCCCGGCCGCGCCGCCGCGGCGAGGATCAGCAATGCAAGGCTGTCGGGACCGCCCGACACGGCAATCCCCAGGCGCTGCCCCGGCGCACTCAGGGCATCGAGATTGCGTTCAAATCGCGCGACGAGGGTGGGCTCGGGAACCATCCCGTGCCCACTAGCACATCAGTTGCACTTCGCCTCGGACTCGGCGGCGGTCACCTGCTTCTGGAGGTCGGGGCGAACCTTCGATCCGTAGACCGAATCGAGCTCCGCATAGGCTTTGCACGCCTGGCCCGGCTGGCCGAGCTTCATCAGCGACTGGCCGAGATAATAGAGGCTGTCGGGCGCGCGCTCGCCTTTCGAATTGCTCCGGTAATTGGCCAGGAAGGCCTCGGCGGCGCCGCGCGCATCGCCCTTGTCGAGCAGCGAGCGGCCGATGAGGTTCTTCGCGTAACTGACCCGGCGGTGCTTCGGATAGGCCGAATTGAACGCGCGCAACGCAGCGATCGCCTCGTCATATTTGCCTGCATCCCAGAGACGAAATCCCGCGGTGTAGGCATCTTCGCCGGCGTCGGTTGCCGATGCTGCATCGGCGGCTGCGGCTTTGGGTTCGACGGTGTCGGGCTTCGGCTTCGTCGTCGGCTTCGCAAGCGTCGTGACGGGCTCGACGGTCGTCGCCGTCGGGACGGACGCGGCGGCATCGCCAACCCGCTGTTCTAGCGTTGCGATGCGCTGCTCCTGATCGGTGCGCAGCTTGGCGAGGTCGGCTTCGAGCGATTGCTGGCGATGGCCGTTTTCTTCCGACTGGCGGAGAATGTCGCTCATTTGCCGCTCGAGCGCGTCGAGGCGCTGATCGAGCGTCGCGACCGACGATTGCGTGGCCGCCGGCTCGTCCGAAAATCCGGCGGTCGCGGCCGGGCGGCCGCGCGGG
>DATFUB010000015.1:0-2609 GCA_035261225.1 Sphingomicrobium sp.
TTGCCTACGTAGGCGCCCAGGTTCAGCTCGACGTCGCTGCGCTGCTGGAAGCCCTGCTCGAACGCCTGCTTGATGATGGAGGGCGTGGTCGGGCGGGCGACGGCCTCCGCGAAGGCGTCCATCTCGGCGGTCAGCGCGTCGTCGGCGGGAAGCGACGCAGCGTTGACGAAGCGCTTGATATCGGCGAGCGCGAGCAGGTCGAAACGGGAGACCCGCTCCGCGAAGGCATTGACGAACCCGACGAACTCCGCGTCGGGAACGGCGCGGTTGACGTACCCGTACCGCTCGGCGAGTTCCCCGTCGAAGTCCTCGCCACCGAGCAGGATCTCGAACGTGCGCCCGCGACCGACGATGCCCGGCAGACGGGTCGAGGGGCCGCCCCCGGGCACGGCGGCGAACCCGACCTCGAACTGCCCCAGCACGGCCCGCTCCCGACTGGCGAAGCGGATGTCGGTGGCGAGGGCGAACTCGCTGCCCGCACCGCGAGCCCTGCCCCGCAGAGCGCTGATCGTCACCGCCCGCGACCTGCTGAGCCTGATCAGCACGTTCGTCCAGTGGTGGAACGGGGTGCGCGCCGCCGGCAACGCATCGAAGGCGGACTGATCGGCCGCGATGTCGTAGTGGGCCAGGAAGAAGTCCGGATCCGCGCTGTCGAAGACCACGACGGCCACTCGGTTGTCCTGCTCGATCTCGGCGAGCAGATCATGCAGCGCGACGATCATCACCGGGTCGATGAGATTGATCGGCGGGTTGTCGAAGGTCACTCGCCACAGCGACGGCGTCGATCTGTCTAGACTGAAGCGCGTGTATGCCATGAGGGCGGTGCCCTTCGAGGGGGAGTCACGCATGCTCTTCTCCTTTGTGCGCCGTCAGCCCGAAACGGCCTCGGCGGGTGTCCAATCTGCGACCCAGTTTCCTTCGCGGAGGATCTCTTCACCCGGATGCGGTGTGAACTCGACCATTACCGTCCGGCGAGGCACACCGAGCAGCTCGACGCAGATGTCGACGATCGCTCGACCTAACGCCAGCCGCTTTTCCGCCGGGCGACCACGACGAAACTCGACCATGACCATGGTGATGGGCTCGAGGCCGTCGGCACCGAGGTGATAAAGATTGCCCTCGCCGAGTTCGGCGATCCCGACATTGGGTCGCCACAACTGCGTCTCCATGAGATCCGCGTACAGCTCGCAAAGCCGTGCTGCCAGTTCGCGTTTTACTTCGACGGGATAGGTGCCGGGTAAATCAAGATGCAGGTAAGGCATGACGGTCCTCCTTCAGGCTGGTCGTCATCGTCCATTGTCTTTGGCCGAAAAAGCCGTCGGCGGCGGCAGCAAACATACCTGCGCCGTAAATCGCGGCAGCCATCAAGCCGATGGCCGACGGCCCAAACCAATCGGCGACAAGTCCCGCAACCGCAGGCCCGCTGAGCTGGCCGAGACCCAGGCTCGCGGTGCCGACCGTAAAGAAGAACGGATAGGCCGCGTCGCTCGTCCTGTTGCGGATCAGGAAGGTGACGATCGCCGGCGTAGCGACGCTGCCCAGTCCGACCAGGACTGACGCCGCGAACACGCTCCAGTTCTCGCCATGCACGACCAGCAACGAGCCGATCGCTCCGCTGCCGAGCGCAGCGCTCAGCGCGATGCGTCGCGCAAATTTACCCGATAGCAGGACGGCGCCCAAAGCGCGACGATCGCGATGCCGATGCCGGACCAGACGAGCGATCCCCGCAGTGGAACGCTTTTCCGGTTCGGTTGCGTCGAAGACGATGAGAAAGATGGAGAACACGCCGAAGCCCGCAGCGACCCCGGCGACGATGCGGCCTGCCGCCATCGTCGTCACTTCGGACGTCAGCCCACAAACGAGCATTGCGCAGGCGAAGACGAAATGCCTGGCACGGCGGAGCGCCAGCGCGCCCACTTTCGCGTTGAGCGAAGGCGACGCCAGCGTACCGAGCAGGTAGCCGATGAGGTGAAGCGTTCCGAGCAGCGCGGCGGCGGTCAGGCTAAGCTGCAGATCGCGCGCGACGACCGGGAGCACGACCCCATAGGTGATACGCGCGACGCCGACGTCCAGACCGATCGCAAGCATCGCGACGGCAAGCAGGACGGACGAGGAATTCCGCGCTCGCGCGCCGGCTGCGCTCATGGTTGGAACGCCCCGCGCCCGGCAGGGTGGTGGTGTTCTGGCTCGGTTCGGTTGGAATCACTGCCCGTGGTTTCTTCAGCCTTCGATCGCTCGGGACTGCTGCTATTCAATGCCACTGGCGAGTTTGTGCGGCTGACGGGCTCGCTACCGTAACGAAGGGAACCATCTGGCCTTGGGCCGCCGACAACACCATGCGAAGGGCTCGCGGGATAGCCCCCGCCCGTTTGAGCTATGGCCGCGGTCGACACTATCATCCAAACCGCAGCGCCGACGATCTTAGAAAACTTCATGGTGCTGCCTCTAAGTTTGACCAAGAGTTACCGAAATGACAGTCATGCCTTTAATCCTTGCTGCTCGCCGAAAGAACAAAGCTCGGTTGACAAGGGAACGGATTGTCTCCCGGCCCGGGCTTAGTTGATGGTTCGGCCCACGCAGCTTGCGTTTGGCTGAGATACCTTCGTCAT
>DATFUB010000016.1:0-93433 GCA_035261225.1 Sphingomicrobium sp.
CCCGGAGCGGCACTCGGGCGCCGCCGAGCGCCGCCACCCGCCATTGCAGCCATTCGTCGATTGCGATGAGTACCGCGGCCAGTCCCCATTCGATCCAGTAATCGCGCCACATCGTTCGCCGATCAACCAGGTCGAGCGCGAGCATGGTCGCGGACCACAAAGCGACCGACAAACCAATCGGACCGCCGGTCAACAAGTCATTGGCGAGGCCCAAAGGCCCAGCCCACCAGCCGGGCCAGGGATCGGATCGGAGCAGACGCCAGCTGATCAGGACAAGGAAGCCGAAATTTGGATACCAGCCGCCCGCGGAGACGATTGGCAGCGCCTCGAGCAGGGAAGCAGCGACGACGGTCACCGCCGGCAGGAAAACGGCGAAGGTTTTCGGGCCCTGGCCGATCCTACGTTTGGTCGCGAGCGCCGCGCGGACCATCAGGGGCCCTCCACCGCGATCGCCGCGGGCTCGTAGGGCGGCTCGACAATCGCGAAGCTGGTGGTGGCGGGGTCGGCGAGCGGGACCGCCACTGCGCCATCGTCATTGAGCTTTACGATTCGGGCGATCGGCACCAGCGGCGGATAGAGCCCGCCGGTGCCCGAGGTGATGATGATATCGCCGCGCTTGAACGGATTGCGGCCGACCTCGAGCGGATGGACGTCGATCGTCCCATCGCCGCGTCCTTGCGAGATCACCGGGATGCCACCGCGCAGCAGCCGCGCCGGAACGATGTTGGCGCGGTCGGAGACGAGCAGAACGCGGGACGCCAGCGCGCCGGCGTCGACGACCCGACCGACCAGGCCGTCCGAGGAACGGACGGGCATGCCGATGCGCACGCCGTCACGCGAGCCGACCGACAGGATCGCGAACCGGCGCGGGCTGCTGAACGATGAGCCGACCAGCCGGCCAACCGCGATTGCGTCGTGTTGGGCTTCGCGCAGCTGCAGCGTGGCCTTGAGCTGGCGGTTTTCCTGAACGATTGCTTTCGCCTGAAGGATCTGGCGCCGCATGGCGTCGCGTTCACTCTTAAGCCCGCCATTCTGGTTGGCCGCGTCCCAATAATTGCCGGCTCCCGTCACCAGGCCTTCGGCGGTCGCCGTCACTTCGTGCAGGCCTGAGGCGATCGGCCCGGTGATATCGAGCGCGGCGCCGCGCGCGGTTTCGAACCTTGCCGGCGCAAGCAATGATAAAGCGAGCAGGAACAGCCCGACGAGAATCCCGGCGATCAGCGCCAGAAAGCTGAAGAACAGCGAGTATTGAGCTCGCCGCGACCACCCGGGGCGCGCGGTCGCCACCCCTCTAAACCCTTAAGCCGTCTGCAGAACGCCGCGGAACTGCTCTTCTTCAAGCGCTCGGCCGGTTCCGAGCGCGACGCAGGTCAGCGGGTCCTCGGCCACGGTGACCGGAAGGCCGGTTTCGTCGCGGAGCACTTCGTCGAGGCCCTGGAGCAGGGCGCCGCCGCCGGTGAGGACGATGCCCTGGTCGCAGATGTCGGCGGCAAGCTCGGGGGCCGTGTTCTCGAGCGCGATGCGGACGCCTTCGACGATCGTTCCGACGGGCTCGGACAGCGCTTCGGCGATCTGGCCCTGGTTGATTGAAATTTCCTTGGGCACGCCGTTGACCAGATCGCGCCCCTTGATGTGGACGGTCTTGCCGATCCCATCGACCGGCGGCTTGGCGATCCCGACTTCCTTCTTGATCCGCTCGGCGGTTGCTTCGCCGATCAGGAGGTTGTGATTGCGCCGGACATAGGAGCTGATCGCTTCGTCCATCTTGTCGCCGCCGACCCGGACCGACGTGGTGTAGGCGAGCCCGCGCAGCGATAGCACGGCGACCTCGGTCGTCCCGCCGCCGATGTCGACCACCATCGAGCCGATCGGCTCGGTCACCGGCATGTCGGCGCCAATCGCCGCGGCCATCGGCTCTTCGATCAGATAGACTGCACTGGCTCCAGCATTGGACGCGGCGTCGCGGATCGCGCGGCGCTCGACCGAAGTCGATCCGGATGGGACGCAGATTACGATCTCCGGGAAGCGCCAGGCGCGCATTTTGCCGCCATGAACTTTGTGGATGAAGTGTTTGATCATTTGCTCGGCGACGTCGATGTCGGCGATGACTCCGTCGCGCAGCGGCCGGATCGCTTCGATCTGGTCGGGCGTCTTGCCCATCATCAGCTTGGCGTCGTCGCCGACCGCCTTGACCCGCTTCACCCCGTTGATCGTCTCGATCGCGACGACCGACGGTTCATTGAGAACGATGCCGCGGCCGCGGACATAGACGAGCGTGTTGGCGGTCCCGAGATCGATCGCCATGTCGTGGGACATCCATTTAAACCACCGCGTCCAGAACATTCTTTCCCCGTCTCTCGCCACTATCCTGAAGGCAGCGGAACCCGTGTCCGCAGCTTCATTTTCGATTAAACACTTCCCATTGAATGCGGACTGAATTTCCGCGAAAAATCAGCGCTTCGCCGGCTGCCTCGGATTGGGATAAGACCCTTAACATGTCAATAAGAAGGCTGCCGCCGGAACTGGTCAATCGCATCGCCGCGGGTGAGGTCGTCGAGCGCCCGGCGAGTGCGCTCAAGGAACTGGTCGAGAATGCGCTCGATGCCGGCGCGACTCAGGTCGCCGTCCGCTTGTCCGCCGGGGGGCTCGAGCTGATCGAGGTCACCGACGACGGCTGCGGCATGGCGCCCGATGAGATGCGCCTTGCGCTCGAACGCCACGCGACCTCGAAGCTGCCCGACGATTCGATCGACCGCATCACCAGCTTCGGCTTTCGCGGCGAGGCGTTGCCGTCGATCGCCAGCGTCGCGCGCTTGCGAATCGAAAGCCGGGTGCGCGGTGCCGACGGGTGGCGAATTGAAGTGGATCACGGCGAACCGGCGGGCGAGGGGCCGGCCGCTCTTCCGCCAGGGACGCGGATTGCGATCCAGGGATTGTTCGACAAGGTCCCGGCGCGGCGCAAGTTCCTGCGCTCGCCGCGCTCGGAATATTCCGCCTGCCTCGACGCAGTGAAGCGCTTGGCATTGGCGCGCAGCGATATCGGATTCTCGCTCGACCATGATGGCCGGCGCATTCTGACCCTGCAGCCGACCGACGCGCCGGCGCGGGTCGCCGCCTTGCTCGCCCACGAGCTCGACCGCCACGGCGTCGGCATCGACTGCGTCCGTGATGGCGTTCGCCTCACCGGAGTTATCAGTCTGCCGACGTTCAACCGCGGCGTCGCCGACCAGCAATATCTGTTCGTCAACTCGCGGCCGGTGAAGGATCGGCTGTTGGTCGGGGCGCTCCGGGCCGCCTATCGCGATCTCATCGCGCGCGATCGGCACCCGATCGCAGCGCTATTCCTCGAGATTCCGCTCGAGGATGTCGACGTCAACGTCCATCCGGCCAAGACCGAAGTCCGCTTCCGCGATCCATCCTCGATCCGAGGGCTGATCATTGGCGGCCTGCGCCGCGCGCTCGACGAGGAGAGTCAGCGCAGCGCAGCGCGCGAGCAGGCGGCGGCACCGGTGATGTGGACGTCGAGCCAAAGCTATACGCCCGAGCCAGGCCTGGAGCTTGGAACCACGGTTCTGCGCGAGGTCCAGCGGGCGTTCGCTCCGGTGCATTTTGCGCCGCTGGGCCGCGCGGAACCCGCTGTCGAACCGGTCACCAGCCATCCGCTCGGAGTGGCGCGCGGGCAGATCGCGGCAACCTATATCGTCGCCGAGGCGGAGGACGGGCTGGTGATTGTCGACCAGCATGCCGCGCATGAGCGGCTGGTGCTCGAGCGCATGCGCGCCGCGCGGGAGGGCGGAGCGGTCGCGCGCCAGGCCTTGCTGATTCCCGAAGTGGTCGAGCTCGACGAGCCGGATTGCGACCGGTTCGAAGGTGCGATTCCCGAACTTGCTGAGATGGGCCTGGAGCTTGAGCGGTTCGGGCCGTCGGCGATTCTCGTCCGCTCGGTCCCGGCCGCGCTCGGCAAGACCGATATCCCCGCGCTGGTCGCTGACCTTGCGGCGGAAATCGCCGAACTCGGCGGCGCCTTGTCGTTGCGCGACAAGCTCGACCACGTTGCCGCGACGATCGCCTGCCACGGCTCCGTCCGGGCCGGGCGGGTGCTGTCGGTTGCCGAGATGAACGCGCTGCTGCGCGAGATGGAGGTCACGCCGCGCTCGGGCCAGTGCAACCACGGCCGCCCGACCTGGGTAAAACTCGGGCATGGCGAGATCGAAAAATTGTTCGGCCGGAGGTAAGCGACCGGCGATGCTTTATCTGATCGTATTCCTCGGGGCCGGAATTGGCGGCGCGGCTCGCCACGGGGTCAACGTCGGCGCGGCGAAGCTGTTCGGCTTCGGCTTTCCATTCGGCACATTGATCGTCAATTTCGTTGGATCGTTCGCAATTGGCCTGTTCGCCGGTTATTTCGCCTTCCGCCCGGGGATCGGCCAGCATATGCGGC
Organism: Sphingomicrobium sp.; assembly: GCA_035261225.1. Classification (GTDB taxonomy): domain Bacteria; phylum Pseudomonadota; class Alphaproteobacteria; order Sphingomonadales; family Sphingomonadaceae; genus Sphingomicrobium. Next base: position 4,442 of record DATFUB010000016.1, read on the forward strand.
TGTTCCTGACGACAGGGTTGCTGGGCGGGTTCACGACCTTCTCTGCGTTCTCGCTCGACACGGCATTGCTGATCGAACGGCATCATTATGCGTTGGCCGCGGGTTATGTCGCGGGATCGGTCCTGGCGAGCCTCATCGCGCTGTTTGTCGGCCTGGCATTGTTCGAACGAAGGATCCCGTTGCCGTGAATATCGACCTCATCCCGACCGGCGACGACCCGCCCAACAGCGTCAACGTCATTATTGAGGTGCCGGTCGGCGGCGAACCGGTGAAATATGAGTTCGACAAGAAGTCCGGCGCGCTGTTCGTCGACCGCATCTTGCACACGCCGATGCGCTATCCGGCCAATTACGGTTTCGTGCCCCACACGCTCTCGCCCGACGGCGACCCGCTCGATGCGATGGTCATCGCGCGCACGCCGTTCGTGCCCGGTTCAGTGGTTCGAGCGCGGCCGATCGGGGTGCTCAATCTCGAAGACGAGCATGGCGGCGACGAAAAGCTGATCTGCGTGCCGGTCGATTCGACCTTCCCGTATTACACCGATGTCGGCGAGCGGCAGGATCTGCCGTCGATCGTGCTCCAGCAGATCGAACATTTTTTCACCCACTATAAGGACCTCGAACCCGAAAAATGGGTGCGTGTCGGCCATTGGGGCGACGCGGAGGAGGCAAAGCGGATCGTGATCGAGGCGATCGAGCGCGCCAGTTCCGCTTGAAACAAGACATTTCGGCCGATCTCGGCTAGAGTGCGCCTTCCCGCGGGAGTGGCGTTATGGACGGCAACGATCGGATTTATTTCGCGCGCCGCGCCGCCGAAGAGCAGGAACTGGCGATCGCCGCCAGCGATCCCAGTGTCGCGAAAGCACATCAGGAAATGCAACGGGCCTATCTTGAGCGGGCCAGCGTCGGAGAACGACCGCAACCTGTGTCCGACCCGGTCGGCTGAGGCTCAACCCTCGATTTCGCGCACTTTTTCGAACGTTTTTTCGAGCAATGTTTGGCGATTGTCCTCGCGCGCCCGTTCGAGCCGGGCGTAGCCACTCGCTTCTTCCTGGCTGAGCTCTGCGGCAAACTGGCCCGCGCGAACCTCGGCGAGGATCTCTGCCATGCGCGCCCGCACGCCATCGTCGACGATCCGCGTTCCGCCCAATGTCGCGCCGAGTTCGGCGGTGTTGGAGATGGCTTCGCGCATCCCGGCAATGCCGCGCTCGTCGATCAGCTCGGCGATCAATTTCAATTCGCCGACACATTCGAGCAGCGCCACTTCGGGTGAGATTCCGCCGGCGACCAGAGTCTCGAACCCCGCGATCAGCAGCTCGGGCACGCTGCCCCACACCACCGCCTGCTCATTGAACAGATCAGCTTCTGCTTCCTCGGCGAAGCTCGACGCGATGAGGCCGGCGCGGCCGCACCCGATCGCGCGGCCATAGGCGAGGGCAATGTCGCGTGCGTTCCCGGTCGAATCCTGGTGAACCGCCCATAACGCGATCATCCCTTTGCCCTCGCGGTAGAGCGAACGCAGCGCCGTACCTGGTCCTTTCGGCGCGAGCAGGAAGACGTCGAGGTCAGCGCGCGGCGCGATGAAACCGAACCTAATCGACAGGCCATGGCTGAAGCCGAGCGCCGCGCCGTTGCGCAAGTTGGGCTCAATTTCGCGGTACAGCGCCGCGTGAATCTCGTCCGGAGCGAGCATCATGACGACGTCGGCGCCACCGACCGCATCTTCGAGCAGAGCAGTGGTTAGGCCGGCCGCTTCGGCTTCAATCGTGCTGCCCGAACCACCGCGCAGACCGACAACCACGTCGATCCCGCTGTCGAGCAGGTTGAGCGCCTGCGCGCGGCCCTGGTTGCCATAACCGAGAATCGCCACCCGCTTGCCGGCGAGCGGGGCGGGATCGATGTCGGCGTCGCGCAATAATTCCATGGGGGCCGACTAGGCGCTTGCGGTGAGCAGTTCCAGCGTGCGTTCGTCGGGCCCATCCCTGAATCGTGGCCACGCATCGGGCGGCTGGTGCGCGAACCATGTATATTGGCGCTTGGCGTAGTTCCGTGTTGCTTGCTGACCTGCGGCGATCGCCTGACTCAGCGAACATTCGCCGCGCAAGTGGCTGGCAATTTCGCGCACCCCGATCGCGCGCATGACCGGAAGGCTGGGGCTGAGCTTCCGAGCGAGGAGTGCCTCCACTTCCGCGATGGCGCCCAACTCGATCATCCGCGAGAATCTTTCGTCGCAACGGGCGTACAGCCAGTCGCGGGGCGGCAATAGGATCAGGGGCTTCAATTCGACTCGCTCGCCGATTCCGCCTTCGCGCTGCTTTTGCCACCCGCCGAGCGGCTTGCCGGTCGACACCACAACTTCGAGCGCGCGCGCGATGCGAGTGGAGTCGCCTGGGTTGAGGCGTTCCGCACCGTCGGGATCGAGCAACCGCAGCTTGCCGTAATTCTCGTCGACCGACGCTGTGCGCACTTCTGCACGGACGTTGGGATCGATCGCCGGCACCGGCGCGATCCCGTCAAGCAGGGTCCGCAGATAAAGGCCGGTGCCTCCGACAAGGATCGGCTGACGTCCCGCCGCATGGACATCATCAATTTCGCGCCGCGCCATCTCCGCCCAATCCGCAGCGGAGCAGGGCAGGACGCCGTCGAGGACTCCGAACAAACGATGCTCGGCGCGAGCGCTCTCGTTTTCCGTCGGAGCCGCGCTGAGGATCGGCAGGTCGCGATAGATTTGCGCACTGTCGGCATTGACGATCACCCCGCCGGTGCGCTCGGTAAGCGTCAGCGCAAGAGCCGACTTGCCGCTGGCGGTCGGCCCCGCGATTAGAGCGACAGGAGGATTCGGACGAGGACCCATGGCAATCGCGACGCTGATAGCAGCCGGACGTCTGGATGACAGGCTGGTCGATCGCGCCCTCGGCCTGCTGCGGGAGTTCGATCCGCAGGCGAGCTTCGGGCACTGGATCGACGAGGGCGACGCGGCGGACCTGCGCTTCACCGGCGATCTCAAGAGCGCGCGCTGGGCGTTGCAGGCGCTCCCGGACGTGGATTTTGTGGTCCAGCCCGACGAGCCGCGATGGAAGCGGCTGCTCGTCGCCGACATGGATTCGACGATCATCGGCCAGGAATGCATCGACGAACTCGCCGATTATGCCGGCCTCAAGGACGAGGTCGCGCGGATCACCGAGCGCGCGATGCAGGGCGAGATCGATTTCAGTGGCGCGCTACGGGAGCGGGTCAGGCTGCTTGCCGGGCTCGACCAGAGCGAGCTTGCGCGGTGCCTTACGGAGCGCGTGAAGATTACCTCCGGCGCCGAGACGCTGATCCAGACGATGCGTGCCGGCGGCACTAGCTGCCTGCTGGTTTCGGGCGGTTTCCTGTCCTTCGCGGAGCCGATCGCGCGGACGGTCGGGTTCGACCGGGTCAGGGCCAATCGTCTGATATTCGCCGGCGGTAAACTGAGCGGCGAAGTTGGCGACCCGATCGTCGATGCGATGAGCAAGTATGAGGCGCTGATCGAGGCGCGCGAGCAGCTTGGCCTGTCCCGTGAAGACGTGCTGGCCGTCGGCGATGGGGCGAATGACAGGCTGATGATCGAGGAAGCCGGGCTCGGGATCGCTTACAAGGCCAAGCCGGCCCTGGCCGAGGTCGCGGACGCCGAATTGAAGCACCATGGGCTCGACGCTTTGCTATGGGTCCAGGGCGTGCGGCGGCGCGACTGGTTCCGCGGCAAGGCTATTTGACTGCGAAGCAGGCCTGGCCCTTCAGCGCACTACACGCGGCGCTGGCTGAGGCACGGGATTCAAATGGACCGACCTGAAGCCGGGTAATCGCGCCGACCGGAATGTAATAGGCCTGGCGCCCAGCCAGGGCGCCATTGCCCGACAATTTACGGAACAAGGCCTCGGCCGACGATCGCTGCGAGAAGGCGCCGAGCTGGATGCGCCAGGCGCCGGATGCCGCCACGGCCGGCTTGGTCGGTTGAGGCTTGGCGGCAGGTGGCGGCGTCTTTGCCACCAAGATCGGTGTTTTCGCCGCTACGGGCAGAGTTTTCGTAACCGGTTTGGCGGGTTTCGGTTCGGTCTTCGTGGCTGGAGCGGGAGCGGTTTTTGCCTTGGCAATCGCTAGCGCGACACCTTTCTTGCGTTCGGCGAGCGGGAGGATCTGATCGAGCTGGGCGAGGGTGTCCTTGGCCGCCGGAAGCCCCTGGGCCGCGGCGCGGCTGACATAGGCGTAGCCCAGGACCGGGTCCTGGGGTGCACCGTCACCGTTGAACAATGCGGTGCCGTAAACCAGCATGGCCCGCGGCTCGCCTTTTTCCGACGCGGCCTTGAGCCAGCGCAATCCGGCGATGCGATTGCCGTTCTGGAACAGCAGCAGGCCGAGGGTGGTCTCGGCGTCGAGGTGGCCCTTTGCGGCCGCCCGTTCGAACGAGGTTTGCGCAGCGGCAAGATCGAGCGGGACGCCCCGCCCGAGCCGGTAGGCCTGGCCGAGATTGAACGCAGCGTCGGCGTCGCCGCTCTCGGCGAGGGGCCGCCAAATTGTCACGGCGGCGGCATAATCGGACCGCTGCCACGCTTCGATGCCCGCCTTTACTGACTGGGCGGAAACCGGCGCAGCGACCGAAGCGATCGCCATCCACACAGCTAAATACTTGTAACGCATGCTTTATCGCACCTCCACCCAAGTGTAGCCGAGTTGGTCCAATCGGCAAATACAGTCGTATTGATGTTAACCAGATTTTAGAGCCTTGGGTGTCACTTCGGCCAGTGAACTGACGTCACAGGGCGAGGGGAAAAGCATGCGCGTTCTGGCAATGGCATCGCAGAAGGGCGGGTCGGGTAAGACGACTCTGTCCGGGCATCTTGCGGTGCAGGCGCAGCTGGCGGGCGCTGGGCCCGTCTGCCTGATCGACATCGATCCGCAGGGTAGCCTGGCCGATTGGTGGAACGAGCGCGAAGCCGAGATGCCGGCCTTTGCTCAAACCACGGTCGCGCGCCTGGCGTCCGACCTCGAAGTGCTTCGCCAGCAGGGCTTTCGCCTTGCGGTCGTCGATACGCCGCCGGCCATTACCATGGCGATCCAGAGCGTGATCGCGGTCGCCGAGCTGATCGTCATTCCCACCCGTCCGAGCCCACACGACCTACGCGCCGTCGGCGCCACGGTCGATTTGTGCGACCGCGCCGGCAAGCCGCTCATTTTCGTCGTCAACGCTGCGACGCCCAAAGCGAAGATTACCTATGAAGCCGCCGTCGCGCTGTCGCAGCACGGCACCGTCGCTCCGGTCACGGTCCATCACCGCACCGATTTCGCTGCCTCGATGATCGACGGGCGCACGGTGATGGAGATCGACCCGAACGGGCGCTCCGCCAACGAGATCGTCGAGCTGTGGGAGTATATCTCCGACCGGCTCGAGAAAAACTTCCGCCGAACTGTGTTTGCTGCGCCGGGTGCGGCGCAAGCCAGTTCAGCTAGTCCGCGTCCAGTCGGCGGCTTCGGCCGTCGGGTGGTTGGCCAGTAAGGGGGCGCACAAGTGAACAGCGAACCCAAGCCTTTCGCCTCTCTCTCTTCGGGATTGCTCGCTCGCAAGGGCGCGGCCCGTCCCGCCATGCGTCCCCAGGGCTTCGGCCAGGGTGCGGCCGGTCTCGAGGACCTCGGCTGGAACGACATGGGCTTTGAACCGCCCAAGCCGGCAGTCGTGCCGATCCGCGACGCCGACCATGACGCGTTCGGCGAGGAAGTCGATGATCATCCGAAGGTCCATCCGACGGGCCTGACGCCGGTTCATTCGCCGGTTCACACACAGCATGCCGAGCTTGCCGGCCGGCTTGGCGTCGACGAGCCCGAGGAATTCGACGAAATCGTCGACGAGACCGCCGAGCCGATCGAACACGAGCCAGCGCCGCTCGAAATTGAGCCGGCGCCGATTGAAATCGAGCCGACGCCGGTTGCGATCCTGCCAACGGTTCCGCGGCGGACGCCTGCGCCGCGCGCGGCTCCGGGTAGCAAGAGCAAGGCGGCGTTCACGCTGCGGCTCGACCCGGATCGTCACCTCAAGCTTCGCCTCGCCTGCGCGGTCAACGCCCGCTCGGCGCAGCAGCTGGTGACCGACGCGCTCGATCATCTGCTCGGCGACATGCCTGAACTCGAAGCCATGGCCGAGAAGGCCAAACGCAAGGGATAATCCGATGACCAAGTCATTCCGCTTCGGCTCTGCAATCTCTCTCGTCGCGGTAGCGTCGATGATTGCGGGCTGCGCCGCTCCGCAACGCCATGCGAGCAGCGCTTCGAGCCTCGGCGGTAAGGCTGATGGGGAAGTCGGACTTGCGACCCGCGCGCTTGCAGCGTTGGCCGCAAATGATCCGACAACCGCGATCGATTATGCCGAGCGCGCGGTCGACAGGACTCCCAACGATGTCACGTTGCGAGCGTTGCTTGGCAACGCCTATTTCGTCGGCGGCCGTTTCGCCTCGGCCGAGGCCGCGTTCAAGGATGCGCTGTTGATCAACGCGAACCAGCCGCAGGTCATTCTGAAGCTCGCGCTGGTTGAAATCGCTCAGGGCAGGAACGCCGAAGCCCTTCAATTGCTCGACGCCAGCAGGGGCGTGCTCGATGCGGCCGATTACGGCCTCGCCCTGGCGCTCGCCGGGCGGGCGTCCGATGCGGTTGCGACGCTGGAAGTGGTCGCACGGGCCAATGGCGCCGACTCACGGGTTCGCCAAAATCTCGCGCTGGCCTATGCATTTTCCGGGGATTGGACGAGTGCCCGCACCGTTGCCGCACAGGACGTTCCCGCCGACCAGCTCGACAACCGCATTCACCAGTGGATGCAGCTGGCCAAGCCGGCGCACCCGTCGGACCAGGTCGCGGCGCTGATCGGAGTAACTCCGGCCGCCGCCGATCCGGGTCAGCCGACCCGGCTCGCGCTACGCCAGGACGGCACCCGTCAGGCCGAGGCCGTTCCAGCCCAGCAGCCGCAGGTCGCCGAGGCAACTCCGCCGCAAGCTCCGGCAGCGCCAGCTCCGATCGCGGACTTTGCACCACCTCCGCCGCCAGTGATGGCTCAAGCGGCTCCGCGAGCGCCGGCCCCGGCTGTCTTTGACGCCGGTTTTGTGGAACCGCCACCGGCACGCAAGGCAGTTGTGGCTCGCCGCGCTCCGGCGCCGATCGTGCACGCTGCGTTTCGCAACGTTCCCGTGCGCCGCGCCGGCAATTCGTCGGCGGTCGTCCAGCTTGGCGCGTTCGGCTCTGCCGAGCGGGTCGCTGCCGCCTGGAATGTCGCGGCTCACCGGTTCGGCTCGCTCAAGGGCTACACCCCGGTCAGCGCCCGCTTCACCAGCCCCAAGGGCACCGTCTACCGGTTGTCGGTCAAGGGCTTCAGCAGCGATCGCGAGGCTCGTCTGGTTTGCGGGGCAGTGCGCAACGCCGGTGGTACCTGCTTCGTCCGCGACGTCGCGGGCGACCGGCCGGTCCAGCTCGCTTCGCGCTAAGCCGGACTGCCCACCAGCATCTCCAGGCAGGCCATTCGCACGGCCACGCCCATTTCAACCTGAAGCGTGATTAGCGAGCGCTGTGGATCGTCGGCGAGCGCGCTGTCGATTTCGACGCCGCGGTTCATCGGCCCCGGGTGCATCACGACGGCATCCGGCGATGCCTGGGCAAGGCGCTCTTCGGTCAGTCCGTAGCGTTCGAGATATTCGCCGGGCACGTCGCAATCATCCTCCAGCCGTTCGCGTTGGACGCGGAGCATCATCACCACATCAGTGCCCTCGATCGCTTCATCGATCGAAAGCGGCGGCGTTCCGTCGGGCATCAGCCTCGGCGGGCCGGCGAGGCTGACTTCGGCTCCCAGCCGCGGCAGCAACTTCGCATTGGACCGGGCGACGCGGCTGTGACGAATGTCGCCGCAAATCGCGATCTTGAGCCCTTCGATCCGGCCGAAATGGCGGCGGATCGTCGCCGCGTCGAGCAAGGCCTGGGTCGGATGCTCGTTGGTGCCGTCTCCGGCGTTGATCACCGGGCAGTCCATGATCAGCGCCACGGCCGCCGGAGCGCCGTTCTCGCGATGACGGACGACAAGGCAATCGGGCCGCATCGCGTTGAGTGTCCGTGCCGTATCCTCGAACGTCTCGCCCTTCTTGATCGACGATTGCTCGACCGGCAGGAAGACGGGCGCTGCCCCCAGCCTGTGCGCCGCGGCCGCGAAGGACATCGCCGTGCGGGTCGAATTTTCGTAAAACAGGTTGAACACCAGCTTCCCGGTCAACCGGTCGCTTGGACGCCCTGCGCGATTTTCGCCAAACCAATGATCCGCGCGATCGAGGATCGTCGCGATCTGGTCGTCGCCTAGCGAATCGATGGAAAGCAGGTCCACGAGCGCCGGGCTTATTGCGGCGCTGAAAGATTGGCCAGCGCGTCGATCGCGCCTTGCAGGATGTGCGCGGCGGCGAGGGCGTCGACTTTCTCGGCGCGTTTAGCCCGGCTGACGTCGGCGTCGATCATCGCCCGCTCGACCGCCTGGGTCGACCAGCGCTCATCCCACAGCAAGATCGGCAGACCGAGCGGCGCGAGATTTTTCGCGAAGGCGCGAACCGACTGGGTGCGCGGACTGTCGGTGCCGTCCATGTTGAGCGGGAGCCCGACGACCAACCCGATGACATGCTCGCGGCCGACGAAATCGGTCAGCACCGCGAGATCCTTGGTGAATTTGGCCCGACGCAAGGTCTCGCATGGCCCGGCGAAATGCCAGCCGGCATCGCAGATCGCGAGGCCGATGGTCTTTGTTCCTACGTCGAGCCCAGCGAGCTTGCCGCCGCTCGACAACGCTGCCGCGAATTCGGCTGGGGCGCCTGTAATCAGCGCCGCCACGCTCCAAGCCTCCGTGTCGCGTCGCGCCGGATCGCGCCCCAGAACAGCGCATAATCGTAGACGTGATAATTGTTGCCCGGCAGCACATAGGGCCCGAGCGGCGGGACCTCGCCGTCGACGATCAGTAGGCCCTTGTCGCAACGTGCCCCGACCTTGCCCGGCTCGAGCGCCGCCGACGTGAAGCTCTGCGAGGGAACCAGCGTTCCGGGATTGGCGCTCGGCGGGGCGGAACTGCCCACGGTGCCGGACAGGAGATTGACGCACAGCACATCCTCGCGCCGCCGCGCGCCGCCGTTCGCGCCCTTGGTCTTGCTCCATTCGCCGAGAATCAGGTCGGAGTTGGCGGGTTCGGCAAAGCTCATCCACGACAGGATGCAGCCGGTCTGGTCGGGCGACGTGCAAGCCGGGAAGCCGAGAGCCGGGAGGTCGGCCGAGGTGCTGACCGGCCAGCCGGCGACATAAGCGGCGATCAACCGGCCCTTGAGCCGGTCCTTCCGTTCGGCGAGCAACCGCGTGAGGTGCAGCGCCCCCTGGCTATGCGCGGCGAGGATGATCGGCTTGTCGCCGGCTTCCGCGAGGAAGCGATCGAAGGCGGCGGACACGTCGCCAAAGGCGAGCTCGAGCGCTTTTTGCGCGTCAACACTCTTGAGCAGGAAAGCGCCATAGGCCGCCTGGCGGTATCGCGGCGCCCAGACCTGCCCGGCCGAGTTGAACACGCTCGCCTGGCTCTGGACGAACAAGCGCGTGCGAAATTCCGTGTCGCCTGCGGGATGCAGTGGCGCGTTCCACCGGTCGGTGGCGAGGTAGGTCGTCGGATGAATGTAGAAGACCGCCGCCCGCGCGGCAGTCGCGGGCTGGACGTTGTCGGGGAGCCAGCGCGACGGATCGTTCGCCAGGTCCGGCCGCGACAGCCAGCTCGCAGGTTCTGAGTAATCGGGTCCGCCGCCCGCACTCGCCGCCGCAAAATGGCCTTTGGGCGTTGCCTGCCGGAGCAGGATATTCCCGCCCCAAGTGTAAATGAAGAATCCCGCGGCCACGGCGAGCAGCGTTAGCACGAACACCGCCATTAGGAATCGCCGAGCGCACATAGGCCGCGGCCCTATTTGGCAGAGTGGCGGCGGGCAAGCGATCCCGAGGGGTCGGCGAGCTTGGCGAAGAACAGCTCGCACGCCGCCTAAAATACTTTCCTCAGCTCCAGCTCGACCGTGCGGCCGATCGGGTCGCGGTAGTCGGGCTGGTATTGGAGTGGGGTGTTGCCGGCGCTGGCGCGGACGCTCTGGCGGTCGTTGGTGGCGTTGAGGACGTTGAGCGACAGGCGCAGGCCATGGGTCCAGCTGTTGCGGCCGAACAGGCGCGCGCCGTCGACGAAGCCGCGGAAGTTGACGGCCAGCAGCGGCGAGAAATGGAGGGTGTCGGTGAGGCCGCCGATGCGGCTTTCGAGCGTGCTCGGTCCGCGCCAGGTGACGCCGAGGCGAGCGCCGAGGCCGCCCGAGGTAAGCCCCGCGGTGCCGTCGAGCTGGTGGCGGACGCGGCCGCCGGCGATGCCGATCGCGCCGCCCTCGAGCAGGTCGACCGAATTGAGGCCGGGGCGGATGCGGATCTCGTCGAGGAAGACGAGGGTATGGTTGACGCTGAGCTGGAGCCGGGTCGGGGGGCCGGAGCGGGTCGGGCGGGGCGGTGGCGCTGGCTCGCGCTCGGCCTCGGCATCGGCGGACTCTTCGGTCGATGGCGCGCTTACGCGGATCGGCGCGCGGCGCGGGCCCCCAATGGTAGTGCTGAGGCTGAGGCCGTAGCGCAGCCTCTTCTCGCGGTGGGAATCGAAGTTGACGGGCCTCAAGTCGACGGTGGTGAGGACGCCGTTCACGTCGCGAACGAAGCGCTCGGGGAAGGCGAGCGTCACCGCGGCGCTCGCCTCGGGCAGCGACGAGACAAAATTACGGGCATCGGTGTCGGTATATTCGGCGTTGAGCTGAAGATTGAGCCGTGGCACCAGCCGCAATAAACCCGCGACACGGCGAGTCTTTGTCTTCTCCGGAAGCAGCGTTGGGTTGCCGCCTGTTATCTGGACAACGTCGACCGTGTCCCCGGTCAGCGGATCGAACATGCGCACTTGCGGCGAGACGATCACCGGGTTGCCAAGCGTTTGGATCGAGGCCGGCCGTTCGGTTTCCTCGATGTCGCCATGAAGGCGCAGCAACGGCTGCGGTTCCCACGTCAGGCCGAGCGCATGGTGATTGAGCGTGCCGGCGTCGGAATAATGGATCCGGCTATATTCCACGTTCGCGCCGAGGTTGCCGACTTGGGACAGGAAATTGTTGTCGCGGCTGGTTAGCGGAACATCGGCCGCGATGCGGATCGCCTGCTCTGAGCGGTGGAATTTCGAATCGCCGCCGAGCACGGAAAAGCTGCTGCGCGAGTGCAGGCGAGTGTCGGCGATTCGGCCTTCGACAACCGCCTGGAGATCGCCCGCGGGGAGCTTCGCGGCGGGGCCGGTGAACGATAGTTGGGCAAGATTGCCGATCGACCGCGCCGTCGCCCGATCGGTGTGGACGCCGATAAGGTCGGACAGGCTCGCTCCGAACGGGTCGATGCTGTCGTCGAGCGGGATCGCGCCGAACAGATTTTGGCGCTCGCTGCGGGTTTCGTCCCTCGAATCGGAGTGGCGCGCGTTGAAGTTGGAGATCCACTTTCCGAAGGTCCCATTGAGAGTCAGGTTCGCTTCGCCGCCGTCGCGCTGCGATCGGCTGTGGAGCGGCTGGCCGCCGTAGAACGCAAGCCCGACATCGGTCGAAAAAGGCGAGGACGGGTTGGTCGGAGCGAGGGTGAACAGCGCCGTCGGCAGACCGCGCTGCGAGCGGCTGAGGCTGCGGCTGAGGCGGATCGTCGCGGTCGACGTCAGCCACGGCGCGAGTCGCGTGCCGAAGGTTCCGTTGAGATCGTAGTTGCGGGTTTTGGGCCGCAGCGTGCGGAAATCGCCGAGGTCGGTGACCGCCGCCTGATTCGCGTTCGGGACGAAATCGGCGAGGGTGGGATTGGCAGCTGCGGGAACCGGCGTCACGGTGACCATGTGACCGGCTGCGGCGCTCAGCAGTGGATCGATCTCGGCAAGCAAGTTGGCGGGATAGGCGATGACGTTTCCGCCGATCGCGTAGGGCAGGCTCGGCTCGGGCTGGACGATGTGGCGGTCGCTTTCGAACAGCGAGGTCTCGTCGCGAACGCGCAAGGTGAGATTGGCCCGGGTCGAACCGCGGACATCGGTCAGGATCGCCTCGCCTCGGCTGCCGTGCCAGTCGCCGTCGGTTGAGATCTTGCGCGCCGCCGTCAGAGTCGCCGCGCGCGTCCGCTTGTTGAGGGTCAGGCTGATGACGCGCTGGCCCGGCGTTCCGCCGGCGCGCACGGCCGAACCGCGCGGGAGGACCACGAGATTGCGCAAAGCTTCGACCGGCAGGCCGCCGATCTCGTCGAGACTGCCGACGCGCTGGCCGTTGATGAGGATCAGCGGCTCGTCGGAATCGTCGCCGAGGTCGACCGCGACCTCGCCGAGCAGCTCGTCGATCGTGCTGGCGCCGTAGCTCGCGATGCCGTTTTCATCGAGCTCGCGCTCTGGCCGGATATCGCGGAACAATGGCGGCGCGGTGACGATGATCGCCTGGTCACTTGGATCGGTCGATGTTTGCGCCGCGTCCGCGGTCGACAGCGCATTGGCCGGAGCAGAAAGAGCGACGCCGGTGAGCAGCAGCGCAACACCGCTAAGACCCCGGCAGAAATGCGACGACCGGCCAATCCCGGATTCAAGAACGAACAACTTTCAACGCCTCCCCGCAAGACGCGCCATAGCATAGAGGCAAAGGAAGAGATCCCAGGCGCTGGTTCGAACCACGGCCCGACGCCGCTTTGCGGCCCAGCGTCGCAACACCTTCTGTCGCAGCGATGAGGTTCCCTGCCCGAACCAGAGAGGTTGGGCAGGGAACTTTCATGCGCGAAGATCAAATATTCGGCGCGTTGTCGCTCGGAACCGTTCCGCCGGCCGAGATGCTCGCTGCCGGACAGTCGCTGGCGAGGAAGCCGTTCTTGCCAGTCCATGTGCCCGGCTTGGCCTTGGTCACATTGTTCGGCGAGATGCAGATGAGCGCATGCACAGTTTCACCCTCAATGACGAAGTCGTCATCGGTGATCACTTCCTGGTTCGGGCCAGCCACCTGCTGCGACTCAACGCTCTGGTTGCCGGTCGACTGCAGCCCTTCGGGCTCGATCGTTCCCGCCGGATTGGTCTTTTGCACGACGCAATCGAATATCGTGGTTCGGGTCTGATTGAGCAGGGTCTCGAAGAGTTGCCCAGTCTGCGGGAATGTCTCGGTTGCGGTCGCGAGAGCCCACACATTAGGGCTGCCGCCGTTGCGGAAATAGCTGTTGCCGAGGAACACATTCGAGAAGGTCGGCGTGCCGACTCCGTAAGGATCGCCTACCGGATCGCCAAGCTCGGAGCTGACCGTGACCCAATCGCTCGGGCTCGCATTGGCCGCGAATGTAGTGAATTGCGAGGTCGGATCGTTCGGCTTCAACAGAGCCTCGCAGACCTCATCGGGACTCAGGCCGGTTGTATCCACAACGGGCGGAAGCGCCCATGCTGCGGGCGTTGCAAGCGGCGTGAAGCCGGAAATCAAAACGGCCGTTGCCGCCAAAAGGGCTCTCTTCTTCATAGTGAATGCCTTCCTCCGGATGGTGGTTGCCCACCAAGTTATCTCGCGACTCATTCGTGCTAACTTTGCATTAACTTCAAATCGGATAACGTGAAAGGTGCACAAATTGTGAGCAGTTTACGGCTGTTCCAATGTGGGATTCTGGCCTTTCACGGCACGTCGAGTCGCGGCGACGCTCACCCCGAGTTGCCGCGGCTCTGGACACGGCTTGCCGCCCTTCGGCCCCGCCGCTATCCGCGCCTCCATGTCCGTTTCCCATGACCAGGCCCGGCACATCGCCAAGCTCGCCCGGATCGCGATGAGCGATGACGAGCTCGCGCGTCTCGTACCCGAATTGAATGCGATCATCGGCTGGGTCGAGCAGCTCGCTGAAGTCAACACCGACGGGGTCGAGCCGCTGACTGCGGTGATTGAGCAGAAGCTCAGGCTGCGTGACGATAAGGTGACCGACGGTAATATCCGCGAGGATGTGCTCGCCAACGCGCCCGAGGCCCAGCATGGCTTCTTCGCGGTGCCCAAGGTGATCGAGTGAGCGAGCTGACATCCAAGACGATTGCCGAGCTGCGCGACGGATTTCGTGGCGGTGAATTCTCTGCGCGCGAGATCGCCGAGGCGTATAACGCGGCGGTTGCGGCGGCGAAGCTGCTCAACGCTTATACGGTCGAAACCCCGGACGACGCGCTCGCCGCGGCCGAGGTAGCCGACAAGGCGCGCGGGTCGGGCGGTTCGCTCGCCGGCATTCCGCTCGGCATCAAGGATCTGTTCGCGACCAAGGGCGTCGACACCACCGCCGGCAGTCACATCCTTAAGGGTTTCAAGCCGCCCTATGAATCGACGGTCACCGCGAACCTGCGCAAGGCGGGTGCGGGGATGCTCGGCAAATTGAACATGGACGAGTTCGCGATGGGCTCGTCGAACGAGACCAGCACTTACGGTCCGGTGATTTCGCCATGGCGACGCAAGGGGAGCAATGTTGGGCTAACCCCGGGCGGTTCGTCGGGCGGGTCGGCGGCGGCGGTATCCGCACTCATCGCGCCCGGTGCGACTGGGACCGATACCGGCGGCTCGATCCGCCAGCCTGCCGCCTTCGCCGGCATCTGCGGGATCAAGCCGACCTATGGCCGCTGCTCGCGCTGGGGCGTCGTGGCATTCGCCAGCTCGCTCGACCAGGCCGGGCCGATGGCGCGGAGCGTGCGCGACTGCGCGATCCTGCTCGAAGCGATGGGTGGGTTCGATCCCAAGGATTCGACGTCGCTCGACCTGTCCGTCCCGCAGTGGGAAGCCAATCTTTCCAGCGACCTTAAGGGTAAGCGCGTTGGTATTCCGAAGGAATATCGGATCGATAGTGTGCCGGCAGAAATCAACGCCTTGTGGGACCAGGGGATCGAATGGCTCAAGGACGCCGGCGCGACCCCGGTCGAGATCAGCCTGCCGCATACCAAATATGCGCTGCCGACCTATTACATCATTGCCCCAGCCGAGGCCTCGTCCAACCTTGCGCGCTATGACGGCGTGCGATACGGCCTCCGCGAAGAGGGGGTGAAGACCCTCGACGACATGTACGCGGCGACTCGGGCCGCGGGCTTCGGCGCGGAAGTGAAGCGCCGGATCATGATCGGCACCTATGTGCTTTCGGCCGGTTTCTACGATGCCTATTTCACCAAGGCGCAGAAGGTGCGTGCACTGATCAAGCAGGATTTCGCCAAGGCGTTCGAGGCTTGCGACGTGATCCTGACCCCGACCGCGCCGTCGGCCGCGTTCGGGATCGGCGAGACGACCGACCCGCTGGCGATGTATTTGAACGATGTGTTCGCGGTTCCGGCGAGCTTGGCGGGACTGCCGGCGATGAGCGTTCCGGGCGGCCTCGACGCGCAGGGCTTGCCGCTCGGTCTTCACCTCATCGGCAACGAACTCGACGAGCAGATTGTGCTGAATACCGGCCTCGCGATCGAGGAACGCGCCGGGTTTACGGCGCGACCGGAGAAGTGGTGGTGAGGGCGTTCACATCTGATGTCGTCGATCTCTTGAATGATCGTTCTGCAGACGATGAGATTTCGAGCGTCGGCTTGGGGAAGTACAACCTATCTGTCGCATTCGATGGAAAGCTCCCGACTATCCGCGCGGAATCGAAGGCGGCGTTCCGTATTTCTGGAGCCGAATTCGATTGGAGCGGCGAGCCGATAGCGGCGCCGGTCTGGAAACTTGTCGGCCAACGGGTCGACAAGTTTGAGTCCAAATCAGATCTTGTCTTACGATTGCACCTGAAATCCGGAGATTATCTCGATTTTCACACCGATGAAGGGCCATATGAGGCCGTCATTATGGACTTCGGGAGGCGGGATAACGCCTTGGTTATGGAAATTTTCTAATGACGAGTGACTTCCGCATCACTGGCGAGACCGGCGACTGGGAAGTCGTCGTTGGCCTCGAGGTCCACGCGCAGATCACCGCGACCGCGTCCAAGCTGTTCTCGGGCGCGGCGACCGAATTCGGGGCCGAGCCGAATACCCAGGTTTC
This sequence comes from Sphingomicrobium sp., assembly GCA_035261225.1. GTDB lineage: Bacteria > Pseudomonadota > Alphaproteobacteria > Sphingomonadales > Sphingomonadaceae > Sphingomicrobium. Next base: position 20,523 of record DATFUB010000016.1, read on the forward strand.
GCTGGTCGATGCAGCGATGCCGGGCATGCTGCCGGTGCTGAACAAAGAGTGCATCCGCCAGGCGGTGCGCACCGGGATGGCATTGGACGCGGTGATTAACCGGTCGAGCCGGTTCGACCGCAAGAATTACTTCTACGCCGATCTGCCACAGGGCTATCAGATTTCGCAGCTCTATCACCCGTTGGTCGGCGAGGGCGAAGTCGAGGTGCTGATCGACGAGAAGGACGAGAGCTCGGCGAAGCGCATCGGCATCGAGCGGATCCACGTCGAGCAGGACGCGGGCAAGCTGATGCATGACCAGCACCCGACGATGAGCTACGTCGACCTCAATCGCTGCGGGGTCGCGCTGATGGAGATTGTGTCGCGGCCTGACATGCGTTCGCCCGCCGAGGCAGGCGCTTACCTAAGGAAGCTGCGGGCGATCCTGCGCTATGTCGGTTCGTGCGACGGCAATATGGAAGAGGGCTCGATGCGCGCCGACGTCAATGTCAGCGTGCGCAAGACCGGCGGTGAACTCGGCACGCGGACCGAAACCAAGAACGTCAACAGCGTGCGCTTCGTGATGGCGGTGATCGAGCATGAGGCGAAGCGGCAGGTTGAGGTGCTGGAGGAAGGCGGGTCGATCGTCCAGGAGACGCGGCTCTATGACCCCGACAAGGGTGTGACGCGGTCGCTACGGTCGAAGGAAGACGCGCACGATTACCGCTACTTCCCCGATCCCGACTTGCTTTCGCTGGAACTCGACGAGTCATTCCTCGACGAGTGCAAGGCGAGCTTGCCCGAGCTGCCCGACGCCAAGCGCAAACGTTATGAGGGTCTCGGCATAACGCCTTACAACGCCAGCGTTTTGACGGCCGAGGTCGAGACTGCGCGCTATTTCGATGCACTGCTCGAGGGCGGGGCGGAGCCCAAGTCGACGGCCAACTGGACCGCGTCGGAGCTGTTCGGCGCCCTGAACCGTATCGGCAAATCGGTCGAAGACAGCCCGGTAGCGCCCACTCAGGCCGCCGAGTTGCTCGGCCTCGTCGCGGACGGAACTATCAGCGGGACCATCGCCAAGCAGGTGTTCGAGATCATGCTCGAAACCGGCGAGGGCGCGGCCGCGATCGTCGAGAGCCGCGGGCTTAAGCAGACCAGCGACACCGGCGCGATCGACGCGGCGGTCGACCAGGTGCTCGCCGACAATGCCGACAAGGTCGCGGAATACAAAGGCGGCAAGGCGGCGCTATTCGGCTTTTTCGTCGGCCAGGTGATGAAAGCGATGGCCGGCAAGGCCAACCCGCAAGTGGTCAACGAGCGGCTTCGGGCGAAGCTCGGCTAGGGTCTTGTTTCCGCCCGATGCCTCGGGCAGGTTCTGATCGCCGAATCAATGGATTTCGCAGGGGGTTATGTTTCAGAAAATGCGATCAGCAGCCACGCTGGCTGCGCTGGTTGCGTGCGCCCAACTGGCGCATGCAGCCCCGGAAGCAAACGCGCTTTCCATTCCCGATCCAACAAAGGTGGAATTGCCTGACCTCAGCGGTGCGACCAGTGCGGCTGACGAGGGGGATTTCGACAAATATTTCTATTTTCACCGCGCTAATACGACATTCGAGCAGGCTTTGACCGATCTTCGGGAATGCGACGGCTATGCTCGCGGTCTTGCGAGCCCGTTCGGCTACCAGGAAGCGGGCTATCCCTATGCCGGTACAATGGCGGGAGCAGTTGGCGGCGCGATCGGCAATTTGATGGTCGCGATGATTTTTGGTTCGGCCGAGCTGCGCAAGGCGCGGCGCAGCAACATGCGGCGCTGCATGAACTACAAGGGCTATGACCGGTACGGCCTCAACAAGGACGTTTGGCAGCAATTCAATTTCGAAGATGGGCTGAAGTCGGTCAAGGAAGACGACCGCCAGCGAATGTTGGCGGAACAGGCAAAAGCCGCCTCGCTGATGGCCCCGGCAGGAAAGGTTCTGGGACGATGAGCATGTTGCTGGCGATGGCCCTGGGTCTGGCGGGGCCGACCAAGGAAGACCGGAAACTGTTGGGGCCGGTCAAGGATACGCCGACCGTCCAACTCGATGCGAACGCGGCCTACATTTTGGTGCGCAGCCCGGCGCCGGTCCCAATCAATCTGTTCCGCATCGCGACGGCCGAAGAGATTGCAGAGTACAAAGGCCGCCGTTCCACGGCGCTTGCCAAGGCGCGCGTGAAATGGGCGAGCCGGCATGCCCAGTGGGAGCAGAATCGCGAGAATCTTCGCGCTCAGGGAGTGACCGAGGAGGAACCGGTCGAACCGACCGAGGACAGCTTCGACTTCCCACCGCTCGACAAGGAAAATCTCATCGGTTTTGGCCCGCTGTTCCGGTTCGCTAAGGTGTCAGGCGGCAATTCAACCTATCTCCAGCGGGTCTGGCCTGGTCGGTACGTCGTTTATGGCTCGGTCCTGGTCACGCCGAACGGCGCAACGTCGGGCATGTGCGTGTGCATGGGCACAATTGCTTTCGACGCGAAGCCCGGCGAAATCGTCGATATCGGGGCGGTCAAAGCCAGTATGATGGACGGCCTGACCTGGCCGCGCGTGATCGAGAAAGCGGAGCCGGCCGATGTTGAAGGTCTGCGCAGCGGCTCAATCACGATGATGCGCTGGACGTTGCCTGGTTCGTCGTTGCCGGTCGACCCGCGCTTGAGTGGGTATAAAGTGGTGCCGGCCGAGTTCCGAGCGGCGGGTCCCGTTCCGAATTACTACGGGGTCCAGGTAGATCGGTTAACGGCGATCCGCGGCATCCTCGCCTACGATCGTGACAAGATTGTCGACGCGGCGGGCGTGCCCGCGGGACACTGACGATCGCGAGACTCTAACCAATTCATCTTTCGTCTTTGCAATGTCATGTTAGGCGGGCAGGCGATTTTGGATTGGGCGGAGGGTGTTCGAATGCGTTTTAAACTTCTTGTCGCTGTTGCCGCGCTGGCCGCCTCGGCCGCAGCTTGCGCCCAACCCGCGGCCGCTCCCCAATCGCTTGCTACAGGCGCGCCCAAGCTGCTTGTCGTTATCTCGGTCGACCAATTCTCCGCCGATTTGTGGGACGAATACCGGCCGCATTTCACCGGCGGCCTTGCCCGTCTCGCGCAAGGGACGGTGTTCCATAACGGCTATCAAAGCCACGCCGCGACCGAGACCTGTCCCGGCCATTCGACGATCCTCACCGGCGACCATCCGTCGCGCACCGGGATCATCGCCAATAATTGGACCGATCAGAGCGTCGAGCGATCGGACGTCAGCATTTATTGCGCCGAGGACGAACATGTCTCGGGCAGCTCTTCGTCGAGCTATAAGGTCTCGCCGGTGCATCTGCTGGTGCCGACTCTCGGCGAATTGCTGAAGCCGGCCCACCCTGGCAGCCGCAACGTCGCGGTCTCGGGCAAGGATCGCGCCGCGGTGATGATGTCCGGTCACATCGTCGACCAGCGCTGGTACTGGACCGGCAAGCAGTTCGCGACTGACTTGAGGGGCGTCGCGATCCCCCAGGTCGTGCCTAAAGTGAACGCGGCGATTACAGCCGCGCTGGAGCAGCCGCGTCCGGCCCTCCAGCCAAATCCGTTCTGCCAAGCCAAAGCCCGCGTGATTGCGATTGAAGGCGGCGGCAAGCCGGTTGGCGCTGGCACATTTGCCCGCAACGCCGAAGACCAAAGCGCCTTCCGCGCTTCGCCCGAGCTCGATGGCGACACGCTCGCGCTGGCCGCGGGGCTGGTCGACGAGATGCAGCTCGGCAAGCGTGCCGATCCCGACGTGCTCGCGGTCAGCCTTTCGGCGACCGATTACGTCGGCCACACCTACGGCACCGAAGGCGCGGAAATGTGCCTCCAGTTGCTCGAACTCGACCGCGAAATCGGCGATTTCCTCGCGATGCTCGACAGCCGCGGGATCGATTATTCGGTCACTTTGACCGCCGACCATGGCGGCAAGGATATTCCCGAGCGTCAGCGGCTCGCCGGGGTTCCCGGCGCGGCGCGGATCGACCCCGGCCTCGGCGCCGGAACCATGGGCCTGAAGCTGGTCACCAAGCTCGGACTCAAGGGCTTCGGATTGCTCGGGGAGGGGCCTCCGGGCGACGTCTACATCGACCGCAACCTGTCGCCGGGTGACAAGAAGCGACTGCTGACCGCCGCCGTCGCCGCCTACAAGGCGCACCCGCAGGTCGACGCCGTGTTTACCGCCGCGCAACTGGCCGCAACGCCGGTCGCGACCACGCCGCCCGACCAATGGACGTTGATCCAGCGCGCCCGGGCCAGCTTCTACCCCGGCCGTTCGGGCGATTTCGTGGTGCTGCTCAAAAAGGACATCACGCCGATTTCCGACACTAGCCGCTATGTCGCGACGCATGGCAGCGCATGGGACTACGACCGGCGCGTGCCGATCCTGTTCTGGCGAAAGGGGATGGCGCAAATGGCAAGCGACGCGCCGATCGAGACGACCGATATCATGCCGACGCTGGCAGCGACGGTCGGTCTGCCGCTTGCGCCCGGATCGGTCGACGGCAAGTGCCTGCCACAAGTCGCGCAATGCCCGGCTGCGGCCTCGGCCCCCACGGAGCGTGGTTACTAAGCTCTTAAAAATGCGATCTTTTCTTTAACCCGCTATTCAGGCAAGAAGGGGGAGGAAAGCGTGGGGAGCGCGCGAGCAATCGCGTGCGGAGGGGACGGCGATGAGGAAGTTGGGCCTTGCTTTGGCGCTGGCAGCGACTCTGCCGATGAGCGCGTGCGTGCAAACGCGACAATTCGCCGACGTCCAATTCACGCCCCCGCAGGGCGATTACAAGCTGCTGGTGCTGCGCCCCGACGTCTCGGTCGGGTCGCTAACGACGGGCGGCATGGTCGAACCGCGCGCCGACTGGACCGATCAGGCGCGCGCCAACATCATTGCAGCGTTACAGACGCAGCCGGGTCAACGTGGCGGCAAGCTCCAGATCCTCGAGCGCCGCAGCCAGCTGACCGGAGTCAGCGAGCAGGAAGTCGCTGATTTCGAGCGCTTGTTCTACGCGGTCGGCAATTCGATCGTGCTGCACAAATATCTCGGCGACTATCTTCCGACCAAGCGCGGCAAGGGGCTCGAATATACGCTGGGCGAGGACGCCGTCCGGCTCGGCCAAAAGACCGGCTATGATTATGCACTGTTCCTCCATGCGGAGGATCAAGTGGCATCGGGCGGCCGGATCGCGCTCGGCGTGCTCGGCCTTGCCGGTTGTTTCGTCGGCTTTTGCGCGCCCAATGTGGGTGGTGCGTCCCAGCTCGATTATGCCGGGCTGGTCGACCTGAAAACTGGCGAAGTCGTATGGTTCAACGTCGTCCAGGCCGGCAGCCAGGTCCCGGGAATCGCGTTCGGCGATCTGCGCACGCCGCAGGGCGCAACCCAGATGGTCGACCGGCTGCTCAACCGGATGAAGCCCGGGCTCGCGGTGCGCCGCGCGGCGGAGAAAAGCTGATGTGTGGCCAATGCGTCGCGCTTAGCCGCCGATCGCTATTGGTCGGCGGAGGAGTCGCCGCGGCATCGTTGACCACCGGCTCGGCTCAGGCCCGCATCCTGCCCAAGGATATGGTGCCCCTGGTTGGCGCCGGCTTCAGGCCGACCGACAAGGACGAGCAGGGAATCTGGCAGCTCATGGACCGAGCCGAAGAGGAGATTTCGGGCTCGAACCTGTTGATCCAGGATCCGCAGCTCACTGGCTATTTGCGCGATCTGATCGGTCACGTCGGCGGGCCGGCGGCCAAGGATTTCCGCATCTATCTCGCGCACGTCCCCGATTTCAACGCGATGATGTTTCCGACCGGATTCGCCGTGGTTTTCTCGGGTCTGCTGCTGCGCATGCGCAATGGGGCGCAGCTGGCGGGCGTGATCGCTCACGAATCCGGGCATTTCCTGCGCCGCCACATGATCCGCGGCTGGCGCGACCAGAAGCGCAAGACCGACATTTTCGCAGTCGCGGCGATGGCGGCCGGCGTCGGCGGAGCCGCCGGGGGCGTTTATCTCGGCGACTATGTCCAGCTCGCCCAGCTCGGGACTATCCTGTCGCTGTTCCAGTACAGCCGGCAAATGGAGGCCGAGGCCGACGCCATGGGCGCCAGGCTGATCGCGCAGGCCGGATATGCGCCGATCGAAATGGCCAACATCTGGCAGCAATTGATCAGCGAGGAGGATGCGAGCGCGCGTTACCGCCGCAAGCGTCGCCGCCGCGGATCCCTGTTCGATACTCACCCGTCCTCGCAATCGCGGATGGTCGACCTGCGCGCCGACGCCACCGACGTGACCGAGCCGGGCCGGCAATATGAGATTGGCCGGGAACGCTATCTGGCGACGATCGCCCCGATCCGGCCAATGCTGCTCGACGACCAGGTCAAGCTCAACGACCCGGGCGCGAGCCAGTATCTGATCGAGACCCTGGCGAGCGACGGCTGGAGCGGCTTGCTGCGCTTTTACGAGGGCGAGGTCTGGCGGTTGCGCAACCGGCGCGGCGACGACGTTCGCGCGGCGCAGGGCTATGCCGCCGCGGTCGCTTATCCCGACGCCCCGGCGGACGCCTGGCGGTGGCATGGCATTTCGCTGATGAAGGCCGGCCGGACCGCCGAGGCCAAGACTGCCTTCACGCGCTATCTGACGATCAAGCCGGACGCTTCGGACGCCGCCTGGGTTCGGCAGACCATCGGCTGAAGGGAACAGCATGAACCTATACCTCGTAAGGCTCGCCATTCTGGCTCTTGGCCCGGTTGGCCTGTCGGCCTGCTCGAGCCTCGGCGCCGGCGAATATGGCTACAGCAGTTATGCGCTGGTCCAAGTTCGCCGGGTCGGGGTCGGCGACAATAGCTTGACCGTGGTCGCGCCGCGGCCCTGGAATCGTCACCGCTCGATCCTCTGGTCGGATGTTGGCGACGTCGAGGACTGGACCCTCAACGGACCCTATCTCGACGGGATCAGCTTCGTCAGCGGATTGAAGAGCGGCCGCTATTTGATTCGCCAGAGCAAGCGCGCCGACCAGCAGGTCCCCAAATTCCGCTCGGACATGACCCCGCCGGAAATCGTGGCGATGCTCGAGACGCTTTATCGGGTGAAGGGTGGGGCGGTCGATTTCCGGACATTGTCGCTACAGCCGCGGCCGTTTCTCGGCGCCAATGGCTTCCAGCTCGATTATGAGCATCTCGACAGCGACGAATTGTGGCGCAAGGGCCGCGCCGTCGGGGCGGTGATCAACGGTCAGCTCTATCTGATCCTCTACGACGCGGCGCGCTCGCATTATTACGCCGCGGCCTTGCCTGATTTCGAATCGATCGTCGGCTCGGCACAGCTGCGGCGCTAGCCCACCGGGGAAACCGGTCCCGTTGGCGGGGTCGTTCCCGGGGTCGTCGGGCTCGGGACGTCGATGTCCGGTGAATGAGTCGGCTGTTCGGGCGGCGGTTCGGTGGGCTGGCCGGGTTGGCTTGGATGAACGGGGGTTTCGGGCGGCGTTTCGGGGATTGGGGGTTGCTGTTGCACGGCTGAATCTCCTTGCCCGCTCAACGAACGGCGGTCGCCGCGGGTTGCCCGCCGCGCCATCCTTGCTATAGGCCCGCACCTCTTGGGCCGCGCGCGCGTGGCGGAATTGGTAGACGCGCTGGATTTAGGTTCCAGTATCGCAAGATGTGGGGGTTCGAGTCCCTCCGCGCGCACCATCGCAACGCGCAGCTCGCCCGCTGGACAAGCTAGCATTGCGATCAGTGCGGCCGATCAATTGTTGGGATTTTGAGCACGTGACCATCAAGACCGTCGAGACCGAACATGAGGGCCTGAAGCGCGCCTTCATGTTGACCATCCCCGCCAAGGACATCGAAGCGCGGGTCGATCAGGAAGTGAAGCGGCTGGCGCCGCAGGTGCGCATGCCGGGCTTCCGGCCGGGCAAGGTGCCGCCGAATCTCATCCGCAAGATGCACGGCGATGCGCTTCAGCGCGATGCGCTGCAGGGCGCGGTCCAGGACGGCGTTCAGCAATTGCTCGAAGAGCAGAAGGTCCGCCCGGCGCTCCAGCCGCAGGTCGAGCTCGACGAACGGTACGAGCCCGGCAAGGACGCCGAAGTGCGCGTCCGGCTCGAGGCGTTGCCCGACGTGCCCGCGCCGAACATCGCTGGCCTGGCTCTCGACCGGCTGACCGTCGAGGTCGACGAAGCCGCAGTCGACGCGCAGCTTCAGCAGCTCGCGGCTTCGGCACAGAATTGGGTCGATGCGCCCAAGGGCCATAAGGCCAAGACCGGCGATCTCGTCACGATCGACTTCGACGGGTCGGTCGATGGCCGGCCGTTCGACGGTGGCAAGGGCGAAGACATGGCGGTGCAGCTCGGCGCGGGCCAGCTGATCCCCGGCTTCGAGGACCAGCTGATCGGTGCTAAAACCGGCGACAAGCGCGAGGTCAATGTCACCTTCCCCGACGACTACCCGTCCGAAGCGGTCAAGGGGAAGCCGGCAACCTTCGCGATCGCGGTGAAGGACGTAAAAACGTCCGGCGAGACCAAGGTCGACGAGGAATTCGCCAAGGCGCTCGGTCTTCAGAGCCTTGAGCAATTGCGCGGCTTGGTCCGCGATCAGCAGAGCCAGGACCTCAACGGGCTGACGCGCACCCACATGAAGCGCCAGTTGCTCGACCAACTCGCCGCGCGCCACGACTTCCCGGTGCCTGAATCGATGGTCGAGGCGGAATTTCAGAACATCATGAACCAGCTGCGCCACGAGGCGAGCCACGAAGAGGATTCCAAGGCCGCACTCGAGGAAGTGGAGCGCGACGGGCCTGAATATCGGCACATCGCCGAGCGCCGGGTTCGCCTTGGCTTGCTGCTATCCGAGATCGGCGCCGCCAACGGGGTCGAAGTGACCGAGCAGGAAATGCGCAACCTGGTCGCTCAGGCCGCGTCGCAATATCAGGGCAAGGACCGCGACGCGTTCCTCCGTTACATCCAGCAAGAGCCGATGGCGGCCGCCCAGCTGCGCGCGCCGCTGTACGAAGACAAGGTCGTCGATTTCCTCTTCTCCAAGGCCGAGATTTCCGACCAGACGGCGACGCGCGCCCAGCTTGAAGCCGACCTCGAGAGCGAAGAAGGTCACGTCCACGGACCGGGTTGTGGCCACGATGTCCCGGCCGCCAAGAAGAAACCCGCCGCGAAGAAGGGCAAGGCGCAATCCGCCAAGGTCGCGGAGGCCGCCGCCGAAGTCGCGCCAAAGGCCGAAGCGCCAGCCAAGGGAGCAGTCAAAAAGGCTGCCCCCAAGCCGAAGGCGGCTAAGCCGGTCAAGGGCGCCGCTCCGGCCAAGTCGGCTGCGAAGAAGGCGCCCAAGAAGGCTTGAACGACCGCGAGATCGTTTGCGTGGATCTGACCCTCGCGCTCGAGAGTCTGCAGCGCGAAGGCTATCGCCTGGACGTCATTTACCCGGCGGACGACCCGGACACCGCGGTCCTGAGCGGCGAGGGCTGTACCGTACGCCTGACGAGTCGGCCTGACCTGACTGCGCCGACCGGCGATCTTCCGCCGTTCGCTCCAAAATTTGTGCTCACTCGCGGTGGCGGATCGGGGGAGGGCCGCGCGGGAATGCTCTACCGCGACCTCATCCCGAGCCGCCTCGGCGGACGGTACATTGCCTCGCACATTACGATCCCCGCGGGCGGCCCGGTCGCCGACTGGGTCCATTTTCACCGTATCGCGCTGCAGCTGATTTGCGTCCGTTCGGGCTGGGTGTGCGTGGTTTATGAAGACCAGGGTGATCCGTTCACGATGCACGCCGGGGATGTGGTGCTGCAGCCGCCGGGGATCCGCCACCGCGTGCTCGAAAGCTCATCCGGGCTCGAGGTCGTGGAGATTACCTGTCCGGCGCTGCATGAGACATTCGCCGAGCATGACCTAGCCTTGCCCAACGACCGGGTCGATCCGGAACGGCGGTTCAGCGGGCAGCGATTCCACCGCCACATTGCAGCGCAGACCCCGTGGACCCCTTTCGCCGGCGGCGAATCTCAAGAAACGGCGATCGGTCAAGCAACGGGCGGCCTTACCGAGGTGCGCACTGTTCGGCCCGCGGACGGACAGCCGATGTCGTTCCGGCCGAGCGATGGCGAGCTGGTGTTCGCCTATATCCTGGAGGGTTCGGTCGTTGTGGAGTTTGATGGCGGGCATGAACTCGCGCGGTCGGACGCGATGGTCATTCCGCCGGACGCAGCGTGGAGCCTGAACAACGCGTCTCCCGATCTCCGACTCCTGCACGTGACCACATCGCGACTCGTTTAGAATCGGCCGCAAGAAAAGCGCGATAACGCCGTTCGTCCTGAGCTTGTCGAAGGACTGTTTTTCTCTCTAGAGCAGGGCAGGGCTTCGACAGGCTCAGCCCGAACGGTTTAGGGGGAATAATGGCCGCGAAGTTGAGTCCACGCATCGCCGTGCTTCTGCCTTGCTACAACGAGGAAGCCGCGATTGCCGCGACGGTAAGCGGCTTCCGCAAGGCGCTGCCGGACGCAACCATCTACGTCTACGACAACAATAGCAGCGACCGCACGTGCGAGATCGCCGCCAAGGCCGGGGCGGTCGTCCGCACCGAGCGCCAGCAGGGCAAGGGGCATGTCGTCCGGCGCATGTTCGCCGATGTCGATGCCGACATCTACGTGATGGCCGACGGCGATTTGACCTACGATCCCAAGGCGGCCCCGGCGATGGTCGCGATGCTGACCGCAGACCAGCTCGATATGATCGTCGGCACCCGCAAGCACGAAGCCAAGGAGGCTTATCGCGGCGGCCACGTGCTCGGGAACCGGATTTTTACCGGCCTGCTCGCCGGCCTGTTCGGGCGGAGCTTCAGCGACATCTTCTCCGGCTACCGGGTGTTTTCGCGGCGCTTTGTGAAGAGCTTTCCTGTCCTGTCCTCGGGGTTCGAGATCGAAACCGAGATCAGCGTCCATGCGCTCGAACTCAGGATGCCGGTCGGCGAGGTCGAGACCGCCTACGCTTCGCGACCGGAAGGATCGCATTCCAAGCTGTCGACCTTTTCGGACGGATGGCGGATTTTGAAGACGATCGTGACGCTTTATCGGATCGAACGCCCGGTGCTGTTCTTCGGCACGATCGGCGCGCTGCTCGTGGTCGCGGCGATCCTGTTGTCGGTGCCGCTGATCATCACATATTTGAATACGGGGCTGGTGCCGCGCCTTCCGACCGCGGTCCTGGTGACCGGGGTGATCATTGTCGCGGTGCTGTGTTTCTTCGCCGGCTTGATCCTCGACACGGTCACGCGCGGCCGCCGCGAAGTCCGCCGGCTCGCCTATCTGTCACAACCCGCCCCCTAGGGGTGAGTTACTTTTATGCATCACTCGGCATGAATTGTGTCGGGTTGGTTACAGAACCGGCTTCCTCCCTGACAATTCTGTAGGTTACTGTTGTTTCCGACACCGCGCCAAACGCGGGGGCAAAGGGGAACAGACATGATCGGGATCAACACGGCACTTCGCTCGGGCGTAGCCTTGGCAGCGATGATCGGCAGCGCGACCGCGGCACAGGCGCAAAGCACGCTCCCACCAGCGGACGTCACCCAGGCGCCAGCGGCGGCATCATCGACCCAGCCGACTCCGCAGGGCGACATCGTCATCACCGGATCGCGCATCCGCCGCAATCCGCTCAATCTCGACGCGCCGCGTGTGTTCCTCGATCAGCAGGACATCGCCAAGACCGGTCTCAGTTCGATCAATGACGTGCTGCAGCGCCTGCCAAGCTCGGGCGGCGGCCTCAACGGCAAGTTCAACAACTCCGGCAACCTCGGCAATCCGCCGGACGGCGGCGGTGTCGGCGCCGGCTCGGCGGAAATCGACCTGCGTTACCTTGGTTCGCGACGCACTCTGGTTCTCGTCGACGGCTTGCGCTTCGTTCCCGGCGCATCGGCCAGCGGCGTTCCCGCCTCGGTCGACCTCAACACGATCCCGGAAGGTATGATCGAGCGCGTCGAAGTGCTGCAGGACGGCGCTTCCGCGGTTTACGGGTCGGATGCGATCGCCGGCGTGGTTAACATCATCACCAAGCAGCACCAGAAGGGCTTTGTCCTCAGTGCACAATATGGTCAATTCGGCCAAGGCGATGGCAAGTCGCAGGACTACGAGGCGAGCTGGGGCAACGGCGACGGGCATCGACTTAACCTGGTCATCGGCGGGAATTACGTGAAGCAAGGTGCAGTGAGCTCGGGCGACCGGGCGCTGTCGCGTTTCCCCGCCCCGTATGCCACTTCTTGTGCTGCGGGCGGTTGTTCGGGGACTCCCATTATGGGGCGGTTTGACGTGCTCAGGGATCCGTCTCTTCCCGCGGATCCGGGCTGCGAAGATCCGGATGCCTGCAACCCGATCATCATTGGGACCAATCCATTCCTCGACTTGAGCCTGAACAGCCCGGTGCTGGTCGGGGCTCCAAACTACGACCCGCTGAATCCAACAGGGCCCGGCTCGGACTTTCACAATTTCGGCACGCCTGACCGGTTCAATTTTGCGCCCTACAACTATTTCCAGATCCCGCTTGAGCGGTACGGCCTGTTCGCCAACCTCAAATATGAGCTTGCGGACAATTTTAATTTCTCCGTCAAAGCCATGTGGAACGAGCGCAAATCGAAGAACCAGGCAGCCCCGCTTCCTTTCGGAATTGGCGCCGCTTGTGGTTGTACGCCCGTTCTCGACAGCATCGGCGTGGACGTATCCAACCCGTTCAATCCGTTTGGCGTGACGCTCGACAGCACCAATATGCAGTTCATCGCTCGCAGGTTCGTTGAAGGTGGACCTCGTCGCTTCTCGCAGAAGGTCGACACAAATTATCTCGTGGCGACTTTCGACGGTAGTTTCGTCGTTGGCGGTCGCGACTGGTATTGGGATCTGAACGGTGTCTACGGTCACAATCGGGCCAAGCAGCGGATGCTCGGCAATATCAATGCGGACCATCTCCGCCAGGCACTCGGTCCGGTCGACGACTGCACCGGGCTTCCTGGCAATGACGGTGTCGGGACTTGTACGCCGTTCAATATCTTTGGCGGTGCGGGATCTATCACGCCCGAGATGATCGACTTCGTGACGTTTACCCAGCGCGACCGCAGCAAGCAGGACTTGTATGACGCTACGGCGAACATCTCCGGCGAATTGTTCGACCTTCCGGGTGGCCCGCTCGGCCTCGCCGCTGGCGCTGAATATCGTGAGCTTAGCGGAAGCTTCGACCCCGATCCGGTCGTTCAGGCCGGCTTCAGTTCGGATATTCCGGCCGCTCACACCGGCGGCGGCATTCACTCATCCGAAGTCTATGCCGAAGTCAACGCGCCGGTGCTGAAAGACATTCCCGCGATCGCTCTGCTCGAGCTCAGCGGTGCGGTGCGCTATTCCAAGTACAAGACCAGTCCGGAGTCCGGTCATGCGTCGACCAGTTTCTCCCACACGACGTTGAAGGGCTCGGCCAATTGGAAACCGATCAACGATCTGCGCTTCCGCGCATCCTACGCTCAAGGTTTTCGGGCACCTTCGATCGGTGAATTCTTCGGCAGCCTGTCACGCTTCGACCAGACGATCGCGGACCCGTGCTCGGCCGACAACACGTCGCCGGATAGCTATACGAACAGTGCGACAGTCAAAGCCAATTGTATCGCGCACGGTGTACCCGGCAACGGCAGCTACAACCAGACCAATCCGCAGATTTCTGTCGCTGTTGGCGGCAACGAGAATTTGAAACCAGAGACTTCGAAGAGCTGGGTCTTCGGCGGCGTCTACAGCCCGTCGTTCCTGCCCGGCCTCTCGATCGAAGCCAACCATTATAACGTCAGAATCACGGGCGCGATCCAGCCAGTCGACGCGGCCTTCACGCTCAACAATTGCGAGGTCAACAACGACCCTTCCGCTTGTGCGCTGGTAACCCGGGTCGGCGGTACTCTGACCGGGGTCGCGGGCATTCTCGGTAACATTGCCGGGATCAAGACCAAGGGCATCGATGTCAATCTCGCCTACCGCGGCCGCAAAACGTCAATTGGCCGGTTCGGCGTGACCTGGAACAACACCTTCCTCAGGAACTTCGACGTCATCGTTCCAGTTACTGGCGGAACCACGGTCATCAGTCGCGAGGGTACCGAGCAGGGCAGTCCCTCCCAGGGCTTCCCGAAATGGAAGTCGGTTGGCGTGCTCGACTGGGATTTGGCTGATGTCGGTGCCAGCTTAACGGGCCGCTATATATCGAAGCTGCGGGAGACTGCTGCATCTGGCGGCGGCAATGTGATGAGCGCAAAGTTCTACACCGACCTACAGCTGCGTTGGAACCCGGCCTGGGGCAGGCACCAGTTCGGCTTCGCGGTTGGCGGTAACAACATCCTCAACACGCGCGCGCCGGGCTGTGTTAGCTGCGATCTCAACAACTTCGACCCGTCAATGTACGATGTGCCGGGCCGATTCTTTTACGTTCGCGCCGGCGTGAAATTGTAAGCGCAAACGACTCAGTTTAAGCGAGGGGAGAGGGCGGCCGGGCGCAAGCTTGGCCGCCCCTTATCTTATCCGGCGCTTGAACCTTCGGCAGATCCGCCCGATGTAGGCCGACGCCACCAACAAAGGACTTGCTCCCCGTGACCGACCATCAGGATATCGTTTCGCAACTCGTTCCCATCGTTATCGAACAGTCCAACCGGGGCGAGCGCAGCTTCGACATTTATTCGCGGCTGCTGCGCGAGCGGATCGTGTTCATCACCGGCGCGATCGAGGATCATATGGCTTCGCTGGTTACCGCCCAGCTGCTCTTCCTCGAGTCTGAGAACCCGAAGAAGGACATCTTCATGTACATTAACTCGCCGGGCGGCGTGGTCACCGCCGGCCTCGCGATCCACGACACGATGCAATACATCCGGCCCAAGATCAGCACGGTGTGCATCGGGCAGGCGGCGTCCATGGGCAGCTTCCTGCTCGCGGCGGGCGAGCCGGGCATGCGGGTCGCGCTGACCAACAGCCGGATCATGGTCCACCAGCCTTCGGGCGGCGCCCAGGGCATGGCCTCCGACATCGAGATCCAGGCGCGCGAGATCCTGCGCATGCGCCAACGCCTCAACGAGCTCTACGCGAAATACACCGGCCAGAAGATCGAGGCGATCGAGCTGGCGATGGACCGCGACAAGTTCCTCGAGGCCGACGAAGCCAAGGTTTTCGGGATCATCGACGAGGTGTTCGACACGCGCCCGCCGGCCGGCGAGGATGGCGGCACCGGCGCCGGTGATGTCACGCCGGCATAGGCGCCCTAATGCGCGGCGGCCGAATGCGATGATGCGGCTGGGTCGAATTTGAGTCCGTATTCGGCGAACGTGTCGTCAATGTCCGGGCGAAGCTTGAACGCTTCCCCGGCGTCGCCGTGCGCACCGCCCGCGTCGCCCAGTTTCGAACGGACAATCGCCCGACCCATGTAGGCGTCTGCCCCGGCCTTTTTGGCGACCGCAAGGTCGAATGCCGCGAGCGATTCCTTTAGTTTGCCGAGCTTCAATAAAACTAGGCCGAGGCTCTCGTTTGCGGACGGGCTATCGGCATCAATGCGGAGCGCCTTGCGACAATCCTCGAGGGCCGACTGAAGCGCCACGTCATTGATCGCTTTGGTCCAGCACAAGCGTTTGAAGTCGCTGACAGTCTTTGCTTTGGCGCGCTCGGCGTCGAAGGCCTTTTTGGCCTCCGCCGACCGGCCAGCCCGTTCGAGCGCGATTGCCCGGCCCAGCTCCAAATAGGAACCGTCCAAAGCGGCTTTGATCGCGCGATCGTAAAGGTCGATCGCCTCGGCGTGCTTCCCTTGCCTCGATAGCAAGCGGGCCTTTTCAGCCAGCGCATCTTCGTGCTCAGGCTCGGCCTTGAGGGCTGCGTCAAGGTCGGCGAATTTTCCCTGCATGTCCGAGTAAGGCCGCGCCTGGGCGCGGTTGATATAGATGTAGGCATATTGCTTCAGCACGAGCGCCCGGTCGAAACTGTCCATTGCCTTTTGCCGCAAGCCGATCGCCATGTACGTCTTGCCGGCAACGACCATTGCAAAATCGGATGACGGGTTTTCCTTGACCAGCCGATCACACTCCGCCGCCACGTCGGCCAGGCTGCCCTGCTGGAGTAAAATGTTGATTCTCAGCAAGCGCAAGGCCGGCGACACATACCCGATGTCGAGTGCTGTCTGGGTATCGGCGAGCGCTTTCTCATAGTTCTTGAGCTGCCGGAACGCTTCCGCGCGCTGGGCGAGGATGCGGCCATTTGGCCCCCCGGTACTTAGCGCCTGGGTCAGCGCGGCCACCGCCGCTCCATAGTCGTTTCGTGTCGAAGAGATTTGCGCGCGAGCCTGCAACGCGCGGAGATTGGTCGGTTCGATGGCCAGCGCGGCGGCAACGTCCTGTTCGGCGCCGTCGAATTGCTTGGCCTCCAACCGGGCAAAGGCTCGATCGAGGAGGGGACTCGCGTTCTTGGGGGCGCGTGCCACGGCATCGTCGAAGCCGCGCATTGCCTGGTTCTCGTCCCCGCCGCGCTTGAGCAGCTTAGCCTGCAGGTTTCGGGCAAAGGAATTGCCGGGATCCTTCGCCAGCGCTTGTGCCGAGAGGTCGAGCGCTGATTTGAAGTCCTTTCGCTGGATAGCAATCATTGCCTTTGTGGCGAGTACCGTTGCGTTGCCAGGGTCTACGGCGAAGGCGGCGGCAAGGTCTCGTTCGGCGCCGGCCCAATCCTCCTTGGACGCGAGGATCCAGGCGTGTTGACCAAGCGCCTCGACATTGTGGGGGCTCGAGGCGATGACCTTCTCGATCTCGCGGAGTGCATCGTCGTCCTTGCCCTGCTGAACGAGGATGATGGCGCGCTGGAGTCGCAACACGTTGTTGGTCGGATCGCGTTCGATGGCGTTGTCCAAGGTGTTCGTCGCCGCGGTGAAGTCGCCTTTGCTGATCGCCAGCTCGCTGCGAGTCGCCAATACCTCGGGACTGCCAGGCTCGATCGTCGCGGCCTCCCGCAAATCCTTTTCTGCCTCGGTAAACTGTTGTTTGCCGATGTATACCGAAGCCCGCCGAGCCAGCGCCCAAACGTTCTTAGGGTCAATCGCGAGCGCCGCATTCAGGTCGGACAGGCCGTCTTCAACCTTGCCATGGGCGAGCAAGGCGTGGGCCCTGACGGAATATTCCATGGCGGACGCCGGCTTGGTTGCCCGCAGTGCATTTAAATCGGCCTCGGATGCTCGATAGGATGTCGGAAGTCGCAGATAGATATCATCCTTGTTGAGCGCGCGCAGGCGCGGCTCCGCGGCGAGCGCATCCTTGTAGGGCACTTCCGCCACAACGCTTCGCTCGCTTGATGTGACAGTAAGCTTGTTGCCATCGATCGATTCCGTGCGCGCATATTCGACCCCGGCGAGAGTCTCCTGAATGCGAGGAGAGAGTTTCTGCTGCGCGGCAAAATCCACTGGCAGCAATATTGTCGCGCGATCGTTGACGAATCTTGGATGGCTGACCGCAAACGGTGCGTCATGTCCAGATCCCGAGGGACGATCGAAATCCGGGTCGAACGCGATCGAGGAGGTCGGCACACTGAGCCAGCCGTCATCCCAATTGAGCTTTGCTGTTCCCTTGATCGTAACATCGAATGCGCGCTTCGCCTTGTCGAACTGGAATGACGTTGAGGCGGTGGCGAACCCGTCGTAATATTTCTTGGCGATGTCGTGCGCGAATTCATCCCGCTGGGCCGCGGTAAACCGCGAATAGAGCGTGTTGAACGCAACCGCGGAATCGCCTCGGTAAATCTCCTCAATCGTGATCGGGATCGCCGAAAGCACCCCGGAGCTTGCGTCAATCTCGACCCGGTGCTCGACGTTCGGCGCGGTGAGCGCGGGAGGGACAATTTGCACGAGCCGGGCGTTGCTGACCAGCGGCAATCCCCAGCCGAAATCCGGGACTTGAATGCCGTCGAGGTTGATGTCGCCTGTCCGCGTGCCATCCAGCCAATAGTCCTTCCCTCCGATGTGAGCGCGGACGAGGACGTGATCGAACAGCTCGAGGGCAGGCAGGCGATCTTCGATCATATCGCCTATCGTGGATTGGACCAGAACCGGCTCAGCCTCGATCTGCAGTGCATGCAGGATCGCGACGAGCAGCGCGGTCTTGGCCTTGCAATCGCCGAACCGCCGAGACCAGGTCGTTTCCGCAGTCGCCGGTACATAACCGCCCTGGCCCATGAGCAGGGCGACATAGCGGACGCGGTCCTGGGCGAGCGCAAGGGCGAGCTCGGCCCGTCGCTTGGGATCGCTGGACGATGTGCGGATTTGCTCAACTTCGTCGTGTAGTGGCCCCGCGGCGGGAATGACGGCCGCTGCCCGGAACAGTGGCGCCATCAAGTCGGCCAGGTCTGCCCAGGACGAGTAATCGGTGGCT
Organism: Sphingomicrobium sp.; assembly: GCA_035261225.1. Classification (GTDB taxonomy): domain Bacteria; phylum Pseudomonadota; class Alphaproteobacteria; order Sphingomonadales; family Sphingomonadaceae; genus Sphingomicrobium. Next base: position 38,916 of record DATFUB010000016.1, read on the forward strand.
TCGACGAGACGGCCGACCTTGAATCGGCTGGGCGCCCCCTTCGGCGGCGAGATCGGTTCAATGTGGAGGGCCGACAGTTCGAAGACGCTCTTGCCGTCACGGCTAGATTTTTTGGGCTCCGGCAGACTCGATGACTTGCGAACGTTGAGCTTGAGCTCCGCTGGCCAGGTCAATTTGGTGTAGGCCGATTCGATCGGGCTCTCGTTCCAAGATCCGAACAACGCCTCAACGTGTCCCTTCAGCACAGGGTCGGAATGCTCCGTCGTGCTGGCGAATTCGACAATGTCGCCTTCTTGCAAGCCCTCGGGCTGGATGTTGGCGGTTAACGTACCGTCGAACATCGCCGCTTCGAGGTTGGTTTCGCGGCGCAACACGGTGAACGTCTGCCCGGACGCAAGAACGTCGATGATTTTATCGCCGCGGCGAATCTGCAATTTGTTGACGGTCACGGTATCGGTCGCGGGCTGCCAGCTGAGAGAAAGATTGCCTGCCGCGAGCCCCTGGGGGTTCTGGATCTTGAAAACGATTTCGCCGTAGGTTGCGATCTTGCCGGGCTCCATCGTGATTTGGGCGTTGCTGAGGAGCACGTTGACCGGCGCATCGGTGGGCTTGGCTTGCGGGATGGGCTGCGGCGTCACCCATGCCGGTGGCGGCCCGAACTTCAACGTATCGGCGGCCGACGCCGAACTCGCGACGAAGATCGCCGCGCCGCCCAACAGAACATTAATTCCCCGCACAACTATTCTCCCGCAATTCACGATCATCCTAGGTTGCTGATAACCGCTTTATCAACAGGCATTTGGCCCGGATTCGCGATCTTTTGACGGGACCTTTGTGGCTACTTCGCTTGTACTCGGCTGTGGCGAAGCCACAACCGGGGTCGAGAGGTGCGGCCTGAGCCGCTACCACAAGGTGCAGTGGCGGCTCGTCCGCGCGACTCGCCGTTGCCACCAGGTCGTATCGCTGCCCCTCGGCTCGCTCGGAAAGAGCAGGTTGTTGGGCTCGTCGTCCCGGTGCGCGAGCAGGCAGGTATGCGCGAGCTCGTGCGCAAGGGTGGTTGGAGCAGTCACTCCGGATGAACCAGAAGCGGACGCGACGGTCACATAATCGGTAATCGGGATCGAGCAGCCGATCTTGCCGTCGATCGTCCGGACGACGAATACGGTCACGGGGAAGCAGAGCCGGATGGGAATCCCGAACCAGCCGGCCGAGTGCCACGCAAAATAACTGCCGGCTTCGCCGAATTCGTCGCAAAACGCTCCGAAGTTGCAGCGCAGGTCGAGCGCCGCCTTCGGCGCGTTGCCGTCCAGCGTTTCGGTCCTCGTTCCGCGATAGGCGATCAGGTCGATGTTGAACTCCTTGTCGAAGATCGCAATCGCATTGTTGACCGCGGCATCGATATCCGCGGGTTGAATCAAGGGGCTGCCGGTTTCGTCGCGCAGGATCCGGACTTGGATGCGCATCGTCTTGCGCAGCTTGCCGAGCGTGAACAGCTCGACAATCAGATTCTTCACCCGGGCGAGAATGCCCACGATGATCCTGATCAGCGCGCGGAAAATCGCGCGCACAAAGTGAATGATCGCCATCACGTCCCCCTGGCATCGGACCCGGCTCGACAAGCCTATCATGCCAGCGCAAACAGGGCGAGCCACGGTAGTTCAAGGAGGGGGCGATCGGAGAGGTTTTCAAGGCGCTGATCGCTGGCGGCGCTTTATTGTTCGCTTCCGCGGCGTCCGCGCAAACGCTCGACGTCCATGCCGGGCGACTGATCGATCCGGCTTCGGCGAAAGTCCTGGCCGACCAGCGCATCCGCATCGTCGACGGCAGGATCGCTTCGATCGCTCCATGGCGCGCGGGCGACGGGCCAATGGCGGCGATCGACTGGTCGAGCTACACCGTTCTTCCGGGTCTGATCGATCTCCACACCCATCTGGCTGACGGCGCCATCGACGTGACCGAGAGCGATCCGGCAGCGCCCCTCAAGCGCAGCGAAGCTCGGACGATCCTCCGCGGCGTCGCGGCGGCGCGGATGGAGTTGCGCAGCGGCTTCACCACGGTGCGCGATGTTGGCGTGTATCGCGGGCTAACTGATGTCGCGTTACGCGATTCGATCAATGCCGGGGAGGTCGAAGGGCCGCGGATGTGGGTCGCCGGCGGTTATATCACGACGCCCGGCGGGGGCGGCGAGATCGACGCGCTCGCGCCCGATATTCCGCTGCCCGAGACTTTCCGCATCGGTGAAGTGCACAACCCGTCCGAAGCGCGTGACCGGGCGCGTTACCTGCTTGATCACGGCGCTGATTTCATCAAGCTCATTGCCACCGGCGCGGTGCTTGCGCTCGGCAGCGAGCCTGGCGCGCTCGAGCTGTCGCCGGAGGAAATGAAAGCCGCCTGCGACGAGGCCAAGCTGCGCGGCAGCTATTGTATCGCCCACGCCCATGGCGCCGAAGGGATCAAGGCGGCGATCCGCGCCGGCGCGCGGACGATCGAACATGCGAGCTACCTCGACGCCGACGGGATCGCGCTCGCCAAGGCGCGCGGCGTGTGGCTCGACATGGACATCTACAATGGCGACTGGATCAACGATGTCGGCGTCAAGCAAGGCTGGCCGGCTGAATATTTGCGCAAGAATATCGAGACGACCGACGTCCAGCGTCGCGGCTTCGCGGCAGCGGTCAAGGCCGGTGTGAAGCTGACATTTGGGACCGATGCAGGCGTCTACATGTACGGCCTCGGGGGCCGTCAATTCGCCTACATGGTGCGCTACGGCATGACCCCGATGCAGGCGATCCAGTCGGCGACCAGCGAGGCGGCGAGGGCGCTCGGCAAGGAAGGCCAGGTCGGAAGCCTTGCGCCCGGCGCATACGGCGATTTGATCGCGGTCAAGGGCGACCCGTTGACCGACATCCGCGTGCTCGAACATGTCGAAGGCGTGATCAAGGAGGGTCGCGCTATTCCTTAATGTTCCTCTCTTGTTCTCTTGGAACAGATCAGATACATACTGTCTTCACCGGCGGGGTTCGGCCGCCATGTCAAGCGGAATGATCGCTTGCATTGACGAGGGAGACAGGGTCATGGCAGCGCAACTCAAAGTCATTGGAAACGAAGTGGAAAGCCCCCGCATGGACCGGCAGAAAGCGCTCGAGGCAGCGCTCGCCCAGATTGACCGCGCGTTCGGCAAGGGCTCGGCGATGAAGCTCGGCAGTCGCGAGAAAATGGAGATCGAGACGGTGTCGACCGGCAGTCTCGGGCTCGACATTGCGTTGGGCGTTGGCGGTCTTCCGCGCGGCCGGGTGATCGAGATTTACGGGCCCGAAAGTTCGGGCAAGACGACGCTCGCGCTGCACGCCATCGCCGAAGCGCAAAAGGTCGGCGGAACCGCCGCCTTCGTCGACGCCGAGCATGCGCTCGATCCGGGTTACGCCAAGAAGCTCGGGGTCAACATCGACGAGCTGATCGTGTCGCAGCCCGACACCGGCGAACAAGCGCTCGAGATCGTCGATACATTGGTGCGTTCCAATGCGGTCGACGTCCTGGTGATCGATTCGGTCGCGGCGCTGGTGCCGCGGGCCGAGATCGAGGGCGAGATGGGCGACAGCCATGTCGGCCTCCAGGCCCGGCTGATGAGCCAGGCGTTGCGCAAATTGACCGGTTCGATCAGCCGCTCGCGCTGCACCGTCATCTTCATCAACCAAGTGCGGATGAAGATCGGCGTGATGTACGGCAATCCCGAGACCACGACCGGCGGCAATGCGCTCAAATTTTACGCTTCGGTGCGCCTCGACATCCGCCGCACCGGCCAGATCAAGGACCGCGACGACATCGTCGGCAACACGACGCGTGTCAAAGTGGTCAAGAACAAGGTCGCGCCGCCGTTCAAACAGGTCGAATTCGACATCATGTACGGCGAGGGCATTTCCAAGGTCGGCGAGATCCTCGACCTGGGGGTCAAGGCCGGGCTGGTCGAGAAATCGGGCGCGTGGTTCAGCTACGACAGCGTGCGGGTTGGCCAGGGCCGCGAGAATGCCAAGGTTTATCTCAAGGAAAATCCCGACGTCGCGCAGCGGATCGAAAATGCGATTCGCGGGCGGACGGAGGAAGTCGGCGAGGCGCTGATGGTCGGGTCGGGCCCGGACGACGGTGACGAGGTCGCGGCCGAATAAGGCTCAGGCTTCGGGCTGAATTGGCGCGAACAGCCGCTTCGGCTCGGTCAGGACGATCGTGACGAAGCCGAGCGCCGTACAGATTGCGGTGCCGACGATAAACGGCGTCGCGGTCCCGTCGAAGCTCTGGCCGATGAAGAAGCCGATCGCGGCAGCGCCGAGCGTCGAGACGACTCCCTGAACCGACGACGCGGTGCCCGCGATCGGCGCCATATGTTCCATCGCCAGCGTGCTGAGATTGGATGAAGCGAGCGCGAAGCAGCACATGGTCAGCGACTGAAGCACGACGAAGCTGACCAAGGTCTCGCCGCCGGCGAGCGCGAGGGTGGCATGGATCGCGCTGACGATCACGAGGGCGGCGGCGGCCGAATGACCGACCCGCCTCAAGCCGAAGCGGCCGACGATGCGGCTGTTGGTCCACGACGCATAGGCCATTGGCGCGGCGATCGCGGCGAACACCAGCCCGATGTATTTCCCTTCCTGGAAGGCGTCGAAGACGATCTGCTGGATCGAGGAAATGTAGGCGACCAGCGCCGAAAAGATAATCGTCACCGCGATCGTATAGCCGCGCGACTGGGGTTCGCGGACAGTGTCGGCGACCGCGCCGAGCATCTCGCGCGGGTTGAGCGAGCGGCGATATTCGGGATGCAGCGTCTCGGGCAGCCGCCACGACGACCAGATGAGCATCGCCAGGGCATAGCCGCCGAGCACGAGGAAGATCGCCCGCCACGACGCGACCAGTAGGATCGCCTGGCCGATGTTGGGCGCGAGCACCGGGACCAACATGAAGACCATGAACACCAGGCTCATCACCCGCGCCATCGCCTCGGTCTCGAACAGGTCGCGGACCATGGCGACGACGAGCACGCGCGTGACCGCGGCCGACGCGCCCATTGCGACGCGTCCCATGAGCAGCAGCGGAAAGCTGCCGGCAAAGGCGCAGAGCAAAGCGAACAGGCAGTAAAGCACGATGCCCGCGGCGAGGACCGGTTTGCGCCCAAAGCGATCGGCGAGCGGACCCCAGATGAGCTGGGTCGAAGCGAAGCCGGCGAAATAGGCGATAACCACCAGCTGGCGCTCATTCTCGCGAACGACATTCAGCGACCGGCCGATCGCGGGGAGCGCCGGCACCATCGCGTCGATGGCGAACGCGTTGAGCGCCATCAACCCGGCGAGCATTGCGGTCATCTCGCGCATGCCAGGGCGCTTGACGCCGTCGTGGGACAGGGATTCGAACATGGGGATGCGCCTGCTGGCCGATTGCACCGGAGCGTGCAACATAAGCGAACCGGAGGCATGCGATTGAACGACACTGTGGCAAATGTGCGCTTGATCGGACTGCCGACCGACAGTCACTCATCCTTTCTGCGCGGAGCCGCGGCTGCGCCTCCCTTGATCCGCGCGGCCCTCAATTCCGACCACGGCAATATGACGGCCGAGTGCGGGCTGGAGATCGGCGCAACCCTCAGCCTTGACGATGCCGGCGACCTGCCGCTCGATGAATCACCCGGTGACGTGGATCGTATCCGCCAAGCCGCCGCGACCGCCGCCAGGGAGGGCGCCGCCCCGATTTTCATCGGCGGCGATCACATGGTGACCTATCCGATCGTTGCCGGCCTCGCTTCGGTCCACGGACCGCTGAACATCCTCCATTTCGATGCCCATCCCGATCTGTATGACGATTTCGGCGGCGACCCATTGAGCCACGCCTCGCCATTCGCGCGGATCATGGAGCAGGGGCTGGCGGGCCGCCTCGTTCAGGTCGGGATCCGAACGCTCAACCGACATTGCCGCGAGCAGGCGCAGCGTTTCGGTGTCGAGATGATCGAGATGCGGCACTTTGCGGCGGCGGCGGTGCCGATCCTCGGTGCGCCGCTTTATATCAGCATCGATCTTGACGGCCTCGACCCGGCGTTTGCCCCCGGCGTGTCCCACCTCGAGCCGGGCGGGCTTACGGTTCGCGAGCTGCTTTCGGTGCTTCACCGGGTTGACGCCCCGATCGTTGGCGCGGACGTGGTCGAGTACAACCCGACGCGCGATATCAATGGAATGACGGCCGTGGTCGCCGCCAAACTTGTCAAGGAACTCGCGGCGTTAGCGGGGAGGGAGAGAGCATGAATCCGAGAATGTCGAGGCGTGGAATGATTGCCGGAGCCAGCGCGGTCGCGGCGGCGATGACGCTGCCATTGAGCCGGGTTCTGGCGGAAGCGGCCGAAGCGACGCCATCGATTCCGATTCCCCCGCCGATCAGCGGTGCCGAGCGGGTGCAGCGTCTTGCCAAAGCGAAGGAGCTGATGCGCGGCGCTGGCATTGGCGCGGTGCTCGTCGAATCCGGGCCGAGCCTCGATTATTACACCGGCGTCCAGTGGTGGCGGAGCGAGCGACTGACCGGGGTCGTCATTCCGGCCGAAGGCGATCCGATCATCGTCACGCCCTTCTTCGAGCAGCCGAGCATTGCGGAAATGCTCAAGGTGCCAGCCGAGATCCGGACGTGGAACGAGGACGAAGATCCGCTGAAGCTGATCGCGGACTTCCTGCACGAGCGCAGGCTCGTGGATCGCCCCGTCGCGTTCGAAGAGACCAATCGCTTCTTCATCGAGGACCGGCTGAAGCGGCAATTGCCCGGGGCCTCAATCGTCAACGCCAACCCGATCGTTCGCGCGCAACGGATGATCAAGTCGCCGGCCGAACTCGCGCTGATGCAGGCAGCCAACGACATCATGCTGGCATCGCTGCGCTATGCCGGCGAGCGGACCAAGGTCGGCATGACCCCCGCCGACATCGACGCGATGATCGCCGCGGTGCACAAGCGGATGGGCTCAGCGTACGACGGCGGCCTTGTCCTGGTCGGCGAAGCGTCCGCCTATCCGCACGGCAGCAAAAAACCGCACGTCGTCCAACGTGGCGACGTGGTGCTGATGGACTGCACCTCGTCGGTCCATGGCTATCAGGCCGACATCACGCGCACGTTCGTCGTCGGCACTCCGTCAGCGGAGCAGCGCAAGCTGTGGGACCAGGTCCATCGCGGCCAGCAAATCGCGATTGAGACAGCCAAAGTCGGATTGCCCGCGGGAGCTGTCGATGACGCAGTCCGCAAGGTCTACGAAAGCTGGGGCTTCGGGCCAGGCTATCGATTGCCCGGACTGTCGCATCGCACCGGTCACGGCATCGGCATGGAGGTGCACGAACCGGTCTATCTCGTCCACGACGAAACGACACCGCTGGCGCCAGGGATGTGCTTCTCCGACGAGCCCGGGCTTTATATCCCAGGCAAATTCGGGGTCCGGCTCGAGGATTGCTGGCACATGACCGAGAGCGGCCCGAAATTCTTCACTCAGCCGCCATCGAGCATAGAGCAGCCATTCGAATGACCGACATGAAGGAGAATGCGCTAGCTCCACAATGGGCGACGACAAGCGGCGACATGTGGTCCCGACGCTGGAGGGACACTGACAGGGGCCTCGCTGGGCTCTCGCCGCATCTGTTGTCGGCGATCACCGACAATGTGCTTGCCGGGCCGTTCAGGGCATTCGAGGTCGGCTGTGGCGCCGGATCAACCAGCATCACCCTGGCGCAGAGCCGTCCAGACGCTGAGATTACAGCCTGCGACATCTCGCCCACCCTGGTCGAGGTCGCTCGGCAGAGAACTGAACGAATTCCCCAGATCCACGTGATCGAGGGCGACGCCGAGTTGGTCGCGAAAGACGAAGGCCCGTTTGATCTCATTTTCTCGCGGCACGGTGTGATGTTCTTTCCCGATCCTGTTCGGGCATTTCGATCCCTTCGTCGTGGCGCGAACCGTGGTGCTTCGCTGGTGTTTTCCTGCTTCCAAAGCTGGCATTCCAATAGCTGGGCGTCGGACGTGGCTTGCGCCGCGGCAGATAGGGAGCTTCCGGCCCCCGGGCGCGAGCCGAGCGGATTCGCGTTCGCCGATCCGGACTACGTGCGCCAGACCCTCAGCGCATCCGGATGGGATGAAGCCGAAGTGCAGACCGTCCTCTTCGACTATCTGGCTGGCGAAGGCGATGATGCCGTCGAGACTGCGCTGTCATTCCTCACCGACATCGGGCCAGCCGCCCGCATCGTCCAATCGCTCCCGGAGGTGGAACGGGCCGCCGCCCTGGAGCGTATGCGTGGCATCATCGAACACCATTTCGATGGCAGGGCTGTGGTATTCTCCGCAGCGGCGTGGATTTGGCGAGCCAAGGCGGGGTCCGCCGCTTCCTAGAAGTGATCGTCGATCCTGCCTTCGCGCTTGACGTGCGAAGGTGCGTGCGGCGGCTCGATGTCGGCCGGTTCCTCCACGTCGAGTTCGCCTTCCCACCGCGCGACGACGCTCGCCGCGACGGCATTGCCGACGACGTTGGTCGCAGAGCGGCCCATGTCGAGGAAATGGTCGACCGCGAGGATCAGCAGCAGGCCCGCCTCGGGAATCTTGAACATCGACATGGTCGCGGCGATTACCACCAGGCTCGCGCGCGGGACGCCCGCCATGCCCTTGGAGGTGACCATCAGCACCAGCAGCATGGTGATTTCCTGGCCGATGCTGAGGTCGATGCCATAGGCCTGCGCGATGAAGATCGTCGCGAAGGTCATGTACATCATCGACCCGTCGAGGTTGAATGAATAGCCGAGCGGCAGGACGAAGCTGGCGATGCGCGGCGGCACGCCGAAACGGTCGAGCGCTTCCAAGGTGCGAGGGTAGGCGGCCTCGCTCGACGCGGTCGAGAAAGCGAGGACGATGGGGTCGCGGATGTAGCGGACGAGGTGGCGCGTGCGCGGGCCGACAATGACGAAACAGGCCGCGATCAGCAGCGTCCACAGGATCGCGAGCCCGAGATAGAAGCTGCCGACAAACTTGCCGAGCGTCAGGATGATTGTCGGCCCTTTTTCGGCGAGTGCGCTGGCGACCGCCGTGAACACCGCGAGGGGCGCAAACCGCATCACGTAGTCGGTGACCTGCAGCATCACTCGGACCAGCGCTTCGACGCCGACGACGATCGGCTTACCCCGCTCACCGACAGCGGTAAGGGCCACCCCAAAGAAGCAGGAGAAGATGACAATCGGTAGAATCTCGTTGGTGCTCATCGCCTCGAAGATCGATTGCGGCACAACGTGCGAGACGAATTCCTTGAGGTTGAACGCTGCAGTCTCGACCCCGCTGGCGGCAGTCGCGGGCGGGATCGGCAGGTTGAGGCCGACGCCCGGATGGAGGGCGGTGACCAGGATCAGGCCTAAGGTCAGTGACACCAGACTGGCCCCAATGAACCAGCCGAGCGAACGCGCCGCTACGCGGCCCAATGCAGCGATGTCGCCCATATGCGCGATGCCCGCGACCAGGGTCGAGAATACCAGCGGCGCGATGATCATCTTGATCAGACGGAGGAAGAGCGCCGTGACGACGCTGAGATAATCGGCGATCGATTTCAGCCGCTCGGCACTCGCCGGACTGCCGTCGTCGATCGTGTAATTGAGTACCCAGCCGGTGACCACACCCAGCACCAGGGCGATCAGGATGAATTGAGTCAGTCGTTTGGCCACAGGAGGTCCCCTCTCGGCCGTGACCCAAGCGGGCGACGCGAGCGGCGTCAAGCTTCACAGGCACTTGCCGACTAGGGTAGGGCGCCGAGCATGGCCGCGGACGGCGAAAAAGAGGACGATGTGGTCGCGTTCGGGCATGACGAGGCGCGTGCGCTGGACGCCCTTGCCGACAGCCTCGGCGCGTCGTTTGAGGATGCGGTCGGGCTGATCCTTACGTGCAAAGGTAAGATCCTTGTCAGCGGGCTCGGCAAGTCGGGCCACATCGGGCGCAAGATCGCCGCGACTTTCGCTTCGACCGGGACCACCGCGACCTTCCTCCATTTGGCCGAGGCGATCCACGGCGACCTCGGCATGGCGGCCCGGGGCGACGTCGCGATCGTGATCTCGCAGAGCGGCGAGACGCCGGAGCTCGAGGCGGTGATCGACCATTTCCAGCGCCTCCGGATCCCGATCATCGCGATTACCGGCAATTCGGGATCGATGTTGGCCGAAGCAGCAACAGCGCCGCTATTGCTGCCGGATTGGGCGGAAGTCGGGCCGGAGTCGGTGGTCCCGACCAGTTCGACCACCATGACGCTGGCGCTCGGTGATGCCCTGGCGATGACCGTGATGCGGCAAAAGGGCGTCACGCGGACCGAATTCGGACGGCTTCATCCGGGCGGAACGCTCGGCGCGCGGTTGAAGCCCGTCAGGCGGTTGATGCACAAGGGCGAGGCCTTGCCCCTGACCCTCGAGACCAGCTCGATGCACGAGGTGGTGGTTGAGATGTCCGCCAAGCGCCTCGGGGTGATTGGCGTGGTCAACGAGGCCGGTCATCTCACGGGCGTGATCACCGACGGCGATCTGCGGCGCAACATCGAGCGTGCAACGGCAGATCAAGGTTCGCGCGGCCTTGGCCACCTCGTCGATTGAAACGAACCAATGCGTGTTGGGGCCGCCGAGGATCAGCAGGCGGTGCGGCCGCCGCAATGCATCGAAGTACGCGCGTTCCTCATCGGTTGGGACATCTGGCGGCTGCGGGTTAGCCATCGCCAGGCGGAGCCTGACGACATTCGCCTGTTGCTCGATGCCATATTGCGGGGCGGTGATCACCAAAGCGAAATTCCGCGGATGGATGCGCGGATTGCCGAGCTGGACGAGCTTGGTCCGGCCGCCTGACGCAAGGCGGATGTGGCGCGCCACCGGAACGCTGCGATGTCCGATGCCCAGGACGAGGTCGGGCCACGGCGGTTCGAGCCATTTGCGCGCGCTGGGCAGGACCGAAACCAGCTGGTGATCGAGGATCTGCTTGGGGACCATGCGCAGGAAGTTGTAGCGCATGGAGCGCGTTTCGAATGGCAGATTCAATGCCTGTGCGAGCATCAGGAGCTGGTTGTTGTCCCCCTTGCGATGGCCGAGGAGCACCCAGATGCGCGGCTGCCGCATCACGCGCGGCGGAACCGGCGATATCGCTTGCCGAGGTGCTCGATCATCACGCCGACCCTGATTGCGGTCGCGAGCACACGGGCGATGGCCGCCGCCTGACAAATTCTACGGTCAGACTGGCTCTGGCTCCCGTTGCTGAATGACCTTGTCGGCAAGCGGCCCGTTGAGCTCGGCGAGATGGTCGAATACCGCTTCGTAGGTTGCCAGGCCCTGGCTCTGAGAGCGAAGCTCGGCCTCGAGCCCGCTGAGTTCGGCCTCGGGGAGCAAAGCCTCAATCCGGTCCCAGCCGGTCCAACCGTCGCGCGGTCCAAGCCCGAGCATCTGACCGCGCCGGCTGGCGATCGCCGAACTGATCCGGCTCGTGGCGCTGGTTGGACAAACGACCGAGAGCTTGTGCATCGGTTCGAGCAGGTGCGGTTGGGCGGTTCCCAACGCGTCGTGCATCGCGATCCGCCCGGCAAGGCGGAACGCCAGCTCCGACGAGTCGACGCTGTGATAGCTGCCGTCGATCAAAGTGACGGCGAGGTCGACCACCGGGAACCCGAGCGGGCCCTTGTGCATCGCTTCGCGAACCCCGTCCTCGACCGCGGGGATCCATTGCTTCGGGATGGAGCCGCCATGGATCTTCTCTTCAAAGTGGAAGCCCTCGCCCCGTCCGAGTGGCCGGACCTCGATGATCACATCGCCAAACTGGCCGTGACCGCCCGACTGCTTCTTGTGGCGGCCCTTCTGGGTGACATGTTTGCGGATCGATTCGCGATAGCCGATCGCCGGCGGATGCGATTTCACCTCGACGCCGTAGCGGCGCTGGAGGCGCGCCAGAACCGTGTTCAGATGCTCATCGTTGACGCCCCTCAGCCTCAGTTCGTGGTTGGCCTCATCGTGCTCGACGATCAGGGCTGAATCTTCCTCGGTCAGCCGTTGCAGCGCGCCCGACAGCTTGACGTCATCCTTGCGGTCGGCCGGTTCGATCGCGATCGCGCAGTTGCGCGCCGGCAGGTCGATCTCGACGGGCGGCGGCAACTTGCCGGAGCCGAGCCACTGGCCGGCTTTCACACTGTCGATCTTGGCCACGGCAACCACATCGCCGTCGCGCGCTTCGGTCGCCTTCTGGGTCTTTTCACCCTGGACTTTGAACAGCGACCCGACGCGCGCATGTTCACCGTCGTCGGTCTTCAAGTCGGAGCCCTCAGTGATCTTTCCGCCAAGGACGCGGCAAAGCGCGAGGCGCCCGGTCGGGCCGTGGATGACTTTGAACGCGTACATCGCTGGATCGGTCACGGTCAGGCGGTTCGCCGCGGCTTGCGGTGACGGACCTTCGTGACGGAGCGCTTTCAGAAGCCGCCGAACGCCCCACGAACTGGTCGCGCAGCCGAACAGCACGGAAACGCCAAGGCTTTCGCCCGTCTCCCGCGCGAGGTCGTGGAGCACTTTCTCGCGGCTCGGGGTCTCGTCCATCAGCAATTGTTCGAGCAATTCGTCATCATGGTCGGCGAGCTGTTCGAGCATGTGCGTGCGCGCCTCGATCTCGCGATCCTGGAGCTCGGCCGGGATTTCGATCCGCTCGGATTCCTGGCTGGCGCGATATTTGAACGCGCGCTCGAGCGCGAGATCGACGAAGCCCCCGATCTTTTCGCCGTCCCAGATCGGAATTTGCCGCGCGATCAGCGGTGACACGCTCATCGGCTGCAGCGCCGACAGGAGATCGCGGACCCGGCCATGCGCCTGGTCGATTCGATTGACGAAAATGAGGTGGGGGATGCCGAGCTCGTCGAGCGCGCGCAGGGCCGGGGCGGCGAGAGGCGCTCGCGCCGGATCCGGATCGACTACGACGATCGCGACATCGGCCATTGCTACCGCCCGCGCCCCATCGGCCGAAAAACCGACCGATCCGGGCGCGTCGACGATCGCGAACTGATCGCCGAGATAGTCGAAGCTGTAGAGGTTGAGTTCGGTCGATCCGCCGCGCTGGCGGCTTTCGTGGCTCGAATCGCCGATGCTGGAGCCGTTGGCCGTCGATCCTAATCGGTCGGTGGTTCCGGCTGCGAACAGCATCGCTTCCGCAAGGCTGGTTTTTCCCGCGCCGGCGGGTCCCACCAGCGCGATTACTCGAGTGCCTTTGGATTCTCCGGCCATGCGACTCTCCCTTCGTGCCATTGCGGCGCGCGAGTCGCTTCTTATGAAGGCGCTCGGGCGCGCTCTTCGCAATCGGCTAGCGTCGGACGGAATCTCAAGAAAGGCAAGCGGAGACTAAACCGCAGGGAGCAGCCTTCTTTCCCCGGCGAGCCGAAGCAGCGCCGCCTGGAGCTTCTCGAACGCCCGCACTTCGATCTGGCGAATGCGTTCGCGGCTGACGTCATAGACCTGGCTGAGTTCCTCCAGCGTCTTGGGCTCGTCGGTCAGCCGGCGCTCCATCAGGATGTGCTTTTCCCGGTCGTTCAACGATTCGAGCGCGGTCATCAGCAAGTCGTGACGGACCCGGCTCTCCTGATCTTCGGCCAGTTGCTCGTCCTGCAGCGGGCCGGTGTCGACGAGGAAGTCCTGCCACTGGCTTTCGCCGCCTTCGTCGCCCTTGAGCGAGACGTTGAGGCTGGTGTCGCCGCCCATCGCCATGCGGCGATTCATCGATACGACTTCTTCCTCGGTGACGCCGAGGTCGGTCGCGATCTTGGCGACGTCGGCGGGTTTAAGGTCGCCTTCCTCGAACGCCTCAATCTGGTTCTTCATCCGCCGCAGGTTGAAGAACAGCTTCTTCTGGGCGGCGGTGGTGCCCATTTTGACCAGGCTCCACGAGCGCAGGATGAATTCCTGGATCGAGGCGCGGATCCACCACATCGCATAGGTCGCCAGACGGAAGCCGCGATCCGGCTCGAATTTCTTCACGCCCTGCATCAGGCCGATATTGCCTTCGGAGATCAGCTCGCTGACGGGCAGGCCGTAGCCGCGATAGCCCATGGCGATCTTGGCGACTAGGCGCAGGTGCGAGTTGACCAGCTTGGCCGCGGCCTCGGTGTCGCCGTGCTCGCGCCAGCGCTTGGCGAGCATAAATTCTTCCTCCGGCGAGAGGATCGGGAATTTCTTGATCTCCGCGAGATAGCGGTTGAGTCCGGCCTCCCCACCGGACGCTGGGATCGAGACGATACGTTTTTGAGCAGCCATTCTGGTCGTCTTCTTCTGGGGGCAGGCGGGCGCGCCGCACTAGCCGGTTAAATCCTATACACCAAGTGCGTTGAACAGTTCCTGCATGTCCGCCGGCATGGCGCTTGCGAACGACAGGCGGTGTTTGGTCACCGGGTGAATGAAGCCAAGCTCGGCAGCATGCAGTGCTTGGCGGTGAAAATCCATATCATGCAATAGTTTGCGATGCGTCTTTCCAGCACCTCCGTAAACCGGGTCGCCGAGCAAGGGATGGCCGATCGACGCCATGTGGACGCGCACTTGATGAGTCCGTCCGGTCTCGAGCCAACATTCGACCAGCGCCGCGTCCCTGAGCACCGACAGGCGCCGCCAGTGGGTCACCGCGCGCTTGCCGCGGCCGGTTTCGACGATCGCGATCTTCTTGCGGTTGGCCGAAGAACGCGCGAGCGGCGCGTCGACTTTGCCTTGCGCGATCTTCGGGACGCTCGCGACGATGGCGAGGTAGCGCCGGTCGATCGAGTGGGCCGCGAATTGCTTCGCGAGGCCTTCGTGGGCGACGTCGGTCTTGGCGACAACCAGCAGTCCTGACGTATCCTTGTCGATCCGGTGGACGATGCCGGGGCGGGCGACGCCGCCGATCCCCGACAAGCTTCCGCCGCAATGATGTAAAAGCGCGTTGACCAGCGTGCCGTCGCGGTTGCCCGCGGCCGGGTGGACGACGAGGCCGGCAGGCTTATCGACCACCAGCAGATGTTCGTCCTCGAACACTACGCGGAGCGGGATATCCTGAGGGACGTTGTGCGCCGGTTCCGGCGCGGGCACCGCCAGTCGCAATTGCTCGTCGCCACGGACCTTCAGAGCCGGATCGCGGGTCGCTACTCCGCCAGCGTCGATTGCCCCACTGCGGATCAATGCTTTTATACGTTCGCGCGAGAGGGTGGGGACCGCATCCGCAAGCGCGCGGTCGAGCCGCCAGCCGGCGTGGGCGGGCGTCAGGCGCACATCGATCGTCTGATGACCCCCCATTCCTTCATAAATATGGGGTGAAATCGGCGTCGTTCAATCCTTGCCTCACGTTAAACTCTGCCCCATCACCAGCCCATGAACGCCGTCGACCTCGCCAGCCTGCTCTGTTCACGCCTATGCCATGATTTGATGTCGCCCGTCGGAGCGCTCAACAACGGCATCGAATTGCTTGCCGACGAAGACGACCCGGACATGCGCGAGAAATGCCTGGAGCTGCTTGCGGACAGCGCTCGCGCCTCGGCCAACAAATTGAAATTCTTCCGCCTCGCGTTCGGCGCCGCCGGCGGCTTCGGCGACGAAATCGATACCGGCGAGGCGCATGCCGCGCTCGAAGGCGTGTTCGGGGCAGAGCGGCGGATCGAACTGGGCTGGATGGTCAGCGGCGGCAAACTGCCCAAGGGTGCGGTTAAGCTGTTGCTCAACGTCGCACTTCTCGCCGGCGACGCTCTGGTTCGTGGCGGGCGGCTCGATGTCGGGGCCGAGAGCAATGACGAAGCGATCGAACTCGTTATCCGCGGTGAGGGGCCGCGCATCCTGCTCGACACCGCGCTGCGCGAGACCCTGGCCAGGGGCAGCAGCGACGGGGCGGTCGAACCGCGCGCCGCCGGCGCCTGGCTCGCGCACAGCATCGCCGCCGAGGCGGGCGGCACGATCCGCCTGTCCGACCCGTCCGATGACGTGCTCCTGATCGGGATCACGCTCCCCCGGGCCTGACGATCTTTGGGATAACGCAGCGTTAACTCCTGCCCGGCATAAGGGCCTTCAAGCCGGGGGATTGCGCACACCGATGGACGACCTGATCGCGGATTTCGTGGCCGAATGCCGGGATATGCTCGAAGCCCTGGGTGGGGAGATTGTCGCCTGGGAAGCGCAGCCCGACGACCGCGCGCGTCTCGATTCGATCTTCCGCTTTGTCCACACCGTCAAAGGCAATTGCGGCTTCTTCGAATTCCCGCGGCTTGAGGCGCTGAGCCATGCCGCCGAGGATGCGCTGGCCGACGTTCGCGCCGGCCGTCGTCAGGCCGACGGGACTCTGGTCAGCGCGGTCCTCGCGATAATCGACCGCATCGGTGAAATGATCGCGGCGATAGACGCCGGCGAGGAAATGCCGGGTGGCGACGACAACATGCTGATCGACGCGCTGGCGCCCGGCGCCGAGCATCACGCCGCGCCCCTCGCTGCCGCAGCTGCCGAAGGGCAGGGGAAGACTGCATCCGCCCCGCGCACGATCCGCCTTTCGGTCGAACTGCTCGACCGCGTGATGAGCACGGTCTCGGACATGGTGCTGGCGCGCAACGAGCTTGCGCGCCGCCTTCGTGAATCGCAGTCCGATGTTCCGGTCGACGGCGCGTTTGAGCGCTTGTCGGCGATCATCGCCGAAATGCGCGACGCGATCACCCGGACGCGCATGCAACGGATCGAAAATCTGTTTGTCGCTCTGCCGCGCATGGTCCGCGACCTGTCCGCCGAGCTCGGCAAGCAAGTGCTGGTCGACATCGAGGGCGGAGACGTCGAGCTCGATCGCGAAATGATCGAAATGATTCGCGATCCCCTGACCCACATTATCCGCAACGCCGTCGACCACGGGATCGAGTTGCCGGCAGAGCGCTTGAAGGCCGGTAAGCGTGAAATCGGGATTTTGTGCATCTCCGCGCGCCAGTCGGGCAATCAAATCCTGATCGACATCCAGGACGATGGCCGCGGAATCGACGGCAAACGGCTTGTCGAAAAAGCCATTGCCGGCGGAACCCTCGAAAAGTCCGCCGCGGCGCAGCTTAGCCCGCGCGAGCAACTCGCACTGATCTTCGAAGCCGGCCTGTCGACCGCTCAGCAAGTGACCGCGATCTCCGGCCGGGGCGTCGGCATGGACGTGGTCCGCTCGAACGTCGAGCGGATCGGTGGCATTGTCGAAGTCGATTCCACGCCGGGGCAGGGCACGCGTATGACCTTGCGAGTGCCGCTGACACTGACGATCATTCCCGCACTTACGGTCTCGATCGGCAACCAGCATTTCGCCATTCCGCGCTCGGCGATCGACGAGATCGTGCGTGCCAATGGCGAGTCCGTCACGCTCGAACATCTCGGCGGAGCCGGGATCGCAACCATTCGCGGCCGCCGGGTTCCCGAAGTCTCTCTCGCCGGAATTCTCGGCCTCGAAAGCAGTGTCGCCGAAAAGGATCGGACGTTGATCGTTCTCCGGCCGGCCGGGGGCGACGTCTATGCACTGGCGGTCGACCGTATCCACGATCACGAGGAATTGGTGGTCAAGCCGGCCGCGCCAGCGGTGATGGTGACCGGGCTCTACGCCGGAACAACGCTCGCCGACGACGGCAGCCCAATCCTGCTGTTCGATCCCGCCGGGTTGGCGGAAGTCGGCGGGGTGAAACTCGAAACGCAGGAGCGCACCGCCCGCATCGCCGATGGTCCGGCTGCGGACACGGGCCCCAGGACGATTCCGGTACTGCTGTTCCGCGGCCTCGACGGCGCGCGGCGGGCGGTTCAACTCGCGGTCGTCGATCGGATCGAGGAAGTCGCCCGCGCGGCAGTGAAGAATGCGGCCGGTCAGCTTCGCGTCCGGGTCGGCGAAACCATCCTTCCGTTGGCGGGCGCTCAGTCCGGCGAACTCGGAAGCGAAAAAGTTCGGGTGTTCCGCCTCAACGATGGCGCCCACGAGATCGGCTACGCGTTCAGTGAAGTCATCGACTTTGCGACCGTCGAGCACGAGGTCATCCATGCAGATCGTCCGGGCGAGATCAGCGGCGTCTCGCTGATCGACGGCGAACCGGCCGAACTGATCGACGCGCATTGGCTGTTCGCCCATCATGTCGGCGCGGCCGCGCGGCAGGCCGAGCCGCTGGTGTGCCGCCTGCCGAGCGACGATCCATGGATGCAGAACATGCTCCGGCCGATCGTCGAAGCGGCGGGTTACCGCGTTGTCGGAGACGACAGCGAGACCGAGGCAGATTTGGTGATCGCGTCACAAGGCGACACCATTGCGGGTGACGAGGGGCGCACGATCTGGCTGCGCACCGAACCGGACCCGACCGGCAAAAAGGACGACAGCATTTATCGCTACGATCGCGCCGGCCTGTTGATGGCGTTGAAATCGGCCGGGAGGGCCAAATGAACGAGTTGCTTCTGGTCGTGACGATCGGTGGCGAACGCGTCGCTCTTCGTGCTGAAGCGGTCGAATCGGTGGTCGAGCTCGACACGCTGATTCCGGTGCCGCGCGCGGCCGCTCACGTCGCCGGCCTGTCGGCGCTGCGCAGCCGGGTGCTGACCGTGATCGATTGCATGCGCTCGCTCGAACTGGGGACGACCGATTGTTCAGACGGCATTCGCGAAGCCGCGGTCGTCGAGCTTGACGGCCACCACTACGCTTTGCTCGTCGATCTCGTCGAAGACGTCGTCGAGGCCCTGTCCGATCCGGCGCCCTTGCGCGCCGCAATGGGGCCGGGCTGGGAGCGAGCGTCGCAGGGAATGGTCGAAACCGAAACCGGGCCGCTGCTGCTGGTCGACGTCGCCGCGCTGGTCGCCGGCGGCGAAGCCAAAGCAGCTTAAGCTCTTCGTTACTCTTGCCGTTTAGACAATGCACAACAACGCGGGAAAGCCGAGCATGAAGAGCTGTTTGATCGTCGATGATTCCAAGGTGATTCGCAAAGTCGCGCGCCACATTCTGGAAACACTCGAGTTCGAAGTGGAGGAAGCCGGCGACGGGCAGGAAGCTCTGACCCGGTGCGAGGTCAAGATGCCTGACGTAGTCCTGCTCGACTGGAACATGCCGGTGATGAGCGGGATGGAATTCCTCAAACTCCTTCGCCAGCGCGGTCATTCCGATCAACCCAAAGTTGTGTTCTGCACTACCGAAAACGACATGGCGCATATCCGCGCGGCGCTCGAAGCCGGCGCGGATGAGTATGTGATGAAGCCCTTCGACCGGGAAACACTTCACATCAAATTGCAGCTCGTCGGCGTCGCCTGAGTTAGGGGACGTGGAGCGGGCGCTCGCCAGATCGCGGGACCGCCACCAGGCACCGCGACCGACCCGCCGCCGGATCCGGCTGATGATCGTCGATGATTCGATGGTCGCGCGGGCGGTCCTGTCGCGCATGATTGAAAGCGATTCCGCATTCGAAATCGCCGCGGTCGCCGGTTCCGCCGAGGATGCGATCGACGCGCTCCACCAGGTGCGCGTCGACATTGTCATTCTCGACCTTGAAATGCCCGGCGCGGGCGGATTGAAATCGATTCCGCGGATCATCCGCGCGGCCGCCGGTGCAAAGGTGATGATCGTCTCATCGCAAGCCGAGGAGGGCGCCGAGGAAACTGTCGCCGCGCTCGCGCTCGGGGCCGCGGACACCCTGCCCAAGCCCGGCACCGGCCGCTTCCACGGCCGCTTTTCGGAAATCCTCGTCGGCAAGCTCAAGGCGCTCGGTTACGCCGAGGCCCACTCGTCGATCGCGCCGGCGCCCGCCACCAGTATCCAGGCGCCGCTTCGGGCGATGCCGAGCGATCCGATCGAAGTGCTTGCAATCGGCGCGTCCACTGGTGGAATTCACGCCATCGGCGTGCTGTTCCAGGCGCTGCCCAAGCGGATCGGCGTGCCGATCCTGATCACTCAGCATCTGCCGGTGCCGTTCATGCCGGTGTTCGCGCGCCAGCTGCGTGCGGTCACCGAGCGCGAAGTGCTGGTTGCCGAAGACGGCATGCCGCTCCTCCCGGACCGCGTCCTGCTCGCGCCCGGCGACGCCCATTTAACGGTCGACACGTCCGACGAAGTTCCCGTCGTCCGGCTTACGCATGGACCGAGCTCGAGCGGATGCATGCCCTCGGTCGATCCGATGTTCGCCTCGATCGGCGCGGCCTATGGGCCTGGCGCGCTCGGCGTGGTCCTGACCGGCATGGGCCGCGACGGGGTCGAAGGCGCCGCGCGACTGACCGCGAACGGCGGCTCGATCCTTGCCCAGGACGAAGCCAGCTGCGCGGTTTGGGGCATGCCCCGCGCGGTACTCGAAGCCGGGCTCGTCAGCGCCGTGCTTCCGCCCGACAAGATCGCCCGCCGGATCGCTTCGCGCACGGATGAGCCGCCGTGCAGATAAGCGACAGTTCGACGCGGATCCTCGCCGGCCTGCTCGAGGCGCGGACTGGCCAGCAACTGACCATGAGCCGGCGCTGGCGGATCGAAACCGCGCTCAGTTCTTTGCTTCGCGAGCGCGGCATCGCCACGCTCGACGAGCTGATCACGATCCTGGTTATGGGCAGGGAGCCGAATTTGTCGCAGCAGGTGGTCGAGGCGCTACTCAACAACGAAACCTATTTCTTCCGCGACCGGGCGCCGTTCGATCTGCTTCAGCGCTATGCGCTGCCCGAGCTCGCCAAGCGCCGCTCGGAGACCCGCCGCATTCGCATCTGGTCAGCCGGCTGCTCGACCGGGCAGGAAGTTTATTCGCTGGCGATGCTGTTCGCCGAGAGTCCGCAGGATTGGCTGGGCTGGACGGTCGACATTCTCGGCACCGACGTTTCCACCGCCTGCGTCGATCGCGCCCGAAACGGTACTTACACGCAGTTCGAAGTCCAGCGCGGCCTCGGCATCAACCAGATGATCAAATGGTTCGAGGAAACCGGTGACGGCTGGCGCGCGGTCGAGCCGCTGCGCAAGCCGATCCGCTTCCAGGTCCAGAATTTGCTCGAGCCCCCGCCGCACCCGGGCGGTTTCGACATCGTATTGTGCCGCAACGTCCTGCTTTACCTCAGTCCCGACAAGCGGACTCTGGCGTTCGAGCGACTGGCGTCGGCGATGGCCGAAGACGGCTGGTTGATGCTCGGCGCGGGCGAGACTGTAATCGGTCAGACGACCAAGCTCGGCTCGGATATCAACGCGCGTGGTCTCTACCGCCTGGTCGGCGAGGGAGCGCTGGTCGAGAAACGTTCGACTGACCGCAGGACTGCCGGCGGGGCTTGACCCGAACGGCCGTATCATGCGCCATTGCGCGCATGGATCTCGACTTCATCGAACGACCGTCCCCGAATTTTGACGAGCGGGTGCTGCCGGTGTCGATGATCGTCCTGCATTACACCGGCATGCCCGATTGCGAGGGTGCGCTCGATCGCCTGACGTCGCCCGAAGCCAAGGTCTCCTGCCATTATCTGATCGACGAGGCTGGTCGCATCTACCGCCTGGTCGAGGAATCGAAGCGCGCCTGGCACGCTGGAAAGTCGCGCTGGCGGGGGGTAACCGACGTCAATTCGGCGAGCGTCGGGATCGAGATCGTCAACCCCGGCCACGAGTTCGGCTATCGCCCGTTCCCGGACGAGCAGATCGCGGCGCTGATTCCGTTGGTCGCCGACATCAAGGAGCGCCACGGGGTCGGCCGCGGGAATGTCGTGGGCCATTCCGATATCGCCCCGGCGCGTAAGGAGGACCCGGGTGAACTGTTCCCGTGGGTGGCCCTGGCGAAGCGGCGCCTGGCGCTGCCGAGCCCGACGCGCGACCTCATCGACCCGTTCTGGACTGACGCCGGATTTCTACTCGCTTTGGAGCGTTTCGGTTATGACGTGACCGACACTCAGAAAGCGGTGATCGCGTTCCAGCGGCGCTTTCGCCCGGACCTTATCGACGGCATCATTGACGGCGAATGCCGGGCCAAGTTGCTCGCTCTTCTGCTGCCGCGTCCACAGTGATTCGGAATTTCGCCCGAGTTTCCCTATATGCGCCCGGCCAGAGGGCCGGGCGGCCGCGGCCTCCGCGAAAGCGGGGGGCGAGGAAAGTCCGGGCTCCACGGAACTGCGGTGCCGGGTAACGCCCGGCGGCCCACGCGCAAGCGGGGGTCAGGGACAGTGCCACAGAAAGCATACCGCCCGCCTTCGGACGGGTAAGGTCGAAAGGGTGCGGCAAGAGCGCACCGCGGTCCTGGCAACAGGGCTGGCAGGGTAAACCCCACCGGGTGCAAGACCGAATAGGGGCGGCGCATGGGCTTGGTTCCGGCTCGCCGCCCGGGTTGGTTGCTTGAGGGGCGGGGCGACCCGTCCCCTAGAGGAATGGTCGCACAGTCACGCTTCTCAGAAGCGTGATGGACAGAACCCGGCTTACAGGTCCTCTGGCAATTTTCTGGTCCCCTGCGGAGGCAGGGGTCCAGTTTTTCTTAATTCGGACTGGGCTCCTGCCTTCGCAGGAGCACATCCAGTCTCTATCGGAGCCTTGATGGCGAAGCAGAAGAGATCGGACGACTGGGGATTTCCGCGTTGGCGACCGTACGGCAAGGGCCGCGACGCCGCGAAGCTGCGGCTATGCGACCGTGACGGTTGCAGCGAGACTGGCGACCGCCCCGCGCCCAAGGCCCCGAACAGCAAGGACCGCTGGTATTTCTGCGAGGCTCACGCGGCCGAATATAACAAGAACTGGAATTATTTCGCCGGGCTCAGTCCCGAGGAAGCGGCGCGTCGCGAGGCCGAGGATGCGCGCGGGGCGGCGGGCTTCCGTCAATCGGCGCAGTGGAAATGGGCCGGACCGGGCGATGGCAGCCGCGGCCGCGACGAAATGCGCGCGCTCGACGCGCTTGAGCTCGAGAGCGACGCCGACTTCACTGCGATCAAGGCGGCGCACCGCCGGCTGGTCAAGGAAACGCATCCCGATGCGAACCCGGGCAACGTGGAGGCCGCCAAGCGATTCAAGCAGGTTCAGGCGGCCTATGACGTGCTGCGTCGAACCGAAGAGCGGAAGAACGGCAAAGCCGCTTAAGCCGCGGTGGCGTAGCGCTCGGCGGTCTCCCGGACTAGTGCGATCATATTGGGCACGCCCTGGGTTCGGTTGGCGCTCAAATGCTTGCGCAGCTCAAACGGGGCTAACGCTTCGGCCACATCCATGAGCGCGACCTCGGCCGCCGGCCTGTCCTGCACCGCGGACAGGATTAGCGCCACGATCCCCTTGGTGATCGCGGCATTGCTGTCGGCGAGGAAGTGCAATTGGCCGTTGGTGACGGTGGGATAAACCCAAACCGACGCCGAACAGCCGCGGACCTTGGTCGCGTCAGTCTTGAGTGCGTCGGGCATGGGCTCGAGCTTCCGGCCGAGATCGATCAACAAGCGGTAACGGTCCTCGCCATCGAGCAGCTCAAACTCATCGAAAATCTCGGTGAGGGAGGGCAGGCTGGCCATGCCACACCCCTAGCATCGCTAGCGGTCGCGGAGCGACTCGATTTCCTTCGCCAGGCTGTTCTCTTTCTCGACCGTGATCCGCTCGAGCACCTGGAGCCGCTCCTTCAGCATCGTCACTTCTTCGCGCAGCCGAGCCGTCTCCTGCGAGTCTGCGGGTTCGCCGCGCATTTGGCGCATCGAGCGCACAGGAATTCCCATCTTGTGCCGAACGATGCTGAAGACGAACACCATCGCTATCAGAACCAGAACAAATTCGGGACCATTCATCGTGTGTCGTCCTCGGTCAGAATGCGATCATGTTCGCGAAGCGCCTCGATCTGCGCGGCCGTCTCGACCCCGCGATCGGTCGCGATCTTCTCAAGCACGCGAAGCCGCGCCTCGATTCGTTCGACATGCTGAGCATATTGTGCGCTTTTTTCGGCTGCGAGCCCGATCGCGGCGAGGGGTATCAGGACCCAGATCCAGCTTGCTACATTGTTCATGGCAGGCAAGTTCCTCTTGGCTGCGCCGTGCCGACGTCATGTCGTTACGGCAGAAGTTTCGTTCAAGCGGTGGCGTCGCCGCTCGTCTGCGCGGCATCCCGCGACAGCCGCCGCGGTCGCAACGCTTCGATTTGCGCGGCGGTTTGTGCGCCGCCGTCCGTGACGATCTCTTCGAGCACACGGACGCGCTGTTCCAGCTCGGTCGAACGCGATGCATATTGGGCGGCGCTCTCGGCCGCATTGCGCGCCTCGACCTCGAGTTTTTTCTCGCGGAACTTGAAGAAGCGGTTGAACATCAACATCAGCATGACCGTCGGCAAACCGATAATGATCGTCGCCAATAATACGGCTGTCGGGCCTCCCATCACTCGCTCTCCCTGATCTTGTAATGCGTCATTGCAGCTGCTCGATTTCGCGCGCGAGTTTCGACGGCTGGTCAGTCGCGATCCGCTCAAGGGTTTCAAGCCGGTCCTTGACCGATCCGAGCTCGGCACGGAGCTGCGCGTTTTCATTGGTCAGCAGCTTGACCCGTTCCAGCGATTCCCGGTCGGTTTTTGGATGGATCGCCATCCCCCAGCTATTCTGCAGGGGATAGCCGTTTCGGATCCGCAGCCAGGTGTGGAGCAGCGAGCCGCCGACACCCAGAGCGACGATGATTACCACAAGCGGCAAGACCTTGAGCACGAAGGAAAAAACCTGGGTGACTTCCGGATCCATGAACTACCCTTCTCGATTTGGAATTAGCGGAGATGTTCGATTTCCAGCGAAACGCGCTCGGCAGGATCGGTGGCGATCCGCTCGAGAACGGCGAGGCGGCTTTCGAGGCTCAGGACCTGGCTCTTCAGGCCCGCGTTCTCCGTTGACAGTACATCGATCTGGCGCTCTGCTTCCGGGTTCCCGGGGTGAACAAGGCGCTTTCCGTCATTAATCGGGTAGCCGTGCCTTGCTCGTATCCAGGTGGTTACTACCCAGGCGATCGGCCCGATTATTACCGCTGCGATTGGTATCAAGATTCCCCAATTCATCCTTAATCCCCTTCAACAGCAATTAGCGAAGCTGCTCGATTTCGCGGGCGAGCGTGCGGTTTTCGGTCGTCACATAGCTTTCGATGTCCGCCAGCCGCCGGTCGATGTCCTTGAACCGGCCGCGGATGTCGCGCGCCGAGCGGGCGGGCGACGCGCGCACGCCCTGCCAGAAGCGTTGGTCTTCGCGGTCGGCATAATCGAGTTCGCGCGGCTTCACCGGCGAAATCCAGCCGGCGATGAAATAGAACGGGATGACCGATCCGCTGCTGAGGAACAGCGCGGCGATCATGCAAATCCGGATCAGCGTGACGTCGAAGCCGGTGTAATCGGCGATGCCCGCACAGATCCCGTTGACCTTGCCGTTGCGCTTGTCGCGATAGAAGCGTGTCCGGCTTGCCGGCTGCTGCGTGAGATAACGATCGTAGCGGTCGTCAGCCATCCTTATTCTCCGTCGGCCAGCAGGCGTTGCGTCGAATCCCGGCCGGGCAGGCACTGCTGGCGCCAATCGGGGTTTTCGGCGGTCATGATCCGCTCGATCGAGCACAGCCGGTCGTCGAGGCGGCGCGCGGCGTCATGCAGCTCGTCGAGCAGCTTTTCGTCCGATCCGGTCAGCGTCGCCGCCTGCTTCCACTTGGTCACATAATGGAAGATCAGCCACGGCAGGCCGACGAAAATCGAAACGACCGCAAGCCCGCCGACAATATATCCTGCAACATCTTCCATTCGTTATTTTCCCTTCGCCTTGAGCGCAGCTTTCATGGCTTCCAGTTCGGCGTCGACCGACTCCGAAGCTCTCAGTTCGGCGATTTCCTCCTCGAGGCTCTTCGGCCCCGTCATCCCCAGCGCATCGGCCCGCCCTTCGGCGAAATCGGCGCGGCGCTCAAGCAACTCGAAGCGCGAGAACGCGTCCTCGGTGCGGTTGCCGTTCATGACCTCGCGCGCCCGTGCCCGGGTGACCGCGCTTTCGAAGCGAGCCGAAAGCGCATTCTGCCGCGACCTGGCTTCGCGCAACTTGCCCTGGAGCTTGGCGATATCGCCTTCGTAGCCCTTGAGCGTGTCATCGATGACCTTGAGCTCGGACTTGAGGCCGTCGCTCATGTCGATGGCTTTCTGCCGCTCCATGAGAGCCGACTTGGCGAGGTCCTCTCGGTCCTTGCTCAAGGCCAGCTCAGCCTTCTCGGTCCAGCTCTTCTGAAGCTCGTCGAGCCGCGACATCGCGCGGCGCATTTCCTTACCGTCGGCGATACAGCGCGCGGCCGACGCCCGAACCTCGACCAAAGTCTCCTCCATCTCGAGGATGATCATGCGGATCATCTTCGATGGGTCTTCCGAGCGGTCGAGCAGCTCGGTCATGTTCGCCGCGAAAATGTCGCGTGTTCGCGAAAAAATTCCCATTCCAGCACTCCGAATTCGTCAACAGGGCCCTGTTGCTGCCAAATACTATTCAAGAGTCGTGCCATATTTCTCGAAATCCCAAAATACTCCAAAACACCGATTTTGCGAGTGCTTTCAGACCGAAAATCCTTGCCAATTGGTGGGATTTGCCACCAACAGTCGGTCAGATTTTTGATCGGGAAGAGTTTTGGAACGGGCCGAGCAATTCATCGGGCAAAGCTATGCCTTCCTCGACGCAGTCGAGCGGGCGAGCCGCGCTGCGCCGCTCAACCGGCCGGTGCTGGTCATCGGCGAGCGCGGCACGGGCAAGGAGCTAATCGCCGAACGCTTGCATCATTTGTCGTCGCGTTGGGCCGGGCCGCTGATCGTCATGAATTGCGCGGCTTTGCCGGAGAATTTGATCGAAGCCGAGCTGTTCGGCCACGAAGCTGGTAGCTTCACTGGCGCCGTCAAGACGCGCCACGGTCGCTTCGAGGAGGCGGACAGCGGCACTCTGTTCCTCGACGAGCTCGGATCCTTGTCGACGCCGGCTCAGGATCGGCTGCTGCGCGCGGTCGAATATGGCGAGATCACGCGCATCGGTGCGTCCAAGCCGATTTCGGTCGATGTCCGGATTGTCGCCGCAACCAACGAAAATCTTCCCTCGCAGGTCGAAAAGGGGAAATTTCGCGCCGATCTGCTCGATCGCTTGTCGTTCGAAGTGATTACCTTGCCGCCGTTGCGCGCTCGCGAGGGCGACATTCCGCTGTTAGCTGAGCATTTCGGCCGCCGCATGTCGGCCGAGCTCGAATGGTCGAACTGGCCGGGTTTCTCATCGCGCGCGAGCGCCGAATTTGAAGCTTACCACTGGCCGGGGAACGTGCGCGAATTGCGCAATGTGGTCGAACGCGCAGTCTATCGCCACGAAGACCCGGAGCGGCCGATTGACGAGATTCAATTCGACCCGTTTCATTCGCCCTGGGCTCCCGGCGTTTCGACGCCGCGCGTCACTCCTCAAGCCGCTCTGGTCGGCGCCGAGGTTGAACCCGCGCCGCTTCATCTTGTTGAGTCCGCTTCGCCTGCCGCCCGGATTGATGCGACGGGTGATTTTCGGGCTGCGGTCGCGGCTTACGAGCGCTCGCTGCTCGAGGATGCGCTGCGCCGCAATCGCTACAACCAGCGCGCGACCGCGTCGGCCTTGGGGCTCAGCTACGACCAGTTGCGCCATGCGTTGAAGCGCCATAAGCTCCAGGACAGCGCAGCCTAGGCGGACGGGCGTCAGCGGTAGTTGGTCATCGCCAGCAGCATCGGGATCGACAGCAGGGTATTGATCCGCGACGCGAGCATCGCCGTGCGCGCCGACTTCGCCTTGGCCGCGTCATCGGCCGCGACGAGGCCCAGCGCGCGCTGCTGATTGGGCCAGATGATCACCCAGACGTTGATCGCCATGATCAGCGCCAGCCACATGCCGATGCCGATCAGACGGGCGCTCTCCTGTAGCGTCAGTGCTGGGACAAGCTCGTCGTACAGCCAGGCGAGGATCAGGCCGGTCAGCACCGTGAACGCCGCACCCCAGCGGAAATAGAACAGAGCGTTTGGCGCGATATATTTCGACACGCCGGGTTTCAGCTCGGCCGGGATGGTCGGCATGGTCGGAATCTGGACGAAGTTGAAATAATAGAGCAGCCCGATCCAGGTGATCCCGAAGAACACGTGGAGCCATTGGAATATCCCGATCGCGCGGTCGCTCGCGCCCGGCGCCAGGCTGTAGCTCGGTTCGAGCATCACGAGGACGGCGAGGATCACGCCGATCGCCAGAGTCAGATAGAGATTTTCGAGAATCTTACCCATGTGAGTCCCCTTTGCCGCATCCGCTGCGTTAGTCGTCGCTTCTAGGGTTGAAATTCTCGCGCGCGCAAGCATCTCGGTTCGCAAGGGTGGGGTGTGTCGGCTGGGTCTGAAGCCCGGCCTTTGAAGGAGTGCCGGCGCCATGCCCTTCCAATTGCCCGAACTGCCTTATGCCAAAGACGCGCTGGCGCCGCACATGTCGGCGGAAACGCTCGATTGTCATTACGGCAAGCACCATCAGGCTTATGTCACCAAGACCAATGGGCTGATCGCGGCGGACCAGGAACTGAGTAGCTCATCGCTTGCTCGGGTGATCCGCGAGGCCAACCGCACGGGCCAGGCGAAATTGTTCAACAACGCCGCGCAGCTGTGGAATCACAGCTTCTTCTGGCAGTGCCTCGCGCCGGCGAAGGGTCAGCGGCCGGGCGGTAAGCTCGCGCATCTGATCGACGACGCCTTCGGCAGCGCCGACGCCATGCTCGACAAGCTGCAGGATGAAGCGGTCAATCATTTTGCCAGCGGCTGGGCGTGGCTGGTGCTCGACCGCGGGGCGCTGCGGATTACATCGCTCCACGATGCCGACACGCCGCTGGTCCACGAGGGCATGGTGCCGCTGTTCACGCTCGATGTGTGGGAGCACGCTTATTACATCGATTATCGCAACGAGCGTCCGCGGTTCGCCAGCGCGGTGCTCAAGAACATCGTCAATTGGGAATTCGTCGCCGAAAACCTCGACGGCCGTGGCGAAGGGCGCGCCGACCAGGAGGGCGCGGAGCATCCCGAACTGACGGCTTGATTACTGCTTTAGGCGGTAGCCGCTCTTAAACATCCAGGCGATCACCGCCATGCAACCGGCGATGATCGCCGTCATGACCGCGACGCTCGCCGACACGGGCACGTCGGCGACCGAGTAGAAGCTCCAACGGAAGCCGCTGACCAGATAAACCACGGGGTTGAACAAGGTGACTGTGCGGAACGGTTCGCCGAGCGCTTTCACCGAGTAGAAGGCACCGCCGAGGAAAGTCAGCGGGGTGATCACCAGCATCGGGATGATCTGCAACTGCTCGAAATTCTTCGCCCAGACACCGATGGCGAAGCCGAACAGGCAAAAACCGGTGGAGATCCCGAGCAGAAACACGATCATCCAGAGCGGATGGTCGACTTGCAGCGGCACGAAGAACAGCGCGGTGGCGAGCGTGAGGAGGGCCAAGATCACCGATTTCGTGACTGCCGCGCCGACATAAGCGAGGACCGCCTCAGAACTTGAGATCGGCGCTGAGAGCAATTCGTAGATCGTGCCCGTAAACTTTGGAAAATAAATGCCGAAGCTGGCGTTGAAGATCGATTGCATGAATACCGACAAGAGGGTCAGTCCGGGGACGATGAAGGCGCCGTAGCTAACGCCTTCCATGGCCGTCATGCGGCTCCCGAGCGCTGATCCGAACACCACGAAATAGAGCGAAGTGGTGATGACCGGCGTAATCAGACTTTGCCACAAAGTGCGGCCCCAGCGCGCCATTTCGAACCGATAGATTGCGGCGATCCCGTGCCCGTTCATGCCTTGGCCGCTTTCGGTTTGTCCTCGTGAACCAGCTCGACGAAAATATCCTCGAGGCTTGACTGGTGGGTCGACAGGTCCTTGTACTGGACCCCGGCATCGGTCAGCGCGCGCATCAGCGAGGCAATCCCGGTCCGTTCGGCATGGCTGTCGAATTCATAACTGAGCGTATGGCCGTCATCTTCCAGACGAACATTCCATTGGGCGAGTTCGGGCGGCACGACCTTCAGCGGCTCGGCGAGCATGATGTCGAGCGTCTTTTTGCCCATTTTGGCCATCAGCGAAGTCTTGTCGTCGATCGCGATCAATTCACCGCGGCTGATCACGCCGACGCGGTCGGCCATTTCCTCGGCTTCCTCGATGTAATGGGTGGTGAGGATGATCGTCGTCCCGTCCGAACGAAGCTGACGGACGACGTCCCACATGTCGCGGCGGAGCTCAACGTCGACGCCCGCGGTCGGCTCGTCGAGGAACAGGATGTCGGGCTCGTGGCTGAGCGCCTTGGCAATCATCACCCGGCGCTTCATCCCGCCCGACAGATGCATCATGATCGTCTTGCGCTTGTCCCACAGCGACAGGCGCTTGAGCAGGTCCCCGATCTTCTGCGGATTGCGCGGCTTGCCGAACAGCCCGCGCGAAAAGGCCACCGTGCGTGACACCGGCTCAAAGGCGTCGGTCGTCAGTTCCTGTGGGACCAGGCCGATACGGCTCCGGGCGTGGCGGAAATCTGACTGCCAGTTTTTGCCGTCGACCAGTACTTCGCCACTGGTTGCAGTGACAATTCCGCAGATGATGTTGATCAGCGTCGTCTTGCCGGCGCCGTTGGGGCCCAAAAGCGCGAAAATCTCGCCTTTTTTGATGTCGAGGTCGACCGATTTCAGCGCTTCGACGCCCGTGCCGTACTGCTTGCGCAGTCCGCGGATGGAGAGGATCGGCTCGCTCATTCGACCGGCGCCTCGCCGATCACGTCCTTTTGGCTATCGGCATCCAAGCCGTGGCGCAGCAGCATCGGGATGTTGGCGGCGGCGAACAGCAGCGACACGATCGGCACGCCCCAAAACTTGAGCATAAGCCAGGTATCGAACGTTAGTGTCGTCCGCATGACCTCGTTTGCGATGGCCAACGCTATGAAAAACAGGGTCCAATTGCGCCCAAGCTTAAGCCAACCGTCTTCGTTAAGTCCTGGAAAGATCGGTCCAAACAGCCAGCGCAGCAGGGGCTTGCGCTTAAGGAGGCCGATGAAGAGGACGGTTGCCATTAGTCCGTAGTAGAACGTCGGCTTCATCATGATGTAGCGGGGGTCTTGCAGATACAGGGTAATTGATCCGAAACCTAGAATCAGCACGGTTGAGAGCCAAAGCATCGGCGTGACTCGCCGGAACACGACGAGGGCGGCCGCAATCGCGATCAACACTGCAACCATGAATCCGCCCGTAGCGACGAGCGTGCCATGAAGCCCACCGCCCGACAGTTTGTAGGTGGCGAAGAAAACAACGATCGGCCCGAAATCGACCAGGAAACGCATCAACCCATGCGGCTCTTTGACCTCGCTCATTCTGGAGGAAGCCCTGCGATTGCGCGCGCCACCGCCCGCGGATCGAACGGCCTGAGGTCGTCGACCTTCTCGCCGACGCCGATGGCATGGATCGGCAGGCCGAATTTCTCGGCCGCGGCAACCAGCACGCCGCCGCGCGCGGTCCCGTCGAGCTTGGTCATGATGAGGCCGGTCACGCCCGCGCTCTCGCGGAACACCTCCACTTGAGCAAGGCCATTTTGTCCAGTGGTCGCGTCCAGGACCAAAAGGACATCGTGCGGGGCCTCCGGGTTGAGGCGGCCGAGCACGCGGCGGATCTTCGACAGCTCCTCCATTAGATGCGATTTGTTTTGGAGACGTCCGGCGGTGTCGACGATCAGTACGTCTTCGCCGGTCGCGGTCGCCTGGCGGACGCCGTCGAACACGATTCCGGCGGCATCGCCGCCTTCCTTGCCGGAGATGACCGGCGCCCCGATGCGGTCGCCCCAGATCTGCAGCTGCTCGATCGCCGCGGCGCGGAACGTGTCGCCGGCGGCGAGCAGGACGCCATAATCCTGTTCCTTCAGCCAGTGGCCGAGCTTGCCGATCGTCGTGGTCTTGCCCGAGCCGTTGACGCCGATCACCAGGATGACGTGGGGACGCGGAAAGCCAAACACTTCCAGCGGCTTGGCGACCGGAGCTAAAATCGCTTCGATTTCTTCGGCGAGGATCGTGCGCAGGCCGCGCTCGTCGAGCTGCTCGAACCTGCGCGCGGCGATTGCTTCGCGGATCCGGTGCGACGCCTCGGGGCCGAGGTCGGAAGCAATCAAGGCCTCCTCGATATCGTCGAGCGTCGACGTATCGAGCGCCGCACGGCTGGTCAGGCCGGTGAGGCTGTCGGCGACCTTCTCCGCGGTCTTGGCGAACCCGCCACGCAGGCGGTCGAGCCAACTCATGCCCACACCGCCGTCAGACGGTCGCCATCGCGGCCGGTAATCTGGACCGTGCCAGTCTCGCCGCGGCGAGCGCCGGCGACCGCTAACGGAGCGAAATTGTCGGTGTGGCCGGTGCCATCGCCTTCGATCAGCGCGGATTGGGCACTGCCAACGAGTCGGTCGAGCCACCGGACGCGGCGCTCGGCCGCTGCTTCGCGCAGACGGGTAGCCCGCGCTTTCGCGAGGTCGCGAGCCACTTGCGGCATCCGTGCCGCCGGCGTGTCCGGACGCGGCGAGAAGGGGAAGACGTGCGCGGTTATGATGTCGCAATCCTCGAGCAGTTTCAGGGAATTGAGGGCCATGTCTTCGGTTTCTGTGGGAAAGCCGGCGATGAGGTCGGCGCCGATCGTCGCGTCGGGCCGCAGCGTCTTGATCTGTGTGGCCGTTCGAACGGCATCGGCCCGGCTGTGGCGGCGCTTCATGCGCTTGAGGATCAGGTTGTCGCCCGCCTGGAGCGAGAGATGGAAGTGCGGCATCAGCCGCGGCTCGCCGGCGATTAGTTCGAACAACGCCTCGTCGATCTCGATGCTGTCTAGCGATGACAGGCGCAATCGCTGAAGGCGCGGCTCGGAACCCAAGAGACGCTGGCACAGTGAGCCAAGTCCGCCTTCATAGTCGGTGATGTCGACGCCCGTCAGCACAATCTCCTTCGCGCCGCGGTTGAGCTCGCGGGCGACGGCGTCGCGGATCGCTTCGAAGGGCAGGGACCGGCTCGGTCCGCGCGCCTGCCAGATCGAACAGAAGGTGCAGCGATGGTCGCAGCCAGTCTGGATCGCGACGAAGCTCTTGACCTTGTGGAGCAGGCCGGCGGGTACCGGCGTCATGACGTCATTTGCAGAGAACGCATTGAGTTTGTGGGTGTTTCCGATCACACGCGACACGCCCGCCAACGCCTGAAAGGTTTGCGGATCGAGCTCGGCCGCACAGCCCGTGACCAGGATCTGGGCGTCGGGGCGGCGGCGATGGGCGTGGCGGATCGCCTGGCGCGTCTGGCGCACCGCTTCGTTCGTCACCGCGCAGCTGTTGACCACGATCCAGTCCTCGTCGGCGGGGGCGGACCGCGCAATCGTCTCACTCTCCGCAAAATTGAGCCGGCAGCCGAGCGTTACTGTCTCAACGCTCATTGCAGCGCGTCCAGATCGAGATCGCCTTCGAATACGTGCTTCGCTGCCCCGCGCATGCGGATCGGCTGGCCCGGGGCCCAACTAACGGTCAAGCTGCCGCCAGTCATGTCGACGGTAACCGGCGATTCGGCGCGCTTGGTCACGATTGCGGCGACCGCGCTCGCGCAGGCGCCGGTGCCGCAGGCAAGCGTTTCACCGGCACCGCGCTCGAAGGTCCGTAATTTCAACCTGTTGCCGACATAAGTTGCGACGTTGACGTTGATTCGCTCGGGGAAGACAGGATCATTCTCGATCCGTGGCCCCAGCACGTCCAGCGGTACCTCGCGCGCGTCCGGGACAAAAAAGACCAAGTGCGGATTGCCGACATTGAGAGCCATCGGATGTTCGAGCCCATCCCACGCCATCGGCAAAGCAGCGGTGTCCATCGCATAAGCGAGCGGGATCTCGTCCCAGGCAAATCGCGGCTCGCCGAAGCTGACCTCGACCTCCGCCCCGAGATTCTCGCCTTCGAGCAGGCCGCCGTCGCTGTCGATCCGCGTCGCGCCGGTCAGCTGGACCACGCAACGCGTCGCATTGCCGCAGCTTTCGACCTCGCCTCCGTCGCTGTTCCAGATGCGCATCTTGAGGTCGGCGCGATCACTCGGTTCGAGCACGATCAGTTGATCACAGCCGACGCCAGTCCGGCGGTCGGCGATTGCTTTGGCGAGCGATGGCTTGACGTCGAACGGCGCGTTGCCAGTCTCTGGGCGAGCATCGACGATCACGAAATCATTGCCGAGGCCATGCATCTTGTGGAAGTGGCGGCGCATTGGGCGCGTGACTTAAGGAGCGCGCCGACCTTAGTCCACCTCACGAGGGCATCATGCCAAGAGCCGCCAACGACGTCATGCAATCGATCATCTTCTCGGCGGTCCTCGACGGGCTCGCCGCGCTGAAACGCGGGTCGGGCGGGCTGCCCAACCAATTGCTGCGCGATGTTCAGGCGATCCACCCCAACGTCACTTTCGCCGATCTGCCCAAGGCGCTGCAGGATCAGATCGTCGAAAGCACCCGCACTGCGTTCACCCAGCTGTTGAAGGAAGGCTATGCCGTCGGTCCGCGCCAGCAAATGCAGGCGTCGCGGCCGATGGACCGGGTGCCGGAACGGTCGCGTGACCGACCTGGCGACCGCCGCGGACCGCCGCGCGGGCCGAGGCACCCGTCAAACGAC
Source organism: Sphingomicrobium sp. (assembly GCA_035261225.1). GTDB lineage: Bacteria > Pseudomonadota > Alphaproteobacteria > Sphingomonadales > Sphingomonadaceae > Sphingomicrobium. The sequence continues at coordinate 73,492 of DATFUB010000016.1, forward strand.
GGCGGCAAAGGCCCCGGCAAAGGTCCCGGCGGCCCTTCGCGGCCGCGCAAGCCGAAAGGCAAGCCCAACTACTGAACGTCACCCGGAACTTGACGGCTTTCCTTGACGGTAAGCACCTGTTCGACTAACCGCCACCCGTCGTTTTCGACATACATCGCTGTGAGCGCCCACGGGTGCACGCCGGCCGACGAGGTTTCGTCCGCCGGCGCAATTTGCATTTGGGCCACCCATATGGCGCTCACGACGATGAGGAGACTGGAATGTTCGACACTCTGAGCGATCGGCTCGGCAGCGTATTCGACAAGCTTCGCGGGCGCGGTGCGCTTAGCGAGGCCGATGTGCGCTCGGCCATGCGCGAAGTCCGCGTCGCCTTGCTCGAAGCCGATGTCGCTCTGCCGGTGGCGCGCGATTTCGTCGAGCAGGTTACCGAAAAAGCCGTCGGACAGGACGTGCTGCGCTCGGTCACCCCGGGGCAGATGGTCGTCAAGATCGTCCACGATGCCCTGGTCGAGACGCTCGGTTCGGACACCGCCGAGCTCAACCTCGCCGTTAGCCCGCCCGCAGTCATCATGATGGTCGGGCTTCAGGGCTCGGGCAAAACCACGACCACGGCAAAGCTGGGCAAGCGCCTCACGGAACGCGAGCGTAAGAGGGTGCTGATGGCGTCGCTCGACGTTGCCCGCCCGGCCGCGCAGGAGCAGCTCGCGGTGCTCGGCCGCCAGGCCAAGGTCGACACGCTGCCGATCGTCGCCGGGCAGCAGCCGGTCGACATCGCCAAGCGTGCGATCCAGTCGGCTAAGCTGCAGGCCTATGACGTCGTCCTGCTCGACACCGCCGGGCGGCTCCACGTCGACGACCAATTGATGGCCGAGATGAAGGCCGTGGCCGCGGCTTCGCAACCGACCGAGACGTTGCTCGTGGTCGACGCGCTGACTGGCCAGGACGCGGTCAACGTCGCCAAGGGCTTCTCCGCCGAAGTCGATCTGACGGGCGTGATCCTCACCCGCCTCGACGGCGATGCCCGCGGCGGCGCCGCACTCAGCATGCGCGCGGTCACCGGGAAGCCAATCAAGTTCGCCGGCGTCGGCGAAGCGATCGACAAGCTCGAAGCCTTTCACCCGGACCGCGTTGCCGGACGTATCCTCGGCATGGGCGACGTCGTCAGCCTGGTCGAGCGCGCGGCCGAGACGATCCAGGTCGAAGACGCCGAAAAGCTCGCGGCCAGGATGGCCAAGGGCAAGTTCGACCTCGACGACCTCCGTTCGCAGCTCCAGCAGATGCAGCGCATGGGCGGCCTCGGCGCGCTCGCCGGGATGATGCCCGGCCTCAAGGGCATGAAGGGCGCGATGGATCAGGCGCAGGATTCGAAGGCGCTGATTCACATGGAAGCGATGCTGTCGTCGATGACCGCGAAGGAGCGGGCCAAGCCTGAGATCGTCAACGCCAAGCGCAAGATCCGTATCGCCAAGGGTAGCGGCACGACCGTCCAGGAAATCAACAAACTGATGAAAATGCATCAGGAAATGGCGACCGCGATGAAGCGTCTGAAAAAAATGGGCGGCTTCGGGAAGCTTGCCGCGATGTTCAGCAAGGGTGGGCTGGAAGGCGCACTCGGTGGTTTGGCGCCTCCCGGATCGCTGCCGCCGGGAGGGCTGGGTGGCGCCGGGTCGGCGCTTCCGGGCCTCGGCGGGGCTCCGTTCAATCTTCCATCCGGTTTTGACAAGTTCACAAAGAAATAAACAAACATACTGAAAGGAATAAGATTATGGCTCTAGCAATTCGTCTCGCCCGGGGTGGCGCCAAGAAGCGGCCTTATTACCGCATTGTCGTCGCCGACAGCCGCGCGCCGCGCGATGGCCGCTTCATCGAGAAGCTCGGCACCTACAATCCGCTGCTGGCGAAGGATTCGCCCGAGCGCGTGAAGCTCGATGCCGACCGCATCTCGCATTGGTTGTCGGTCGGCGCCCAGCCGTCGGACCGCGTGCTGCGCTTCCTCGACGCCGCCGGCATCCGCGAGCGTGCTGCGCGGAATAACCCGCAGAGGGCCGTCCCGGGCGAGAAGGCCAAGGAGCGTGTCGAGGAGCGGGCCAAGAAGGCCGAGGCTGCCGCGGCCGCCCTCGAAGAGAAGCAGGAAGAGGCCGAGGCCGTGATTGCCGAGGCGGTTGAGGAAGCGACTGCCGAGCCGACCGCTGAGGCTGAAGCCGTGGCTGACGAGGTTGCCGAGCAAACTCCTCCGGTCGAGGCTGAAGCCGAAGCTCCGGCCGAGGAGGCTGTTGCCGCTGAGCCAGCCACGGAAGAGGTCGAGGCCGTCGAAGTCGCAGCCGACGAACCCGCTCCGGCCGAAGAAGCCGCCGCGGCTGAGGAAGAGGTGGCCGCCGAGCCGGACACCGAAGCAGCTCCGGCCGAAGAAGCTGTCGAAGAGGCTGCCCCGGTTGACGAGGGCGAGTCCGCCGAAGCTCCGGCGGAAGGCGCAGACGACGTGCCGCCGCCGACCGACGATTCGCCTCAGGCCGAAACCGAAGAGAAGGCCGAGTAATTGACGGGCTCAGGTGATCGCGGCGAGCAAAGAATCGCGCTCGCCGCGGTCGCTGGGGCGCAGGGTATCAAGGGCGAAGTCCGCCTCAAGTTGTTCAGCGACGGCATCGAAAGCCTGAGCCGATCCAAAAAACTGTTCGTCGCGGGCGTAGAGCGCAAACTCGTCGCCGTCCGTGACGGCAAAATGGCGGTCGCGCGGTTCGAAGGCATATCGGATCGCGGCGCCGCCGAGGCACTCCGCGGGTCGTTGGTCGAGATCGACCGTACGGATCTGCCGCCGCTGGAAGAGGGCGAATATTATCACGCCGACCTGATCGGCCTGGCTGCGGTTGATCGGGCAGGAACCGCCATCGGCACGGTTGTCGCAGTCGAAAATTACGGCGCCGGCGACCTGCTCGAGATCGAATTAGAGGGCGGCCGCAGGTCGTTGATCGCGTTCAATCCAGGGATTGCCGACCTCGACGAGGGTCGCATCGTGCTCGACCGAGAGTTCCTCGCCTAGCGCCACAACGGCCGCTCCTCTTCCAGATCATTGCGGATGGTCGTCGCCGCGACCCCGCCTTCACCCATCGCATGGCTGATCTGGTCGAGTCCGATGACGACATCTCCGGCCGCATACAAACCCGCCACACTGGTCCGCTGGTGGCTGTCGACCCCGATCCCGCGATCCTTCGACAGCGCGGCTCCGACCTGCTCGGCAAGCTGGATGTGCGTGTCCGAGCCAAGTGCCGGATAGACACTGTCAAACGCTTGCGTGCCCTCGGCGGTCTCGACGACGATGAACCCGTCGGAAATCGCAACCGCCTGGGTCGGACCATCGACGCAGTCGATCCCGGCATCCTTCAGCTTCTTCTGGTCTTCCGGTTTCAAATTCATGGCCTTCTCCGGCGCGATCAGGGTGACGTCGGCGGTAAAGCTGCGCATAAACACCGCCTCGGCGACGCCGTGGCTGTCGCTGCCGATCACGCCAATCTTCTTGTCCGTGACCTCATAGCCGTCGCAGATCGGGCAGTAGCGAATCAGGCCGCGCGCCAGCGCGTCGTCGTGCAGCGCCTCGTCCATCGGCGGACGGCGGTTGGTTACGCCCGTCGCGATCAGGACCGTGCGGGCGGTCGCGCAGCCCGAGCCCCAGGTGGCGGTGAACAGGCCGCTTTCCTCGTCGCGTTCGAGCTTGGTCACGAACTCGCTTTCGATCTTCGCGCCATATTTGCACGCCTGCGCCTTCATCCGTTCGAGCAGGTCCTGGCCGCTGATCCCGTCGGGGAAGCCGGCGTGGTTGCGGGTACACGGGATCCACGCTGCGCGGCTCTTGCCAGCGTCGACGAGCAGGATGTCGAGGTGAAAGCGGGAGAGGTAGATAGCGGCAGTCAGGCCCGCGGGGCCACCGCCGACAATCAAGCAATCGAGAATTGGCTCATCCATGCAGAGCGCAATGGATTGTGATAGCGGCGGTTCCCATGCCGTTCCGCGCCACCATTCTGACCCTCTACCCGGATATGTTCCCGGGGCCGCTCGGCGCGAGCCTGGCTGGCCGCGCGCTCGAAGACGGCATCTGGTCGCTCAACGCGACGAACATCCGCGATTTCGCGGCCGACAAGCATCGCAGCGTCGACGATACGCCGGCGGGCGGCGGGGCCGGGATGGTGCTGCGCCCGGACGTGCTGGCCGCCGCTCTCGACAGCGTCGCCGATGGCCGCCCGATGCTCGCGCTCACCCCGCGCGGAAAGCCGCTGACCCAGGCCAGGATTCGCGAATTGGCGGCCGGCGAAGGCGTGATCTTGCTCTCCGGCCGCTTCGAGGGATTCGACGAACGAATCTTCGATGCCCGGCACGTCGAAGAGGTGTCGATTGGCGACTATATCCTCTCCGGCGGCGAGCTTGGCGCGATGGTCATCCTCGATGCTTGCGTCAGGCTGCTCCCCGGGGTAATGGGCGCGGCCTCCAGCGGAGAGGAAGAGAGCTTTGAACAAGGGCTTCTCGAATATCCGCACTATACCCGGCCTGTTCAATGGGAAGGGCGCACGATCCCTGAAGTGCTGTGGTCGGGGGATCATGCGAAGATCGCGGCGTGGCGACACGAACGCGCGGTCGAAGATACACGGCTAAGGCGGCCGGACCTGATCGAGCGCCACGGGGGCGCATCGCAGGCACCGCCCTCTGGCGCGCAGCGGGACAGTGAAGAGAAGAACAAATGAACCTGATCGAGACCCTCGAGCGCGAAGCCATTGACGCGCTGACCGCCGACAAGCCCGTTCCCGAATTCCGCCCTGGCGACACGCTGCGCGTTGGCGTCAAGGTGATCGAAGGCGACCGTACCCGCGTCCAGAATTTCGAGGGCGTGTGCATCGCTCGCGCCAACAAGGGCGTCGGCTCCAACTTCACCGTCCGCAAGATCAGCTTCGGCGAGGGCGTCGAACGCGTCTTCCCGCTTTATTCGCCGATCATCGACCATATCGAGGTGGTTCGTCGCGGCGTCGTTCGGCGCGCGAAGCTCTATTACCTCCGTGGCCGGACCGGTAAGGCGGCGCGGATCGCCGAGCGCCGGCTAGTCCATCGCGATGGCCCGGCCACCGAAAAGGGCGGCGGCGACGCCTCCTAAGGCCGCTTAAAGCCGAATTTTTGAGACCGTCAGGGTCTCGTCGGGCAAATATTGTGGGCGGGCGAATTTCGGCCGTCCGGCGATCACCGGCTGTGCCGATTGGGGCAGGCCCGAGCGCGAGCCGACCAGTGTCAATTCGAGCCGGGGTTGGGCAGTCGTGAACTGCATGGTCAGTCCGTCGCAACCGCGCCCCGAGCAAGCCAGATGGTATTTGCCTTCGGCCTTGGGGTCGATCGGCCGGTCGAAATCCGCGACTCCGGCCGAGCGAATTTGGGCGTTCTTGGCAGCGATCAGGGCGAGCCGTTCCGCGCCATTCGAATGAATCCGGAACGTGACGATGCGCCCCTTCGGGACTGGCGTGCTGGCGACCAGTTCAACGGTCGGAGCGGTAAGTCCGGCAACGCCTGGAGCCGTTGTCAGCCAGCGCAGGCGGTCGCTGAACGGCAGCTTGCCGCGCGTCCATTTGCCTATCGATGCATAAGCTTCTGGCAACGGCGAACCATCGTTGACCACCGACCAGTGCGCCTTGCCCGACGTCACATCAGTCGCATGCTCGATAACGTAGCGCTGCTGGCGGTCAGCCGATGTCGCTGGAGCGGCGACGGCAATCCCCCAGCCGAGGAGTGCAAATACCCCGCACAGACCGACGGCCGCTCGCATCGACACTTTGTCGATCAGCGGTTTCGCAAAAATCAGGAGCGGAAGGATGACCAGGCTGCCGAGGATCGCAAACACCCACATCGGTCCCTGGTTGAGCAACTCTTCGAGCAGTGCGAGCATCTCGCCCCAAGTCAGATAGAGGAGCACTAGCGCGACAATTGCACCGGCCAGCTCGGCTGGCTTCCACCAGCGCGCGGCGACGATGCCGATCAGCGCCGCCAGCGGCGGGAATATGAAGAAAATGATGCCGCCCGGCGCGATCAGGGCGATGACGCCGCCAAGCAGCATGTAGACGAGCCAGAACAAGGCAGTCAGTTGTCGAGGGTCCCGGCGACGCCCGATAGTCGCAAGCAGGGTGACCGCGGCGAGGATCACCGACGCGTAGACGGCCAGATGGGTCCAGTGCGGCTCTGCCCGCCAGAAGATGCCATGCCGGACGGCCCCGATCACCGCCAGAGCGAGCCACGACAGGGCGGCCGAGCCGACGATCGTCCCGACCGCCACGGCTGCGCCAGCGACCATTCCGCCGCGACGCCAGCTCAGCCAGGCAAAGGCAAGGATGAGGCCAACCAGCAGCACCACCCCGACCATCATCGGCAGCGAGATCAGTGTCTGGCCAGCGAGATCGACGAACAGCCGCTCGCCGCTCGCGCTCGGCGGCGGTCCGTTCGCCAGCGCCTGGGCCAGCGCCAGGGTCTGATCGCCCATATGCTGGAGCGTCCGGTGGTCGAGCGCGGCCAGCTCGTCGCCCGCCGAATGATAGCGCGTTTCATTGCCGATTGGCGCGATGTTGAGCGTCAGCCACTGGCGCTCGGAGAAGCTGTTGACATCGGTGTAATTGGGCAGCAGCCGGTAAACGTCGGTCCCGAGCGAATTGGCGACGGGGCGGTCTACGGCATTGGCGTAGGTAGCGATCGGAGCCGCGTCCGGGTGGTTAGTCTCGAACATGTTCGCCGGCCCGCGCACGCCGCGCGCTTCGAGATTGATCAGGCTGTCGACATTGCGGCTCAGCGGATCGGCGAGGAAGGCGCGGGCGCCAACCAGGCCCAATTCCTCGCCCTCGTTGAACAGCAGAATCACGGGTCGCTTGGGTGGTTGATTGCGGAGGATCGACGCGACATCGAGCAGGGTCGCGACCCCGATGCCGTCGTCACCTGCGCCGGGCCCCATCGGTACGCTGTCATAGTGGGCGTTGAGCAGCACCGCCTTGCCGGTCGACGGACCGATCACCGCGATGACGTTCCGCACCCGCGCGCAGCTGACTCCGCTCGCCTTGTACAATTCGTTGCAGGCAATCTGGTCGCGGACGATCGGTTGCAGCCCCATCGACTGCAGCAAGCTTACGATCTTGCCGCGAACCATGTCATTGGCGGGCGTGTCGGCGGGGTGAGGGCGCTGGTCGCCGAGGACAAACGCCAGGCGGGAGGCCGCTCGTTCGGCGCTGAACTGTGCCGCCGTGTTGTTCGCGCGAACGGGCGGAAGCTCGATCAGCCACGACTTGGCCGCCATCGCCCCGAGCAGCGCCACCACCAGCAGGGCAAGCAAGACAATCGGTCGGCGCATGTTCCCCCCTTGTGCGCTGGGACGCGCGAGCCATATCGCTTTCGCTGGCCGGTTGCGATAGGCGCGGGCGCCAGACTGCTGGAGAGTGATTGATGGGTTACCGGATCGCCGTTGTCGGAGCGACGGGCAACGTCGGGCGCGAGATTTTGAACGTACTCGCCGAACGGCAATTCCCGCTCGACGAGGTCGCCGCGGTCGCCTCGGCACGCTCGACCGGCGACGTCATCGACTTCGGCGACAGCGGCCAGGAATTGAAGGTCCAGAATCTCGAGCATTTCGACTTTTCAGGCTGGGACATCGCCTTGTTCGCCGCCGGCTCGGAAGTGTCGAAAGTCTATGCGCCAATTTCCGCCGCGGCCGGTTGCACAGTTATCGATAATTCGTCGCTCTACCGTATGGACCCGGACGTCCCACTGATTGTCCCCGAGGTCAACGCCGACGCCATCTCCGGCTATCGCAAGAAAAACATCATCGCCAACCCCAATTGCTCAACCGCCCAATTGGTGGTCGCGCTGAAGCCGCTACACGACGCGGCGAAGATCAAGCGGGTGGTGGTGGCGACCTATCAATCGGTCTCGGGCACTGGCAAATCCGGGATGGACGAACTGTTCGAACAGTCGCGCAACATCTTCGTCGGCGATCCGAGCGAGCCCAGGGTCTATCCCAAGCAGATTGCGTTCAACGTCATTCCGCAGGCGGGCGACTTTCTCGAGGACGGATCGACCACCGAGGAATGGAAGATGGTGGTGGAGACCAAGAAGATCCTCGACCCCAAGATCAAAATTTCGGCCACCTGCGTCCGCGTCCCGGTGTTCGTCGGGCATAGCGAAGCGGTGAATATCGAGTTCGAGAACGAGTTGAGCGCGGCACAGGCCCAGCGCATCCTGCGCGAGGCGCCGGGCGTTATGCTGGTCGATAAGCGCGAGGCGGGAGGCTATGTGACCCCGGTCGAATGCGTCGGCGATTATGCGACGTTCGTGTCGCGCGTCCGCGACGATCCGACGGTCGACAATGGCCTGTCCCTGTGGGTGGTCAGCGACAATCTGCGCAAGGGCGCGGCGTTAAACGCGGTGCAGATCGCCGAACTGCTCGGCCGCAAACATTTGCAGAAAGCCGCTTAACCGCTAGCTTCCTGGCTTCCAATTGGGAGGCCGCCCGATGCGCTTGCTCGTTCTTGTCCCGCTCGCTCTTGTCGTGACCGCCTGCCTGAAGGAGGCACCCGTCCGTCCGCCGGTGACCGAGGCTCAGGCGACGCAGGTCGCCGAACAGGCCGAAGCCAGCTTCACCACCGGGGATAGCAAGGCGATCATGGCGCAATATGCCGGCAATGCGGTGATGATCGACGCCGCGGCGCCCAACCCCAGCGGCGACCGCAAGGTTCAGACCGACTGGGCCAACAATTTCGTCAGCATGAAACCGGCGGATTACAAGGTTTTCGACCGCCATATCCAGTTGGTCGGCAACGACGCGTTCGTCAGCTCGGGGATTGAGACCTTTACCGTCGTCGCCGGCGAGGTGCGCCCGACCGTCAGCGCGCGCTTCACCGATGTCTTCCAGCGCCAGAAGGACGGCAGCTGGAAGATCGTCCACGAACATGTCTCGATGCCGCCGCAGGCGAGCGGCCCACAATAGACGCCGTCAGGGCATGTCACCCCAATAGCGCAGCAGGTTCTGCTGAATGAGCTGGAGCCGGCCGAAATTTTCCACGTCCATTTTGAGGCCTTCGAGCGCGGCGACTTCGTTCAATTCGTATAGGAGGTTGCGGCGGAACGGGTCCTGGATCCGGCTCTGGATGAAGGTGATCGCGACCAGTCGTTCGCCTTTGGTCACCGGGACAACCTGGTGGAGGCTGTCGGACGGATAGATGATCGCCTCGCCGGGCTTGAGCTTGAAGGTCAGATCGGCGTCGCCGAGCCGGAGATGCAGCTCGCCGCCTTCGTAATCCTTCGGCTCGTTGAGGAAGATGGTGCAGCTCAGATCGCTGCGGATGGTCGCCCCAGGCAACTGGATGAAGGCGGCGTCGGCATGCGCGCCATATTTCATCCCCGGCTTGTAGCGGATCATCATTGGCGGCGCCAAAGCCACTGGAAAGGCGAATTCCATGAATTCCGGCGATCGCGCGAGCGCGGTCTTCAGTAGCTCCGAGCTCTTTTGGTAGGCTTGTGGATCGTGAAGCTGCTCGTTCTGTTTGGCGGTGTTGTGCGGGTTCGAGATTCTGCCGTCGATGAACGGCGCCGACGTCGCGATCTGCCGGCATTGCGCGACTTCGGCGACGGTCAAGATTTGCAGAACTCGGTACATCAAATCTCCCTAGTTCGCCCCAGCGCGCGGGCGAGTAGCGGCGACTTTTCGGCTGCCCGGCCGAGCATGGCAAGGGCGGCGTCGATATCGGGCCGGTGGAACGCGGTCGCTTCAGCGATCAGCTCGTTGCGCAACGATGGGCTGTATTCAAATTCGGGCGCCTTGGAATAGCGCGTCATCAGAGGGCCGTCGGCGATAGCGTCAAGCTCCGCGCCTCCAGAGTTAAAGCCGAAGAATGACGCGGCGCTCGCGAGTTCGGCGGACATGTCTGCGAGCATCCGGTCGAAGTCGGCCCAGGCGATGCGTTGGTCGGGCATGGCGTCCGCCGCGGCTTCGAGCGAGGTCATCTCGCACGCCCAGGCGGCTGCGGCGAGGTCGGCGTCGGTGCGGACGGCGATGGCGCCGACGCGCTCGGCCATCCGCGCAGCACGGCTTTCGCCAAGCATCCGCATTTCCTGGACCGAATTCTCGCCGGCGAGGATGCTCGCGATGTAATTGCGCGGGGTCGCAAACATGAACAGCGCGCGCTCCCCAACTGGCACCAGGTCGGGCGCGATTTCGCTGACGAAGCTGGTCGCTTTGACACAGGCGAATTCATCGACGGCGAAGGCTCTCGACATCAGTTTGGGCACTGCGCCGATGTACTGAGCGCGGACCTCAGGAGGGTGAAAGGCGAGATCGCGCAACAGGCGCGGCTCGCGGATCGCGAGCACGCCGGAGATTTCGCCCAGCATCCTTGAGATCAGGGTCGAACCGACGTGGCCGATGTGAAAGATCCAGCGGGCGTCGCTGCGCAAGTCGTCAGACATCGCAGCTTCGATTTTCGGCCAGGGGACAATGTGCGCATCGACCGGCTGCTGGAGCATTCGGTCGTCGAGGAAGCTTGCTGCGCGATAGGCTCCGCGATCCATCGCGATTAGCCGGACCACGCCTGCGGCCGGATCGAGCGCCTGGGCGAGCCACTTGGCGTCGCGGGCGATCGTTGCCTGGTCGGGAGCGCTGGACATGCCGCCCCTTAGCCGCGCAAGTGGGCCGGTTCCAAGGGAGGAAGAATTGGCCGACGAAATGACCGGCGGCTGCGCTTGCGGGCGGGTCCGCTACGCGGCGAAAATCGCCACCGACGACGCCTATCTGTGCCATTGCCGGATGTGCCAGCGCGCAACCGGTTCGGTCTCGATCGCGTTCAAGAACGTCAAGCAGGCCGACGTGACCTGGGCGCAGGAGCCCGACTGGTACGACAGTTCACCGATCGCGGTCCGGCCCTATTGCCGCGAGTGCGGTACCTCGTTTGGCTTCAAGTTCAAGGAAGGCAGCGAGAATATGGACCTGACGGTCGCCAGCTTTGACGATCCGTCGCGGTTTCGGCCCAAGCACCACTTCGGCACGGAGAGCATGCACCGCGCGTGGCTCAACACCGAAGGTCTGCCGGAAATGCGCACGCAGGATTACCAGAAGCTGGTCGACAAATGGGTCGAAGCGACGGGCGAGTTTCCGGGATGAGCGAAGCAGTGGTTCACTTCTGGACCGCCTCCGACGGGGTTGAGCTCGCCTACCATGAGACTGGACAGGGCTGGCCGGTGGTCCTGCTTCACGGACTTTTCTCCGACGCCAGAATGAACTGGATCAAATTCGGCGCCGCCGATCGGATTGCGGCCGAGGGCTTCCGGGTTATCATGCCCGATCTTCGCGCTCACGGCCTCAGCGGCAGGCCGTACGGCGAGCAATATTATCCCAAGGGCATCCTGGCGCGCGATTTGAAGGAGCTGATCGCGCATCTCGCGCTCCATGACTTCGATCTCGGTGGGTTTTCACTCGGGTCGCGAACGACGGTCGAAGCGGTTGGCGAAGGCCTGAAGCCACGCCGTGCGATTCTTGGCGGAGCGGGGCTCGAGGGCCTCGAGAATTGGAAGCGCCGCAAGACTTTCTTTGTCGACGCGATTGCCTTGTTCGACACGGTCCAGCGCGGCGACCCGCACTGGCTGTCGATCCAGTTCATGAAGAGCCAGAAGGTCGACCGGATCGCCGCAGCGCAGCTGCTTGAGAGCTTCGAGGATGCATTCCTGGACTGGCTACAGGCGTTCACCATGCCGACCCTGGTCGTGTGCGGCAGTGAGGACGACGACAACGGTTCCGGACAGGAACTTGCGGCGGCGCTGTCCAACGCCGAGTTCCGCGAGGTTCCCGGCACGCACATGAGCAGCATCACCAAGCCGGAGTTCGGCGCGGCGATCGCGGAGTTCTTGTCGGCCTAGGTTGCCGGCGTTTCGTCGATGATGACGGTTTCGGCGGGGGCCGTCTTCCGTCGGGCCGCCGGGCGGCGCGTGGCTGACGGCGAGGCGTTGCCCGCGACCGACCGCGTGGTGCCGCTGGCCGCCTCAAAGTCATCGCCGGTCGCGCGCATGCTTTCGGTCCATTGGCTGAACTGATCACCGAGACTGCTCAGCTGATCGCTGATCTGTGTCCGTTTCGACCACAGGAACAGGCCGGTTGCGGCGGCCCCGACTGCTGTCACCGCTGCGGCGATCGGCCTTTCGCGCGCCATCTCCAGCACGCCCCGGTTGTTGCGGTTGCTGCGATTGCTTTTGGCCATCATTCGACTCCCTTCACCTAGTCTCGGTCGATCGAACGACTGAGAATGAACAGCGTTTCGCCGTGTCGGTGAAGGGAGCCGGACCCGCGATAGGTGTCAGGCGGTGGCCAGCTGATCGAGCATATATTCCGCGGAGGAGGCGCGATATTCGCCCGGCGCTTCAACGTTCAGCTGCTCGACCACGCCATCGTCGACGACCATCGAGTAACGCTGCGAGCGCGTGCCCATGCCGAACTTGCTGCCGTCCATGACCAGCCCGATCGCCTCGGCGAATGCGCCATTGCCGTCGGCGATCATGGTGATGTCGCCCGATCCGTCGCGCTCATTCCACGCGCTCATGACGAACGGATCGTTGACCGAGATGCAGGCGATCTCGTCGATGCCCTTGGCTTTGAGGTCAGCGGCTTTCTCAACGTACGATGGCAAATGCCGCGCCGAGCAGGTCGGCGTAAACGCGCCGGGCACCGCGAACAACGCGACCTTCTTGCCCTTGAAATATTCCCCGCTGGTGGTGGGCTGCGGACCTTCCGCGGCCGCTATCGCCAGAGGCACGTCGGGCAAGCGTTCGCCGACTTGGATGGTCATGGGTGATCTCCTGATGTCTGATGGAGTGGCAGATAGGCTCGGCGGAACGTGGCCTCAAGGCTTGCCCGTGCGGACGTCGCGGACCATTGTCGGCGCGTGGTTGAGCAACCGACCTTCCTTTCCGGCAAGCTGCTCCTCGCCATGCCGGGAATGGCCGACCCGCGCTTCGAGCGGGCGGTGATCGCGATGTGCGTCCACGACGAGAATGGCGCGATCGGCGTCGGCATCGGCCACAAGCGCTCCGGAATCGGTTTCCGCGGGTTGCTCAAACAGCTCGAGATCGACCCCGGCGAAGCTCCCGATTGCGCGGTCCATCACGGCGGCCCGGTCGAGCCAGGCAGGGGCTTCGTCCTCCATTCGACCGACTGGGGCGGACAGGACACGCTGCAAATCAACGGCGCCAACGGCACCTTGTTCGCAATGACCGGGACGATCGACGTGCTGCGCGCGATCGCCGAGGGTCGCGGTCCCGAACGGTGGATTGTCGCGCTCGGTTACGCCGGCTGGGGCGAGGGCCAGCTTGACGAGGAAATGACCCGCCATGGCTGGTTCGCGGCCGGCTCGGACAGTAAGATATTGTTCGACACGCCGACCGACGAGCGCTGGGGCGCCGCGTTCAAGGCCGAAGGCATTGATCCGCGGCTGCTGGCGAGCGAGACCGGCGCAGCCTGAATCAACATATAAGGAATCCTTTATATTTGCTTTGGCGGAGGCCCGGGGCTAGGGGCAGCCGGACGGTGCCCGCCAAATAGTTTCAGGCGGACGCGACCATTCATCATTCGGAGACTCTCGACGTGGCGACGCAGGCTGAAACCCGTTTCAACGACTTTGTCGTGAAAGATCTCGGCCTCGCCGATTTCGGCCGCAAGGAGATCGAGATCGCCGAGACCGAAATGCCCGGGCTGATGGCGCTGCGGCAGGAATTCGGGAGCTCAAAGCCGCTGAAGGGCGCGCGGATCACCGGCTCGCTGCACATGACGATTCAGACCGCGGTGCTGATCGAGACCTTGATCGAACTGGGCGCAGAGGTCCGCTGGGCATCGTGCAACATCTTTTCGACCCAGGATCACGCGGCCGCGGCGATCGCCGCGCGCAACATCCCGGTGTTCGCGATCAAGGGCGAGACGCTCGAGGATTATTGGGACTACGCAGCCCGCATCTTCGATTGGGGTCAGGACCGGACGTGCAATCTGATCCTCGACGATGGCGGCGACGCGACCATGTTTGCGCTGTGGGGCGCGCGGGTCGAAGCGGGCGAGGAACTGTTCGAACCGTCGAACGAGGAAGAGGAAATCTTCGTCGCGACGCTCAAGCGCTTCCTCGCCGAACGGCCGGGTTACCTCACCAAGACGGTCGAGGCGATCAAGGGCGTCAGCGAGGAGACCACGACCGGCGTGCACCGGCTTTACGACCTGGCCAAGCAGGGCAAGCTCCCGTTCCCGGCGATCAACGTCAACGACAGCGTGACCAAGTCGAAGTTCGACAACCTCTACGGTTGCCGCGAGAGCCTGGTCGACGCCATCCGCCGCGCGACCGACGTGATGCTCGCCGGCAAGGTCGCCTGCGTCGCCGGCTTTGGCGACGTCGGCAAGGGCAGCGCGCAGTCGCTGCGCAACGGCGGTGCGCGCGTCATTGTGACCGAGGTCGACCCGATCTGCGCCCTGCAGGCGGCGATGGAGGGCTATGAGGTCGTAACGATGGAGGAAGCGGCCACCCGCGCCGACATCTTCTGCACCGCGACCGGTAACATGGACGTGATCACGCTCGATCACATGCGGGCGATGAAGAACATGGCGATCGTGTGCAACATCGGCCACTTCGACAGCGAGATCCAGATCGGCGCCCTGGCCAATATGAAGTGGACCGAGATCAAGCCGCAGGTCGACGAGGTCGAATTCCCCGACGGCAAGAAGATCATCGTGCTGAGCAAGGGCCGCCTGGTCAATCTTGGCAACGCCACCGGCCACCCGAGCTTCGTGATGAGCTCGAGCTTCACCAACCAGGTGCTCGCCCAGATCGAGCTGTGGACCGGCGCCGACAAGTATAAAAACGACGTCTACGTGCTGCCCAAGCACCTCGATGAAAAGGTCGCGCGCCTGCATCTCGACAAGCTTGGCGTGAAACTGACCAAGCTCAACGAGAAGCAGGCAGGCTATATCGGTGTGTCACCGGAGGGACCGTTCAAGCCGGATCATTACAGGTATTGATGCGCTGGAAGCTGTACGCAACATTACAGCCCCATTAATGTTGCACTAAGGTAACAGGTTCGGCAGAAACAGTCTGCGCGGTCGTGTCATTGCGTTGCCAGCTATCCAAACACCGTTAAGGTCCCTCCCATCTTCGGGGGGAACCGATCAATGACAAATCGTGCATCTTTGCGTTTGACCGTCGCCGTATCCACGATCGCGCTGTCCACGGTGCTTGGCTCACCGGCGTACGCCGAGGCTGCGGCGCCAATCGCCGCTCAACCGAGCCAGGCCGGCCCGGAATGCACTCCGGACAGCGCCCCCAGCACTTGCGTCGCTAGCGATGAAAAGGCCGCGGCCACCAACGCGTCCGAGCGCGATAAGGGTGAAATCGTCGTCACCGGGTCGCGTATCCGGCGTCCCAACCTCAACTCACCGGTGCCGATTACCTCGATCACCGCGGAAGAGCTGGCAATGACCGGCGACGTCAACATCGGTGACCGGTTGAACGACCTGCCGTCGCTTCGCTCGACTTTCAGCCAGGCGAACTCGACGCGGTTCATTGGTACGGCCGGCGTCAACAGCCTAGACCTTCGCGGCCTCGGCGTGGAGCGCACCCTCGTGCTGGTCAACGGCCGCCGCCACATCACTTACACGCCTGGCGACTATCTGGTCGACACCAATACGATTCCGACCGATCTCATAGATCGCGTCGATATTGTGACGGGTGGCGAATCGGCAGTTTACGGCTCGGACGCTGTCGCCGGAGTGGTCAACTTCGTCCTCAAGAAGAATTATGACGGCTTCCGCGTGCGCGCCCAGACGGGCCTCTCCTCGCGAGGCGACCGCGCTGTCAATTTCATCAGCCTTACGGCCGGCCAGAACTTCCTGGACAATCGCGCGAACGTCGCCGTCAATCTCGAATATGTCGACGCTGACGCTCTCTACTTCAAGCAGCGCCCGAGTCTGACCGGCGCGTTCGACGGCCGCTGCCAGTTCAACCTGGCTGAGCCCACAGCTGGCGAGCCGCGGTCGGGCGACGGCGTGCCGGATAATCAGTTCTTCTGCGGCGTTCGCAACCAGGCTATTTCGAATGGGGGAACCATCACAGCCAACGCTTCGGTCGCGCAGTGCCAAAGCGCGGCCTTCGGCCCGGCGGGCGTTAATGCGGCACTTGGCGCCCAGCGCTGTTTGAATCCAGGTACTCCGCTTGGTGCGCCGCGGTTCCTCAACTTCTCGCGTGACGGCACGCTGTGCGAGGAAATCCCAGCGCTCGATTTCCGTCCTTTCGGTTCAGGCAACTATATTCATAACCCAAGCAGCGCGTGCGCCCCGGGTGCAACGCTGCGCGACACTGGCCAGCTTGCGCCCGGCCTGAAGCGGTACTCGGGCAATCTCCTGGCCCATTTCGACATCAGCGATGCGTTTAAACCGTTCGTCGAAGCGAAGTTCGTCCGCGTCGACGCTCTTCAGGAGGGCCAACCGAGCTTCTTCCAGTCGACCTTCCCGGGCTTCTTCGGTTCTGGCGTGGGCATCCGCTGCGACAATCCATTCCTGACGGCGCAGAACATTACCGCGTTGCAAACCATCGGCCGCTGCCCTGGCGGAGCGACCTCGTCCACGATGCTCCCGCTGGCGCGCTTTGACGTCGACTTCGGCGGGCGTCAGGAAAAGATCCGTCGCGATACGTATCGTATCGTCGGCGGCATTCAGGGAGACTTCAACGAGGATTGGAACTACGAAATTTCGGTCAACTACGGCCACCTGAAATCGCGGCAGAGGGAATTCAACGACCTCCGGATCTTTGATCTCAACGGCAATGACGCAGGTTTCCTGCTGGCGACCGACGCAGTTCGTGACCCGAATACCGGTCAGATTGTGTGCCGTGTAAATAGTACATCACTTGTCCAGGATCCGCTTGGAACGGCCAACGACGATCCGGCCTGCGTTCCGATTAATGTGTTGGGCGAGGGCCAGCCGAGCCAGGCAGCGCTCAATTATGTCAACACGACATCATTCGTCGATTCGACTGCGTCGGAACTCGATGTGCTCGCGTTCGTGAATGGCGATAGTTCGCAGCTATTCTCTCTTCCGGGCGGTCCGATCAGTTTCTCGATCGGCGTCGAGCACCGCGAAGAAAGGGCCCACCAGATCGCCGATCCGCTTTCGGCCGCCGGCGGCACCTTCTTCAACGCCTTCCAGGAATTCGATCCACCGGCTTTCAAGGTCAACGAGATCTTCGGCGAAGTCGAATTGCCGATCGTTCGGGATCAGCCGCTCTTTCACGAGCTGACTGTTTCTGGCGCGATGCGTTATTCGGATTACAACACCGCTGCGAACCACACCCTGGCGTGGAACGTGAACGGGGTTTGGGCTCCGGTGCGCGACCTGCGTTTGCGCGGTAATTACTCCAAGTCGGTTCGTGTCCCGACCCAATCCGATCTGTTCACGCCGCCCACGCAGAACTTCGCCTTTCTGAACGACCCGTGCGATACCCTGTTCATCAACACCGGCAGCACATTGCGGGCGGGGAATTGTCTGGCAGCCGGCGTTCCAGTCGGATTTGTGAACACGCCTGCACGTACGCAGACCTTGGAAATTGTGTCGTCCGGCAACCCCTTTCTGCAAGAGGAAACCGGCAAGAGTCTGACCCTTGGCGGCGTGCTTACGCCGCGCTGGGTGCCGGGGCTGAGCATTTCGGTCGACTATTATCGCATCCGGGTGAAGAACCTGATCGCTACGCTCGGTGGTCAGACGATCCTCAACCAGTGCTTCGACCTCCCGCAGCCGAACCAATTCTGCGCCCTGCTCTTCCCGCGCAATCCGGACAGCACGTTCCCGTCGCCAACGCTGATTTCGGGCGGCGTGAACTTCGCGAAGCAGGAAGCCGACGGCATCGACATGGAGCTTGCCTACCGGAAGACCTTCTCTAATGGTCACAGATTGAATCTCCACGGCGTTGCGACTTACGTGCTGAAGCGGAACAACTTCACCGACCCGCTCAATTCGACGATCGCGGACCGCCAGCTCAGCGAGCTCGGCGATGCGCAGTGGAACGCCAACATGAACATCGGTTACGGGATCGGCATTTTCGATCTCAGTTACTCGCTGAACTATATCGGAAGGCAAACGGTCGGCACCTACGAATCCCAACATTCGTTCGCCGGGAATCCGCCGCAAAATGCCGACCAGTTCTCGAAGGTCTGGTATCCAGCCGTGTTGTACCACGCGGCCCGGCTCGACCTGAAAATTCCGACGCGAGACAGCAATCGGAAATTCGATTTGTACTTCGGCATCGATAACCTGTTCGACAAGAAGCCGCCGCTGGGCCTGCTCGGCACGGGCGGAGGCGATCCGTTCGATGCGATTGGTCGCTACTTCTACGGGGGCGTCACGGTCGACCTGTAGACCCATACCGAAGCAACAAGAGGGCGGGAGGCTAAGAGTCTCCCGCCCTTTCTTTTGGCGCTGGGTTCGCCCTATGATCCGGCCATGGGGAGCGCCATTCGCAAGTTATGAACGCCGTTGCGGGCATGACAGCGGCAATCGTCGCCTTGGCCCTGCTGTGGCTCGCCGTCGCGATCGCGATCGCGATTGTCGCCGCGCGTCGTTTCCGGCTTGCCGAGACCGTCCTGGGCGCGGCGCGATCAAGTGCGGCGCTGCTCGAAACGACCCCGGCGCGGCCGTTGCTCGTGCGGCCCGATCACCGCCTCGAGATCGACAGCCAGTTGCAGCGCGACCTCGGGCTCGCGCGCACCCCGTCGCGGCTGTCCGACCTCATCACCGATGACGGCGGAATCGAGGCCGATGACCTTCAGCTGCTGACGGCTGACGTCGAGGCGGCGCAACTGTCCGCTCAGCGCGTAGCCCGGACGATCCGGGCACGCGGCTCGGACCGCGTGTTCGAGGTCCGCGGCGGGCCGGCGCCCGCGCCCGAGCCGCTCGGCACCTTGCTGTTGTGGTTTTACGATACGAGTACGGGTGAGGAAGCCCGCGCCGAGCTCGCGATCAAGCTTCGGCAAACCGAAAGCGCGCTCGACTCCCTCGCCCATCTGATCGAAGCGGCACCGTTTCCGATGTGGTACCGCGGACCCGATCTCCGTCTCGGCCTCGTGAACACCGCGTTCGTCGAGGCCGTCGAGGGCCGCGACGCGGCCGACGTGATCGCCCGCTCGGCCGAATTGATCGATGCGGAAGGCGCCAATAGCGGGGTCGAAACGGCGCGCGAAGCGGTCGACAGCGGGCACATTCAGTCGAGCATGCAGCCGGCGATCATCGGCGGTGAACGGCGCATGCTGCGGCTGGTCAATGTGCCGCTCGCGACCGGCGCGGTCGCTGGGTTTGCGATCGACGTCCAGGATCTCGAAGATGCGCGCGCCGAGCTGACCCGGCACATCGAATCGCAGCGCGAGCTCGCCGACCGAATGACCGCCGGGACCGCGCAATTCGATGCCGAGCGCGCCCTCAGTTTCTTCAACCGGCCGTTCGCGGCGATGGCCCAGCTCGACCCTGAATGGCTCGCCGAACGGCCCGAATTCGACCGCCTGATCGATCGCATGCGCGACAATCAGCGCCTGCCCGAAACCCGCGACTTCCCGGCCTGGAAGGAAGAGCGGCGGGCGTGGTTCACCAGCGCCGAGGAAGTCGTCGAGGAAGAATGGATGCTGCCCAACGGCGACCATCTGCGGGTTGTCGCCCAGCCGTTGCCCGATGGTGGCCTGCGCTTGTTCGTCGAGGACCGGACCGAGCAGCTTCGGCTGGCCTCGGCGCGCGACACGTTGCTCCGCGTCCGCGCCGCGACTTTCGACAATCTGTTCGAGGCGATCAGCGTGTTCGCCAGCGACGGGCGCCTGTACCTGTGGAACCGGCGGTTTATCGAGGATTGGGAGCTCGACGAGGAGTGGCTGAGCGAGCACCCGCGGG
>DATFUB010000017.1:0-11067 GCA_035261225.1 Sphingomicrobium sp.
AAGGAGGAGATGGCGCGGATCGGGGCGCGCTCGCCGTTGACCAGCTTCGGCATTTCGATGCTCGGGCCGGCGTTGCTCAAGTTCGGCAGCGAGGAGCAGAAGGCGCTCTACCTGCCGCAGATCGCGCGGGGCGAGATCCGCTGGTGTCAGGGTTATTCGGAACCCGGTGCCGGGTCCGACCTCGCGGGGCTACAGACCAAAGCCGAAGATCAGGGCGACCATTGGCTGGTCAACGGCCAGAAGGTGTGGACCAGTTACGCCGACAAGGCCGACTGGATCTTCTGCCTGGTGCGGACGTCGACGGAGTCGAAGCAAGGCGGGATCAGCTTCCTGTTGTTCGACATGGCGACGCCCGGGGTCTCGACCAGGCCGATCCTGCTGATCAGCGGCAATTCGCCCTTCTGCGAGACCTTTTTCGACGATGTGCAGGTGCCCAAGGCGCAGATCGTCGGCGAAGTGAACAAGGGCTGGGACGTCGCCAAATACCTGCTCGGTCACGAGCGCGAGATGATCAGCGGCATGGGGCTCGGCGGGGGTGGGTCGCTCGGCGCGGCGATGAAACCGGCGGATCCGCTGTTGCGCGCCGAAATCGCGGCGTACGACGTCGACGCGCTGGCGTTCCAGGCGATGAGCGAGCGCTTCACCGCGCTGTGGAAGGCGGGCGAGGCGCATCCGGCGAGCCCGTCGATGATGAAATATGCCGGGACCGAGTTGAACAAGCGCCGCAACGAGCTGGTCATGGCGGCGGGCGGGAGCGACGCGCTGGAATGGGACAGCGAGCGGAGCAAAAGTGGCAAGGCGCCGCGCGACTGGTTGCGCTCGAAGGGCAATTCGATCGAGGGCGGGACCAGCGAGATCCAGTTGAACATCATTGCCAAACATATTTTGCGGCTGCCGGGCGCGTGAGATTTCCCTCACCCCTTCAGGGGAGAGGGTCAGGGAGAGGGGGAATCAGGAGTGCGCGATCAGAGGTTGCTGGAATATGCAAAGCGCCTGCGCACCGAGCAGACTCCGCTCGAACAGAAGCTATGGTACGCCCTGCGGGCCAAGCGCTTTCAAGGCGCGAAGTTTAGAAGGCAGGTCGTCATCGGACGCTACATCGTCGATTTCGCCTGCCGCTTGCCACGCATGCTGGTCGTCGAGGTCGACGGTGATACGCATGCTTCTCGGCAGGGCTATGACAGCCAACGAACCGCATTTCTTGAGAGTAAGGGATATCGCGTGTTGCGCTTCACCAATCGCGAGGTGGGAACAAACATCGAAGGTGTCCTGACAATTATCGCAGGCGCGCTTGATAGCCCCCTCTCCCCTGCCCTCTCCCCTGAAGGGGAGAGGGAGTCATGAGCCTGCTGACCGACGACCAGAAGATGCTGCAGGAGACGGCGGCGAGCTTCCTTGCCGACGAGGGGAGCATCGCGAAGCAGTTGCGGCATTGGCGCGATACCGATTGCTTCGACGGGTTCGGGCATGCGCTGTGGAAGCAATTTGGCGAGCTTGGGCTCAATGGCATCGCGATTCCCGAAAGCCACGGCGGGCTTGGACTTGGCGCGACAGAGGCGGCGCTGGTGCTCGAGGAGATCGGGCGCAATTTGACGCCCTCGCCGTTCTTGGCGACCGCGGTGGTTGCGGTGCGCGCGATCGAAGGCACCACGCATGGCGACCGCTGGTTTCCGGGAGTGCTGGCGGGCGAAGTGGTGCTCGCGCTGGCGGTCGACGAGAGCCCCCATCACGCGCCCGAGCAGACGGCGCTCGCGGCCAAGCGGCAGGGCAATGGCTTCGTGCTCAACGGCCACAAGCAATTCGCCGTCCAGGCGGCGTCGGCGAATATGATCGTCACGGCGGCGCGCACCGGTGGCGCGCCCGGCGACCGCGACGGGATCACTTTGTTCGCGGTGCCGAAAGACGCGGCGACGGTCGAGAATGTGAACCTGACCGACAGTTCCAAGGCGGCGCGTCTGACCTTCGACGACGTCGAGCTCGACGCCGACGCGGTGATCGGGGAGGTCGATGGCGGCTGGGCGCCGCTCTCGCGGGCGCTGAACGCCGGGCGCGCGGGCGTGGCCGCGGAGCTGGTCGGGGTCGCGGCCGGGGCCTCGGCGATGACTTTCGATTATTTGCGGACGCGCAAGCAGTTCGGCAAATTGATCGGCGAGTTTCAGGCGCTCCAGCATCGCGCCGCGCACCTCTTTGGCGAGATCGAGATCGCCCGCGCGGCGGCGCTCAAGGCCGCGCAGCTGCTCGATGCAGGCGACGAGCGGGCGGAGCTGTTCG
This sequence comes from Sphingomicrobium sp., assembly GCA_035261225.1. Lineage (GTDB taxonomy): Bacteria > Pseudomonadota > Alphaproteobacteria > Sphingomonadales > Sphingomonadaceae > Sphingomicrobium. The sequence goes on from DATFUB010000017.1 coordinate 2,272, forward strand.
TGGCGGTCACCAAGGCGAAGGCCGCAGACGTGGCGTCGTTCGCGGTGCGCGAGGGTGTGCAAATGCACGGCGGGATCGGGATGACCGACGAGCATGACATCGGCCTGTTCATGAAGCGCGAGGCGGTGCTCGGGGAATTGTTCGGCGACCTCTATTACCACCGCAACCGGGTCGCGGAACTTAGCGGTTATTGATCGCTCAGCTTTTGGCCCTGTAACCGCCGATGATGCCGAGGATGAAGCTGGTCGCGAGCGCGAGCTGAACTTTTCCTTCAGGATCGCTCCAGCCAACGAAGTTCGCGCCCCAGCCAAAGAGTGCGACGAACATGGCAATGGCAATACCTACGGCCATAACTTGTCCCTTCCGAGCGCCGGAGTCGACGCCCGGCGCCTGAAAGGTGCGCCTGGATGGTAAACAAGGGGTTAAAGCTTGCCGGATTCTCACCTTGCATCCATAGCGGCCCGCGTCATCCTTTAGGGCAGGCCAGACCCATGAAAGCGCGCGTCTTCATCACCTTGAAACCCGGTGTCCTCGACCCGCAGGGCAAGGCCATCCACCATGCGCTCGATGGGCTCGGCTTTGCCGGCGTCAATGACGTGCGCGCGGGAAAGCTGATCGAACTCGACCTCGCCGACGGCACCAGCGACGGCGAGATCGAGGACATGTGCCGCAAATTGCTCGCCAATATTGTGATCGAGAATTTCCGCATCGAGCGGCTGGAGACGGCATGAAAACCGCGGTCATCGTTTTCCCCGGGTCCAATTGCGACCGCGATGTCGCGATGGCGCTGGAGCAGGTCACGGGGCGCAAGCCGGCGATGGTCTGGCACCGCGATGCCGAGCTGCCCGAGGGGACCGACTTCATCGCGCTGCCCGGCGGCTTTTCCTATGGCGACTATCTGCGTTCGGGCGCGATGGCGGCGCGGTCGCCGATCATGCGCGCGGTTACCGACGCGGCGGGACGTGGCGTGCCGGTCATCGGCATTTGCAACGGCTTCCAGGTGCTGACCGAGGCCGGTCTGCTGCCGGGCGCGCTGATGCGCAACGCCGGTTTGAATTTCGTCTGCCGGCCGGTGCCGCTCAAGGTCGAGAACAGCCAGAGCCTGTTCACCAGCGCCTATGACGCCGGCGAGACCGTGAGCTTCCCGGTCGCGCACCACGACGGCAATTACCAGGCCGACGCGGCCACACTCGACCGGATCGAGGGCGAAGGCCGGGTCGCGTTCCGCTATCTCGACGAGGTCAATGGATCGGCGCGGCGGATCGCCGGGATCCTCAACGACGCCGGCAATGTGCTGGGGCTAATGCCGCACCCCGAGCGGGCGAGCGAGGCGGCGCATGGCGGGACCGACGGCCGCCGCCTGTTCGAAGGCCTGCTCGAAACGGTCGCCTAGCGACGGACCTTCGCGGTCACGTCGGTGCAGCCGCTGGTCGCCGGTGGCGCCATGCACATCAGCACGCGGTCGGGGCCCGGGGTGTTGAATACCTTGGTGTAGCGTTCGAGGGTCATCGGCTCGACGAAAATGACGACGGTGGTCGCCTGCGCCGCGCTCGCGAAGCCGCCAGCAATGACTGCGGCAATGGCCAGACGAGCGGCGCGCATCTTCATCCCCCTTTGATGTTTCGTGCTTCCGCCGTAGCGATTGAACGGCAAATGAACACCGTGGCGCAGTTCCGCTTGTCGTGGATTGCGGTTAGTCATGCGCGACGCGCGCCCGTAGCTCAGTTGGATAGAGCACGTGCCTTCTAAGCATGAGGTCGCAGGTTCGACTCCTGCCGGGCGCGCCAGAAAGTCTCTCGGCGAACCTGCTTCGTCGGGCGCGCCAATTTGGGTCGGGAGGGGCATGTTTCAGCGCAAGGCATTGGCGTTCGCGATCTTGCTTGCTGCCCTCTCCAACGCAGCGACCCTGTGGTGGCTTTGGCCCGACGGTTTCGGAGTCGATCTCGCGGTGTTCTGGCGCACGGTAAACGGCCCGGCCTCGCAGATTTATGCGCCCTCAGCGGAGCCGTTTGCCTATCCGCCAACCGCGCTGATCTGGTTCCAGCCTCTCCGCCTTGCGCTGTTCTGGCCAAGCTATGGGTTGTGGACCCTGGTTTCCATTGCGGCGTTTTGGATCACTTCCGCCAGGCTTTACGGGATCGCGCCGACGCGGCTCGCCATCTTCGCGCCGGCCATCCTGCTCGGCCTCATTCCCGGTCAAACCTCGATGATCGCCGCGAGCTGTTTGTTCGCTGCATTCCTGTTCGATGTGTCCGTCGCCCGGGGGGTGCTCCTGGGCGTGGCGGTGACGCTGAAGCCGCAACTGGTGTTCCTGGCGCCCCTGTTCCTCCTGGCCAATCGCGAATGGCGTTCACTGGCAGCCATGGCGTTGACGGTCATCGCGGTAGCGGCGGCTGCCACCCTGATTTTCGGGATGGGCATCTGGTCGGACTGGCTGCGTTCGTCCGGGGCCTTCCAGCAAATCGTATCCAATCGCGGCCTGACGGCTTCCGCGGTGTCGCCAAGCTCCTATTTCGAGATGCCCTTCTCTATCGCCGTCATCGCCCTGGGATTCGGTTTGGGACTGTTCATCGCGCTGCGGTCACGAGGGTTGGGGCCAGCGAACAGGGCCGCGGCGATTGTCGCCACCAGCCTCATTTCGGCGCCCTATGCGCTGCGCTATGACCTCGCGGCGCTGATGCCGATCGTTGCCGCTGTCATCTTGTCCCTCGACGATCGCAAAGGGATTGTCGCGGCCCTCTCTTACTCGGCGGCCCTCGGTCCGTTTTCCATTATCGCCGCCTTGCCGTCGATCTTCGCATGGCGACGGTCACGAGGCGGCAGCGAAGCGGAGAACAGTGCGAGTTAGTCTGACAAAAGGCGCACGGAGCGTTGCGTTGGGATTCAATCCGCAGGGTGCCCGGACATGAGCTATGCGTCGACCACGGCGCGGTCGCGAAAGGCGTACGTTATCCTGTGCGCGATCGGGGTGATGGCGGCCTTGTCGCTGCGGACCCCGCTCGACCATGATGAAGGCCAATACGTCGCAGCCGCAGACCTGGTGGCCAAGGGGCTGCTGCCGTACCGCGACTTCCCCTACCTCCAGACGCCACTTCAGCCCTTCCTGTTCGCGCCAATTGTCTGGATTTCTCCAGGGTGGACGTTGATTGCGCTGAGGCTGATCGACACCCTTTGCGTCGCGGCCGCGATCCTATTGATTGGGCGAACCGCGTCGTCACTTGCCAAGGACGAGCGCGCCGGCGTGGTCGCGATGCTGCTCGCACTTGTCACCGATTCGGTGTTGTTCGCGGGAAGTGTCGCGCGTGACGATGCGCTCCCCCTATTGCTTCTCGCCGGAGCTCTCGAGCGATTATATGCCGCCGCAGGGCCAATGCGACCGGGACGGGCTTTCGTCGTCGGCCTGCTTTCGGCTGCGGCGGCCTCGACCAAGATCAGCTATGCACTTCCCGCCGCCGCGATATGCGTGCAGGCAATGTGGCGGGCGCGCGAACCAATCCATCGCCGTGCCATGCTCGCGCTCCTGGCTGGATCACTGGTCGGAGCCTTGCCGACGTTTTATTTCGCGCTGCTCGTGCCGCGCCCCTTCCTGTTCCAGGTATATTCTTACAGCATTGTCGCGGTGCCCGATTGGGCCGCGCTGAAGGGGCAGTCATGGCGGCTGACGATTCCGGTGAGGATCGTCGAATGGACCGCGAACATGATGAAAGGTCCTTTGCTAGCAATGCTAGTTATCGGCATCGTGATTCGATGGCGGGCATTGAAGCCCGAAGCGTTGGTACAGCCGCCGATCGCCTTGGGCCCGGTGGTTGCGGCTGCGACTTTGGCGACCCTGCTTCCGATGCCATCCCTGCGCCAGTATTTGATCCCGTTGGCGGCGCCGCTGATCCCGTGGTTCATGGCGCTCGCCAAGCCATATCAGCAGGTAAGCCGCGGGGCGATGGTGTTGATCGCCCTGACTTCGGGTGCCGGGGTCGCCGGAAGCGCTTTGCTTCTGATCCATCCGGATGGAGAAGAGGCGCCGCTCCGGGTGGAACGGGAAGCCCATCTTATCGGACGCATTGCGCGCCAATCGGGAGCGACCAGCATCGCCACGCTTGAGCCGATCCACGCCGTCGATAGCGGGATCGACCTCGACCCGCGCTTCGCCACCGGCCAATTCCTGTTCCGGGCGGGTAATGTGCCGGCTTGCGTGGATCCAGCATTGTGTCCGATCACCACTGCGTCGATCGAGCGGCTCGACGTGCGTCCGCCGGGCGCGATCCTCACCGGGACTCAGCACAAGCACCCCGCCACAATTGTTGGGGGCCTTGACGGCCTGCTCGACCGATGGGCCGCCGACCATCGCTATCGCGCGGTCGCGATAAACCGCAAGAATCTGCTGTGGCTGTCGCCGGGAGCGATGCCGAAATCCGTGATCCCGCCGCCAGCGCTCTGAACGAGGTCCGCAGGGTACCTGCGATTGGGTGGCGCAGTGAGATAAGTGGCGACCGCCATTTCACAAAAGTGGATGGGCGAGACTCAATTCATCGCAGAAGCCATGGCCTCACGCAGCGAACAGGCATATTCGGCGCGCATGACTCAGGGGCGGGCCGAGCGGCAGCGGGCGATTGTCGATGTTTTGCGCGAGGGCCCCGCGCGCACGCAGGATGAGGTCGCGGCGCTGCTGGCCGAGGCCGGATATGAGGTGACGCAGGCGACGGTCGCGCGCGACCTGGAGCAGGTCGGTGCCGTCAAGGTGAAGCGCGAAGGCAAGCTCGGCTATTCGCTTCCCGAGAAGCTCGGCGACCGTAATTGGCCGGCGGATCGGCTGCGGCGCATTTTCGCCGAATGGGTCCAGTCGGTCGAGACCTCGGGGAGCATGGTGGTCGTGCGCACGCCGCCCGGATCGGCGCATCTGGTCGCGCTGGCGGTCGACCAGGCCAAGCTGCCGGAAATCGTCGGGACCATCGCCGGCGATGACGCCTTGTTCATCGCGGTGCGCAGCAGCCTACCAGCCGAGCCGCTCGCCCAGCGGCTGCGCGACCTGATGCACGAGGGCTAGGGGACCAGCTTTCCCGGATTCATGATGCCGAGCGGGTCGAGCGCATGCTTGATCGCGCGCAGCGCGTGAATTCGCCCCGGCGGCGCGAGGCGTTCGAGTTCGGCGAGCTTGAGCTGGCCGATGCCGTGCTCGGCCGAGATCGAGCCGCCGGCCGTGGTCACGAGGTCGTCCACCAACCGCGTGATCGCCGCGCCTTCGCGGTCGTACCAGTCGGGCGCGGCATGGCCCGCCGCGCGGACGTGGAAATGGATGTTGCCGTCGCCAAGATGGCCGAAGCCGCTGGCAAGAACGCCCGGGAAGGCGCGCTCGACCTCGGCTGAAGCGTCGGTGAGGAAACGCGGCATGTCGGCGACCGGCACCGAGATGTCGTGCGCGAGGGTCTGCCCCTCGGCGCGCTCGGCCTCGGAGATGGTGTCGCGGATCTTCCAGAAAGCTTCGGCCTGCGCTTCGTTGGCGGCGATCACCGCGTCGCCGATAATGCCCTGCTGAAGCGCGGCGGTGAGCAGCCGTTCGACCTCGGCCGCGATCCCCCGGTTCGCCTCCGGAGTCGTCGCTTCGATGAGGACGTGCCAGCAGTGATTGCCCGACAAGGGCGCACGCGTATCCGGGATGTGCTTGAGCACGAGCTGCAGCGAATCCTCGGGGACTAGCTCGAACCCTTCGACGCTGTTCGTTCGTGCCTCGAGGAAGCGCAGCAGTTCGAGCGCACGGGCCGGACTGTCGACTCCGGCCCAGGCGACGACGCGGTCAGCCACGGCTGGGACCAAACGGAGGGCGACGGCGGTGATCACGCCGAGCGTCCCTTCCGCGCCGATCAGCAATTGATCGAGGCTGTAGCCGCGATTGTCCTTCTTGAGGCCGCTGAGTCCGCTGTGGACGGTGCCGTCGGGGAGCACCGCTTCGACCCCGGCGACCAGCGCGCGCATCGTGCCGAACTTCAGCACTTGGGTGCCGCCGGCATTGGTCGAGGTCAGGCCGCCGATGGTGCAACTGCCGCGTGATCCCAGGGTCAGTGGGAAGCGCATGCCGATGTCGTGCGCGCGTTGATGCAAATCGGCGAGGATCACGCCCGCTTCCGCGACCGCGAGACGATTGTCGGCGCTGATTGAACGAATTTGCCGCATGCGCCGGAGCGAGAGGAGCACGGCCGAACCATTTGCGGGCGGGGTCGCCCCCGCGACCATGCCGGTATTCCCGCCCTGCGGCACCAGGGCCACGCGATGTTCGGCGGCGAGGCGGACGATTGCGACGACTTCGTCGGTCGAAGCCGGGGCGAGGATCGCCGGCGCAGCGCCGTGAATCCGGCCGCGCCAGTCGATCACCCACGGTTCGATTTCTTTCGGGTCGGTGATGACGGCTTTCGGGCCGAACAGCTGCGCGGCCTCGGCGATCATTTGCGACATGGTCTCGGTCATGGGCGGGCAATAGCGCGCTTGGCATTGCCGCGCACTCCCGCCAAAGCCATGACGATGGACAGACCGCGCATCACCCTGATCGTCGCCCGAGCGCAGAACGGTGTGATCGGCCGCGACGGGGCACTGCCGTGGCACATTCCCGCCGACCTCAAACATTTCAAGGCGCTGACCATGGGCAGCGTCATGATCATGGGCCGCACGACCTTCGACAGCCTTCCGGGTCTGTTACCGGGGCGGCGGCACATTGTGCTGACGCGCGATGTGCCGTGGCAAGCTCAAGGCGCGGAAGCCGCGCACACGGTCGACGAGGCCGTGGCGATGGCGGGGAGTGAGCCGATTTCGGTGATCGGTGGAGCCCACGTCTTCGCGCAATTCCTCGAGCTGGCCGACCGGATCGAGCTCACCGAAGTGCTGGAGGAGGTGGCGGGCGATACCGTGATGCCGGACCCGCGCGCGTCAGGCGATTGGCGCGAGATCGGGCGCGAGGATCATCCGGCGGAGGCCGGGCGTCCGCCGTTTCGGTTCGTGACCCTCGAGCGCGCCTAGGTTTTTGGCCGCGCGGTCGCGTAGGTGCGGTAGCGCTTGACCTGGTCGGCCAGGACCTGATCGACGATCGGCGCGAGCTTGTCCGCGCCGCCCTTGTAGAAACCCGCGGCGCGATAATCGAACACGAGCTGCGAGCCGCCGCCGGTCGATTTGACCTGGACGTCGAGCACGCCGGTCGTTGCCTCGTACAGCAGCGGACCGAGCGCGCCAGTCAGCACGAGGTGCTTGCCCGGATCGACGAAGGCGACGCGCATATGCTCGACCCCGCCGCCCTTCGGGAAGCGCTCGCAGAAGCAGCCGCCGGGCGTGAGCGCGAGGCTGAGGTTGGCCGAGCTGCCGCTGTACGTATGTTCGGGGTTCCACCAGGCGGCGACATTGCCGAACGCCCGGAAGGCGACGTCGGGCGTCACCACGAGATTGACCGTGTGGCGAACCTCGAAGCCGTTGGGCGACGCATTGACGACGTCGGCGGTGGCGGGCGCGGAAAGCAGCGCCACAAGTCCGATGATCGAAGATCGCATGCCTACCCCCGTCTTTGCGAAGCGGTTTGTCTAGCCGTCCAGAATCGCGTCGATCTGCGCCGCGACGGCTTCGACGGACGCCATGCCGTCGACCGGCCGGACCAGTCCGCGCTTCTCGTAATAGGGCAGGATCGGCGCGGTCTTGGCGCGATATTCGGCCATGCGCGTGCGCACCGTCAGCTCGTTATCGTCAGGGCGGCGCTTGAACTCGTGCGAGCCGCAAGCATCGCAAGTCCCCGGAACCGCGGGTTGCTTGAGATGGTCGTGAAACGGAGCCCCGCACCCGGCGCAGGTGAAGCGCCCGACGATGCGGCGGACCAGTTCGTCTTCGTCGACCACCAGCTCGATCACGTAATCGAGCTCGCGGCCGCGTTCGGCGAGCAACAGATCGAGCGCCTCGGCCTGCGCCTGGGTGCGCGGGAAACCGTCGAAGATCGCGCCCTGTTGGCCGGCGGAATCGAGTCGCTCACCGATCAGCGCCGTTACGATCGCGTCGCTGACCAGCTCGCCCGCGTCCATTACCGCCTTGACCTTCTCGCCGATCGGCGAGCCCGACGCGCGGGCTTCGCGCAGCATGTCGCCCGTCGACATCTGGATCATGCCGCGGGTCGCCTGCAGCCGCGCCGCCTGCGTGCCTTTGCCGGCCCCGGGTGGTCCCAGAAGAATGATGTTCTGCATGACGGCGCTCCCCCTGCCCGCCCGACCTCAGCGCCGCCGGGGCGTCGTCTTGAGCTTGGCCTTCTTGATCAGGTCGCCATATTGGTGCGCGATCAGGTGGCTCTGGATCTGGCTGACCGTATCCATGGTCACGTTGACCACGATCAGCAGGCTGGTGCCGCCGAGGCGGAAGTTGAGACCCGCCTGGGCCGAAAGGAACTCCGGGATCAGGCAGATCACGACGAGATAAGTCGCGCCGACGACGGTGATGCGGTTGAGCAGATAGTCGAAATATTCTTCCGTCGCCTTGCCGGGACGGATGCCGGGAATGAAGCCGCCATGGCGCTTCAGATTCTCGGACGTTTCCTCGCTGTTGAACTGCACCGCGGTGTAGAAGAAGCAGAAGAAGGCGATGCCCAGCCCGTAGAGCAGCATGTAAGCCGCCGAACCGTGCTGCAGATAGGTGCTGATGGTGATCAACCATTCGCTGGCGCCGCTGTCTGAGCTCGCCGATGCGCCGGCCCATTGGATCACGGTCAGCGGCATCAACAGCAGCGAAGAGGCGAAGATCGGCGGAATGACGCCGGCGGTATTGAGCTTGATCGGCAGGTGCGAA
>DATFUB010000018.1:0-19862 GCA_035261225.1 Sphingomicrobium sp.
GCGATATCCTCGCGCCACAGGCGCTTGTCGAAGCCGATCGAAGCATTGATCTGGCGCATCAGATCGGCCGGCTTCCCGCCGAACCGCCCGCCCCACATTTCCTGGCTGTCACCCTTGGCCATGGCATAGGCCGTGCCACGACAGGCTAGAGGGGTCAAACCTGCGAAAGTTGACAAAGGTGACGGTCCTACGCGCGCGTGCGCGAGCCGGGCGTCCTGATTCACGCGAAGACGCGAAGACGCGAAGACGCGAAGGACGCGAAGGTAGAATCTCGCGCGAAGACGCGAAGAGACAGGGAAGGGTTGGGCATCCAGCCTCCGACTCGTGGAGGCGGATCAGCTATCCCAAACCGGGTGCTGTAGGAAAATGGAATCGTATCCGAATTTTGGTTCGTCATTCCCGCAAAAGCGGGAATCCCGATCGTCCTTAAAGGCAGCGGGGGCGCCGTTAAACGGCCGCTTCCGCCGTCTCATTGATCGAGACGATCGACGGATAGAAACCGAGATGGCCGGCGATCTCGGCGACCGCGGCATAAGGCTGCTCGTAGGTCCAGACCGCGTTCGCGCCCCTCTCGCCGAGGGCCGGAATGTCGAAGTAAGCGGCCTCGCCCTTGTACGGGCAATAGCTCGAATGGGTCGAGCGCTTGAGCTGCGCCATGTCGACGTCGCCGCGCGGGATGTACTGCACCGGCGGATGGCCCGCCTCGCGCAGGGTGAGCGCGTTCGCGGTGTCGGCGATTTTCGTGTCACCGGCGCGAACTTGGACGCGATTCGAGTTGCGCTCGACCGTGATCGGGTGGTCGGGGCCGGGCGTCAGGACGGGGCGGCTGGTCATGGGGTTGTAGGTGGGCTGCGGGGCGGAGGATTCAAGCGCGTGGAATCGGCGACTGCAGGAAAGCTTTGTTTGAACGTCACAGACTACTCCGTTGTTTAATTTGAGAGCAAAAGGGCCCCGCATCGCTGCGGGGCCCTTGGTGTCGAGGCAAGCGGGTGCCGGATCAAGTCCGGGATGACGGCCCCTCCACCGTCTCCCGCCTGCCGCTCTCGCGCTTCGTCCGCTCATCGGGTCGGCTCATCGGAAACGCCGGGTCGAACCGTCGCCGCAACGGTTTGATCTGCATGACCCAGAAACACACCAGCATCCGCTTGGCCACGACCGCGATTGCCGCGGCCCTCGCCATTTCTTCCACCTCCGTGATCGCGCAGGAAGCCCCCGCGCCGGATCCTGCAACCGCCGCGCCGGCTCCGGCCGCGCCCGATCCGCTCGCGCCGGCCACCACCGATACGAGCGTCACCCCGGACGCGACGGCCACGCCCGAGGCGGCGCCGGCTGCGAAACGCACGTCCGCGCGCACGTCCACAGCCGCCAAGACCCGGCCCGCAACCCGTCCGGCGGCGACCCCACGCGCGGCGCCCGCGCACACCGCAACCGCCGCCCCCTCTGCGCAGCCAGTTGCGCCAACCGAGACGACGGCGGCGCCTCCCGTCGCGGCAGCGCCAGTCGCACAGCCGGCGCCGCCCGCACCTGCCGAGCCCGCGCCAACCAGCCAGGTCGACATGAACCAGGTCCTGCCGATCGCCGGGGCAGGCGCGGCCGGGCTGCTCGCCCTAGCCGGCGCCGGACTCGCGCTGCGCCGCCGCAAGCGCCGCCAGGAAGAGCGTTATGCCGAGGAGCAATGGATGGACAACGAGGCCGACCCAATGATGGCGGAACCGTCGCGTCCGCCGGCCTTCGCAGCTCCGGCGCCCGCAGCCGCAGCAATTCAGCGGCACGATCCGGCGCTAGGCAGCGCACCGGTAACGGCCTTGCCGTCGGGGTTCGACATCTCGCGCTTCGGCCGGAACGTCCAAGCGGCGTATCGCGGGCCGACAGCGGACAACCCGTCGCTGTCGCTCAAATACCGACTGCGCAAGGCCGCGGCGATGGACCAGATGGAGCGGCGCGCCGACGCAGCGAGGGTCGAACCGGTCGCGGAGAAGCGTGCCGCAAACGCGAACGGTTTCATCCTGGCCCGGACCAAGCCGGTGGCCAGCCCCGCCCACAGCCATTGAGCTGGCGCGGCACGGCTCACGCGGAGGGGAAAGGGTCTCAGCCGCTTTAACAGCCGTACTGTCGTTTCGGGCCCCCAATCCCAACAACCGTCGCGTCCGCCGACCGTTGTTGGGTTGCGGGAAAATCCCCCGCAGAGGAGAGATAAGATGGTCGGTGGAACCAACCTCAGTCAGTTCCGCACTTTGCTCAATGACGCCACACCGGATGACGTGGTGACGATCGCCCCGCTGCTGTTCAGCCGCATCGGGACCCTCGATCAACCGCATCAGGATCGCTTCATCCAGGAGGTCAGGAGCGACCCGCAGGCGAAGCGCGCCTTCGAGAAAATCCAGAGCTTTAGCCAGTAAGCGGCATCAGGCACTGTACGAGAAGGCCCCGCGATTGCTCGCGGGGCCTTTGTGTTGTGGCTGGAAAGACAACGGACGGGTCGGTGACGGCTCTAGGCGCGGCTAACGATCGCTTCGCTGCGCTCGGCGACACCTTCGGTTTGTCCTTTATTTTCAGCGGCGTGCAGAACTGGTATGGGTTCCCATCAGCAACTGGGGACTCGCAGTGGGCGAAGACCGCGCGGCCAATGATGACGGCGGGATCAGCCTGGACGAGGCGCTCGCGCTGCTCGACGAGATCGAGCGGTTGCGCGCACAGCTTGCGGCACGCGAGGCGCGCCTGTTGGAACTGGATCGCCTGGCCCACCGCGATCCTTTGGTTGACCTCCCCAACCGCCGGAGCTTCATCGCCAGCCTCGATCATCTCATTGCGCGGGTGGAGCGCTATGGGTTTCAGGCCGCCATGCTGTTCGTCGACGTCGATGGATTGAAGGTGATCAACGACAAGTTCGGCCATTGTGCCGGAGACAAGGCCCTGGTCCAGGTCGCGCGCCTGATTGCGGCAAGCGTTCGCAAGGCGGACTTCGTGGCGCGATTGGCGGGGGACGAATTCGGCATCCTGCTCGAACATGCGGATGAACTGAGCGCCTGGAAGATGGCGTTGCGCGTGGTCGAGACGGTCGACGAGTGCCAGTTCTGCGTTGGCGGCGCGTGCCTCCCGCTCAGCGTGGCGATCGGCGTCGGCATGATCGAGCGGGGCGACTCACCGGAGTCGGTTCTCGCGCGCGCCGATAAGGAGATGTACCGGATCAAGGCGATCTCTGGCGCTGCACCGGCGGTATGCTGACCCGCCGCATCTGAAGGACCCGCGATCGTTGGCGCAGGCCTTTGTCGTTTCGCAGGCTAGAAAGAACGGATGGGTCAGGCGAGTGAATCGCCTGACCACGTCGGACGGGCTCGGCCGGCTTTATGCCGGCCGCCCCGCCGGCCGGGGCCCGGTGGCGGCTCTACGCGCTGCTGACGATCGCTACGCAATCGCTTCGCAGCGTTCGGCGCCACGTCCCCGAATCCCATTTTGGGACGGTTGCGCAACCAAGTTATTGGCAAGACGCGTAAATCTTATTTAGGTAAATGGTTGGTTAACGACTCGACCCGGGAAGGCGAGCCGTTGGCGGGTACCGATGGGGGAATGGTAGATGGCTACGCAGACAACGGGCGGCGGCTCGACGACGTCGTTCACGAACACGCCTCAGGCTAAAGACGACGTCTATAATTATCTCGAGAACCTGCTGGTCAGCGACTCGACGATCTACAATGCCACGACCAACACGGTCACGCTCGATGTGATGAGCAACGATCTTGGCGGCAACGCCAAGACTTTGTTCTCGGTCGAAGACGGCGACGGCAACGCATTGACGGCGGACTACGACCTCCTCGCCGAGGATGTGAATGCGGCCGGCGTGTCGCCGTGGGAAGAGACGCTCAATCACAATTGGGTGCGCATCAACAACGGCAAGATCGAATATCGCATCGCCGACGGTTCGGGCATCCCTGGACACGGCGTCAGCGTCGATTCGCTGACCGCCGGCCAGGATTTCAACGACCAGTTCGTCTATGCCATCCGGCTCGGCAACGGCACGCTCAGCGAAGCGACCGTCAAGATCCACATCACCGGCGCCAACGATGCGGCGACCATTTCGGTCGTCAGCGCGGAAACCGCCGCGGTCGAGGCGGGCGGCGACGCCAACGCGATCCCGAGCGATCCCAATGCCGCCGGTCAGCTCCTGGTAACGGACGCCGACGCTGGCGAGAACAAATTCCAGGCCCCGCCGTCGGTCACCGGCACCTACGGCAACTTTACCTTCGACGCGACCACCGGCCAGTGGACCTATTCGCTCGACAACGGCCGGGCGGCGACCGAAGGGCTCAACCAGGCCGATCACGTTACCGACACGCTCACGGTCAAGTCGCTCGACGGAACGGCGACCTACACCATCACCGTCAACATCACCGGCGCCAATGACGACCCCGTCGCGACCGCCGACGTGGCCGTGGCCACCGAGGATGGATCGATCGTCACCGGCTCCGTCGCGACCAACGATCATGACGTCGACTCGAACGCGATCCTCGGTTTCGCGGTCAACGGCGCGCCGCCGGCGGGCTTTGTCATGGCTGCCAACGGAGGCTGGACGTTCGATCCCTCGAACAGCGCATACGACCACATCGCGCAAGGGTCGCACCAGGACGTCGTCGTCAGCTACACGGTGACCGACGAGCATGGCGCGAGCGACACGGCGACGCTGACCATCACCGTCAACGGGGTGAATGACGCGCCTACACTGCAGGCTGTCACCTCCGGTTCGATCGCGGAGATCGACCAGAGCTCGTCGACGACCAGCGGCGGATTGTCCGGCTCGCTGGTTGGTGCCGACGTCGATGACGGCGCCACGCTTACCTACGGGATTGCTGGCGGAACAGTTGCGGCGGGGATCTCAACCCTGGTCAACACGTACGGCACCCTGACCGTCAACACCTCGACGGGCGCATATAATTTCGCGCCCAACGCGGCGGCGATCGAGGGCCTCGATGTGGGCGAGAATCCGTCACTCAATTTCACACTCACCGTCAGCGACGGAATCGCTCCGGCAGTCAGTCAGCCGTATACCATCAACCTCACCGGCGCGGACGATACGCCGGCGCTGGCGGCGGTGACGTCCGGATCGATCGCCGAGATCAACCAGAGCTCGTCGACGACCAGCTCGGGCCTCAATGGCACGCTGGTCGGCAGCGATGTCGATGGCGAGACGCTGACCTACGGCATCCAGGGCGTGACCCCCGTCGGCGGGATCGCCACGCTCGTCGACACCTACGGCACGCTGACCGTCAACACGACAAGTGGCGCGTACAATTTTGCGCCCAACGCGGCGGCGATCGAAGGCCTCGACGTGGGCGAGAACCCGAGCGTTAACTTCACCGTCACGGTCAGCGACGGCGACGCCCCGCTGGGGACGCAGATCTACACCATCAACCTCACCGGCGCGGACGATACGCCGACGCTGGCGGCGGTGACCTCCGGATCGATCGCCGAAGTGCCGAACAGCACCAGCACGATCGACAGTGGCCTCACCGGTACGCTGGTCGGCAGCGATGTCGATGTGGAAACGCTGTCCTACGGGATCTTCGGCGGCAGCGCGTCCGGCGTGAACCAGGTCAGCCTCGCCGGGACCTACGGCACGCTGACAGTGAACACTGTAAGCGGCGCTTACACCTACGCGCCCAATTCGCCGGCGATCGAGGCGCTGAACGTTGGGCAGAATCCATCCGACGCCTTCACCGTCACGGTGAGCGACGGTGACGCGCCGCTGGGCACGCAGAGCTATACGGTCAATCTGACCGGCGCGAATGACGCTGCGGTGATCACCGGCGCGATCAGCGGCTCGATCACCGAGGATGCGGTTCCGAACACGGTCGGCGGCAATCTCAACTCGACCGACGTCGACAATGCCAACGACAGCTGGAACGCGGTTGTGGCCGCGACCGCGTCGGCGAACGGCTACGGCACCTACACGATGGATGCCGCGGGCAATTGGGTCTACGCGCTCAACAATGCCAACCCGACGGTGAATGCGCTGAACAACGGCGGCACGCTGGCGGATAGCTTCAGCCTGACCACGGCGGACGGCACCAGCCAGGTCGTGAATATCACGATCAACGGGCATACCGACGTTACGGATGTTCAGGCGCCGACCGACATCCTGTTCAACCTCAACCCGGCGAGCGGCAGTTTCACGGGCAATGGCCTTGGCAGTGGCGACGTGCTGGGCTCGTTCACGGCGGTAGATGCGGACAGCACGGCCTGGACCTTCACGCTCGGCGGCACGAATGCCTCGTTGTTCTCGCTGTCGCCGGGCGGTAGCCAGAGCGCCGTCAGCATCGGCGCCGCGTCGAACATCGGCGCGGGTAATTACACCTTCACCGTCACGGCGACCGATGGCGCTGGGCACAGCCTTACCGAGACCTACCATGTCGGCGTCGGCACGACCGGTACCGATTTGGCTGCCGCCTTCACCGTCACAGCTGGGACCGATGTCGATTTCGGACTTAACGGCACGGATACGATCAACGGCGGGGCCGGCGACGACGCGCTCGTCGGTGGCCAGAACACTGACACGATTACGGGCGGTCTGGGCGCCGATCAGTTGATCGGGGGTCAGGGCGGGGACACGTTCGTCTACACGGCCACGGCTGATTCCACGGTCGCAAACCACGACACGATCTTCGACTTTGAAGAGGCGGGAACCGTTGACGTGATCGATCTGACCGCGATCGATGCCAACCTCGGGAGCGTCGGCGACCAAGCCTTCGCGTTTGTCGCCGGTCAGACGGCGGCCGTCGTGAACAACTCCGTCACCTGGTTCCAGGACGTCGCGCATAACACAACGACGATTCAGGCCGACAACAACGGCGACGGCGTGGCCGATCTCGTGATCACCCTGGTCGGGATTCAGAGCCTGGTGAGCGGCGACTTCGGTCTCTGATTTCCTGCTCGGACCATGGACGGGGTTCGCAGGGCAAAGAAAAGGCCTCCCGGGCGCTTGCTCGGGAGGCCTTCTTTTTAGCTTGGTAATGAGGGCGACTATTCGTCGTTGTTGCCCGTCAGGAACGCCGGGGCGAACTCGGGCGCGGGCCCGTCCTCGCGCTGGCCGCCTTCGCCGCCTTCGCCGCCTTCGCGCCGCGGTCCGCGGTCGCCGCGGCCTTCGCCACGCGGTCCGCGATCCCGGTCGCCGCCTTCACGCCGCGGTCCGCGATCGCCGCCGCCGTCACGGCGTGGGCCGCGATCACGGCCGCCGGGGCCGCGTCCACGATCACCGCGCTGGCCGCGATCACCGCCTTCGCGCGGTTCGCGCGGGGGGCGGGTGTCGGGGATCTCCGCGCCGGTTTCCTGGTCGACCAGGCGCATCGACAGGCGGACCTTGCCGCGCTGGTCGACCTCGACCAGCTTGACCTTGACCTCCTGGCCTTCGCTGAGGACGTCGCGGACGTTCTCGACCCGGTCGTTGCGGATTTCGCTGACGTGGACCAGCCCGTCTTTGCCCGGCATGAAGGTCACGAACGCGCCGAAATCGACGATGCTGGCGACCTTGCCGGTGTAGATCGTGCCGGGCTCGGGCTCGGCGACGATGCCGCGGATCCACTGGCGCGCGGCCTCGATCTGGGTGAGGTCGGAGGAGCTGATCTTGATCACGCCTTCGTCGTCGATGTCGACCTTGGCGCCGGTCTCCGCGACGATCTCGCGGATGACCTTGCCGCCGGTGCCGATGACTTCGCGGATCTTGTCCTTGGGAATCTGCATGGTCTCGATGCGCGGCGCGTGAGCGCTAAGCTCCTCACGGGTGTGGTCGAGCGCCTTAGCCATTTCGCCGAGAATGTGTGCGCGGCCGTCCTTCGCCTGGGCGAGGGCGACTTGCATGATCTCCTCGGTGATGCCGGTGACCTTGATGTCCATCTGCAGCGAGGTGATGCCTTCGCTGGTACCGGCGACCTTGAAGTCCATGTCGCCGAGGTGATCCTCGTCGCCGAGGATGTCGCTGAGGACCGCGAAGTCCTTGCCTTCGAGGATGAGGCCCATGGCGATGCCGGCGACCGGACGCTTCAGGGGAACGCCAGCGTCCATCATCGCCAATGAGCCGCCGCACACGGTGGCCATCGACGACGAGCCGTTGCTCTCGGTAATGTCGGAGAGGACGCGGATGGTGTAGGGGAATTCCTCCATCGTCGGCAGCATCGGGTGCAGCGCGCGCCAGGCGAGCTTGCCGTGACCGGTTTCGCGCCGCGACGGGGCGCCGAAGCGGCCCACTTCACCGACCGAGTAAGGCGGGAAGTTGTAGTGGAGCATGAAGCGCGAATAGCTCAGGCCCTCGAGGCCATCGATCATCTGCTCCGATTCCTTGGTGCCGAGCGTCGTGGTGACGATCGACTGGGTCTCGCCGCGGGTGAACAGCGCCGAACCATGGGTTCGCGGGAGGAAGCCGACGATGGCCTCGATCTGGCGGACGGTCTTGGTGTCGCGGCCGTCGATGCGGCGGCCTTCCTTGAGGATGGCCCCGCGGACGATGTCGGCCTCGAGGCTCTTGACCGCCTTGGATGCCGCCATCTGCTCCTGCGGATCGGCTTCGGCGAAGGCTTCCTTGGCCTTATCGCGCGCGACGGTCAGCGCGGCAGAGCGCTGCGACTTGTCGGTCAGGCGGTAAGCGGCGTCGATATCCTTGCCGATGAGCGTCTTAAGCTTGGTCTTGACCGCGGCCTTGCCATCGTTGCTGGCAAGATCCCACGGCTCCTTGGCGGCTTTCTCGGCCAGGCTGATGATCGCTTCGCAGACCTTCTTGCTGGCCGCGTGGGCGAACATGACAGCGCCGAGCATGACGTCTTCCGACAGCTCTTTCGCTTCGGATTCGACCATCATCACCGCGCCCATGGTGCCGGCGACGACGAGATCGAGCTCGCCTTCGGCGACCTGGGTGTTGGTCGGGTTGAGAATGTATTCGCCATCAGCGTAACCGACGCGGGCAGCGCCGATCGGGCCCATGAAGGGGACGCCGGAGATGGTGAGCGCGGCCGACGCGGCGATCATCGCCAGAATGTCGGGCTCGTTCTCGCCGTCGTAGGAGAGGACCTGCGCGATGACGAGGACCTCATTGTAGAAGCCCTCGGGGAACAAAGGGCGGATCGGGCGGTCGATCAGGCGGCTGGTCAGCGTTTCCTTTTCGGTCGCTCCCCGCTCGCGCTTGAAGAAGCCGCCTGGAATACGTCCGGCGGCCGAGAATTTTTCCTGATAGTGGACGGTCAGCGGGAAGAAATCCTGGCCCGGCTTGACGGTCTTGGCGGCAGTGACCGCACACAGGACGACGGTTTCGCCGAGGGTCGCGAGAACCGCGCCATTGGCCTGGCGGGCAACGCGGCCCGTTTCGAGCTTGAGGGTCTTTCCGCCCAGCTCGATTTCGACTGTTTTCGTATTGAACATGTTGTTTCCTTCACCCCGCGGGCCAGATGCCGGCGGGACAGCTAGGCAGACAAGCCGGTCTGCGAGCGGTTCGGGGCCTCTTAAATGCCCCTAAGGCCGCCCACCGAAATGTGGATGGCCCCGATACGCGAAGGGCGCCGCGCGGGCGCCCTGAATTATTTCCGAAGGCCGAGCTTGGCGATCAAATCGGTGTAGCGCTTCTCATCCTCGCGGCGGAGATAATCGAGCAGCGAACGGCGCTTGTTGACCATCATCAACAGGCCGCGACGCGAGTGATTGTCCTTCGCGTGGGTCTTGAAATGCTCGGTCAGCGTGGTGATGCGGCTGGTCAGGATCGCGACCTGGACCTCGGGCGAACCCGTGTCTTCCTTGTCGCGGCCGTGTTCCTTGATCAGCTTCTGCTTGAGTTCGGCGGTAATCGACATCGGTTTACTCCTGTCTTTTTCAAAGGTTGAACCCCCGGACGACCGTGAGGCCGTCGGCCGTTGCTTCAACCAGTGCGACCGGAGTTTCCTCCACTGTCGCGAGCTGAAGCCCCGGCCTGGCGGGGAAACCGGCAAGCCTTTGCCCATGACGGAGCAACTGAGCTTGACCGGGGGTGACGGGGAGGGCCGGGATGTCGTCCAGCGCCGCTTGCAGCGGAACAACCGCCCCATCGAGTTGCCGCGCCTTAGTGGCTGTTTGCAAAAAGTCCAGCGAAATGGCCTGTTCGAGAGAGAACGGCCCGGCGCGGGTGCGTCTGAGATAGGAAACGTGGCCGACGGTTCCAAGCGCGTGAGCAATGTCGCGGGCGAGGGAGCGGATGTAGGTGCCTTTGGAGACGGTGGCGGCAAGGGTGACGCAATCCTCCCCGGAACGGGGAGGGGGACCATGCGCAGCATGGTGGAGGGGGTTCACCGCAGAAGCGGCGGCAACGTGGGGCCCCTCCACCACGCCGCTTCGCGTCGCGGTCCCCCTCCCCGTCCCGGGGAGGATTTGAAGGTCGTACACGGTCACCTCTCGCGGTTTGATATCAACCGCCTCCCCCGCTCGCGTCCGATCCGACGCGCGCTTGCCGCCGATTTTGAGCGCGGAATAGACCGGCGGGATTTGCTCGATTGCGCCGGTGAAGTTGGGCAGCACGGCCTCGATTTCCTTGAGCGTCGGCCGGACCTCGCTGGTCGCAATGATCTGTCCCTCGGTATCGAGCGTATCGGTTTCCTCGCCGAACCGGATCGTGAATTCGTACGCCTTGGTCGCATCGAGCATGCGGCCGGCGAGCTTGGTCGCTTCGCCGAGCGCAATCGGGAGGACGCCGCTGGCGAGCGGGTCGAGCGTGCCGCCGTGGCCGACCTTGGTCTTGGGCTCGCCGGCCTCACGCAGCGCGCGCTTGACCGCGCTCACCGCCTGGGTCGAGCCGAGGCCGACCGGCTTGTCGAGGATGATCCAGCCGTGGAGCATGACTCAGCGGAGGCCGAAAATCCCGAGAATGGCGACCGCGATGCTGTTGACGATCGGCGAAACGATGCGGCCGACGACGTCGGCGCTGGGCGAGAGCGCCGGGAGCACCAGCAGCAACAGGACCAGCACCAGCAGCGAGAAGCGGCCGATCTTGTGAAATTCCCTGGCGAGGTTGGGCGGCAGCAGGCCCTCGGCGACATGCCCGCCGTCGAACGGCGGCACCGGAAGCAGGTTGAACACCGCCAGGAAAATATTGATGCGAATGAAATTGAACGCGTTTTCAGCAATGAAGCGCGCTGTCCCATCCTCGGCCCCGCCCGAGAGGTTGATTGTCGCCGCCAACACCGCGGCCCCGGCAATCGCCAGCAGCAGGTTCATGCCAGGCCCCGCGAGCGCGACCAAAACCATGTCGCGGCGCGGGTGGCGGAGGCGCGCGTAATTGACCGGCACCGGCTTGGCCCAGCCGAACACCGGCGCGTGGCTGATCGCGAGGATCATCGGCAGAATGACCGTTCCGAAGGGATCGACATGCTTGATCGGGTTGAGGCTGAGGCGGCCGCGTTCGTCTGCCGTCGGATCACCCAGGCGGCGCGCGACGAGGCCGTGCGCGACCTCGTGGAAGACGATCGCGATCACCAACGGCACCAGCCAGACAGCGATTTGATAGGCAATGTTGTGATCCATAGCCGATGGGTGGAGAGCGTCGCGGCCTGCGTCAAGGCGCGGGCAGTCGCCTTTGAGGGTCTCATCCGCGCCAGTTGCCGCCACCGTTCAAGGCAAATGCTGCCTGACAGCGTGAACAAGCTTCACTAGAGCAGTTCGCAATGAAGCACTGGCTCCGTGACACCCATTTCCGTTCGATACTTAGAAACAGCAGTTATTTGGCTGTTTCGAAGGGCATAGCGGGCGTGGCAGGCGTGGCGACGCTGGCATTCGCCGGACGGGGCCTGGGCCTAGCGACGTTCGGCGTGCTGATCCTGATCACCAGTTACGCGAAGGCGGCGAGCGGCCTCAGCCAGTTCCAGTCGTGGCAGTTGATCATCCGCTACAGCGGTCTCGTTCTCACTTCCGGCGAAGCCGAAGACTTCAGGGCGTCGACCGGCTTTGCCTTCGCCCTCGATGTCGTGAGCGGCATCGGCGGGATGATCGTCGCCGTGGCCCTGCTGCCATTCATCGGCGGGTTGTTCGGCATCGGGCACCAATATCTCTGGCTCGCGATGCTCTATTGTACGCTGCTTCCGACGATGGCGGCGGCAACGCCCGTTGGCGTTTTGCGGGCCCTGGACCGTTTCGACCTGATCGGATGGCAGGGGACCACCTATCCCATCGCCCGGGCGATCCTTGCCGGCGCCGGATTCGCCGCGAGTGCTCCTCTGGAAATCTACGTTGCGATCTGGTTCGTCACCGATCTCGGCGGCGATTTGTACCTGTGGTTCCTCGCCTGGCGCGAACTTCGCCGCCGTGGTCTCCTCGAGGGGATACGGCCAACCCTCCGCCCGACCAGCCTGCCGGGTGCGTGGCGTTTCGCAATCCAGGTGAACCTGACGTCCAGCCTGCAAACGGCGTGGGGACCGATTGGACGATTGGCCGTCGGCGGCCTGTTGGGCACGAGTGCAGCCGCGCTTTTCAGCGTGGCCTCGAGTTTGGCTGACAGTGCTCAGAAGCCCGCGGATTTCCTGGCCAAGGCCTTTTACCCCGAGATCATCCGGATGGACCTTGCAACCAAGCATCCGTGGAGGCTGATGCTGCGCAGCGCGGCACTTGCCGGTGCCGTCGCGCTCGCCCTGGTCCTGCTGCTGCTGGCGGGGGGGAGGCCGCTGATCGGATTGCTGTTTGGCAAGGACTTCCTGGATGCGTACGCGATCCTCATCGTGCTGATGCTGGCGCCGCTGATCGGGGTGCTGACTTTCCCGCTGCCGTCGATGCTGTATGCGCTTAACCGCGCAGACGCCCCGCTCAGGGCGCGGCTGGTCGGAACCTTTGTTTATTTTGCCGCGATCGCGCCGCTCTGTCTGCGCTTTGGCGTGATCGGCGCTGCCTGGGCCTTTGTGCTCGCCTATGCGACGATGGCCCTCTTGCTCTCGCTCGATCTTCGGCGCGAATATCGGCGATTTCGAAGGTCACACGGCGCCTAGATCGGTTCCTCCGGGTCCAAGGATCTCCTCGAAAAGAGCGGTATGTTCGGCGCAGGCGGCTTCGATGCTGTAGGGGATTGCGGCACTCGGCGGCACGTTTGGCAGCCTACCGTCCAGCGCCGCCCTGAGCGCCTCCGCAAGCGCAACCTCGTCGCCGATTGCGACCGGCTCGTGCGCGCCAAGATCGTGCATCAGGTCGACGAGCCCGGGCGAGCTCGCCGTGCAGACCACCGGGCAGCCGCATGCGACCGCTTCAAGGGCGACCGCCGGCAGGCCCTCCCAGCGCGACGACAAAGCCATGACGGTGGCCGCGAGATATTCGGGTATCGGATCGGCCACGAAACCCGCGAGCTCGACGCGATCGGCGATCCCGAGCTCATCCGCGAGTTCGCGCAAGGCCGCCTCCTCCGGACCCGTGCCACAGATGCGCAGGCGCCACGGGCGGTCGCGCAGGCGAGCGACGGCGCGCAGCAACAGCGCATGGTTCTTCTGCTTCGACAGCCGTCCGATTGACAGGATCACGGGCGGTTGTCCGGGGTTCCTGTCCGTGGCGCAGGCCAGCATGCGCTCGCTGACGTAGGGATTGTGCACGACCGAAATTGCGGACCGCTCGCCGAATAGCTCCGCCATCTGATCGGCGGACCTGGGCGACAGGACTAGCACCCTTCGCGCGTTTCGAAACATCCAGCGGTAGAAATTGCGGCGGAGCCAGCGCCGGCGGCGGCTCATCCATTGATGGAGCAGCGGGTTCGTGATCTTCGGGACCAACGCACCACGGAAGCCCGCGAGCCTGACCGCCAGCGCCGCCGGTCCATTGGTATGATTGCCGGGCGAGTGGAACAGCCGCGGCGCGCTCCTCCTGAGGTACGTCGCGAGCGCGGGAACCGCCGCCATCATGCGCCGGCCGCGGCGCAGGCCTGGGACCGTGGCGATCCGCCTGACCGATATGCCGGGGTCGAGCAGCGACCGCACGGGTCCCGCATCTTCCAGGACGACCATTTCCACACTGAGGCCCCGCCGGTTCAGGCCGTTGGCGACGTGGCAGGCGACCCGTTCGACACCTCCGGAACCGAACCGTTCAAGAACAATGGCGACGTCCGGTCTCGTGGTCATGACGGCGCGCGGCGCCGTGCCAGGCCGAGCGAGAGCTGGTGCGTTTCGCCCTCTCTCAAGCGTTCGAAGAAGTGGCGGCGGCAGAGAGCGACGTAGCGGTCGTTGCCGCCGATCTCGGTCTGCGCGCCGGCCGCGACCGCGTGGCCTTCGGCATCGACGCGCAGGTTCATCGTCGCCTTGCGGCCGCATTCGCACACCGCTTTCAATTCGATCA
The DNA here is from genome assembly GCA_035261225.1 of Sphingomicrobium sp. GTDB lineage: Bacteria > Pseudomonadota > Alphaproteobacteria > Sphingomonadales > Sphingomonadaceae > Sphingomicrobium. The sequence goes on from DATFUB010000018.1 coordinate 14,302, forward strand.
GGCTGTCGGCGAGCGCCAGCAGGGCCGCGCTGCCCTCGAACAATTCGCCCAGGAAATCGGTGCGGAGGCCGTAGCACAGCACTGGAATGCCGAACTCGTCGCTGACCCGGCACAATTGCAGGACATGATCGCGAGTCAGGAATTGTGCCTCGTCGACCAGCACGCAGTGGAGTTCCCGGCGCTTCAATTCCTCGGCGACCGCTTCGAACAGGTCGATCTCGGACCGGTACATCAACGCCGGGGCGGACAAAGCGACGCGCGAGCCGATAACACCCGCGCCCGAACGCTCGTCGTGCGCGGCGGTCCACAGCATGGTTTCCATGCCGCGCTCGCGGTAGTTGAAATCGGCCTGGATGAGCGTGGTCGATTTCCCCGCATTCATCGCCGCGTAGTAGAAATAGAGCTTGGCCATCAGGGTGCTTATTCGTCATTCCCGCGAAAGCGGGAACCTAGTTTTTTGATTTGACTGGGTCCCGGCTTGCGCGGGGAGGACGACCTACGCAGGCCACTCGTCCTTCAGGATCGCGAAGAGCACAGTGTCGCGGACGTGGCCGTTCCAGGTGATGCGGTCGGCGCGCATGACGCCTTCGCGAACCGCACCGAGCTTCTTCATCGCGGCCTGCGAGCGCTGGTTGCGGCTGTCGACGCGGAACTCGATTCGGCGATAGCCGCGGTCGAACGCGTGGCGCATCATCATGTCCTTGCACCGCCGGTTGAAGCCCATGCCGCGGAACGCCGGGCGGTAGTAGGTGCTGCCGATCTCGAGCGTTTGGCGGCCGTCGTCGATGTTGATGTAGCAGCTCATGCCGACGAACGCGTCGCCCTCGAACAAAGCGAACGGCACCCACGGGCGCCTGAGCAAGGCGTCGAAGCTCGCGTCGAAATCGGCGGGCGCGTAGCTGATGTAATAAATCGCCCAGATGTCGGGGTCTTCGGCGCAGGCGGCGCGCAACCGGTCGCGGTGCGCCTCGGCCAGCGGCTCGGCGCGGCAGCCGTCGCCGATCATGGGTTCGGCGAGCTGGTCAGTTGAATTTGACATCCTGCGCTTGCTCCACGTCGGCGAGCAGGTCAGCGGTCTACGTACCTTGCCGTCCACGTCAGTAGTAGAAATCGCATCCAACGCGAAGAAAGTCGTCATCGCTCTTCGCTGAATCGCAGTAGGTGACCAAGCCCTCTTTCGGAAACCCTCGCGCGGGAATTCGTCGCGCGACATGAAAGGGTTGGCCGCTGTGGCTGCGCTCCAGCAGGACAGTTCCCCGCGCTCCAAACCTCCGAGGCGATCGGGTCGTAACATCGAGCCGAACGCGATTGGGTGTCAGGAAGGTCGCCTTGCGCTCGGTATATTCGTCCAAGAGGAGGAACGCTCGCGCTTCCACCGCAAGGATCTGCGTGAGCGACATGTCCTTGCCGATCTCAAAGTAGTGATAGACTGCGGCATCATAAACGGTGCCGTTGTGGGTCCTCTCTTCGACAATGAGGATCGGAGGCCCGCCGTGGCGACCATCCTCCATGTGCACGATCGGATACTTTTTCAGGGGGTCGTTCGCCCTAGTCGTTTCCCACCACTTGGTAAAAATGAGCGGCGGTGACTTGGTGACGGCGCCCGCGCGAGGATTGTACATGAAGAAATAATCGACGCTATCACCGAGCACGAAATAGCGCGGAGCGACATAGAGTTGCAGCCCTGCTGGGGCGTCGAGCCTGAAGATCGGCGAGAAAACAAAGTCACATGTATGCTGGTCTTCAATCCACTCTTTTACCGTGAATTGGTTCTTCGCGACCTGCGTGACATGATCGAGTATCCTGCGCGCAACCGGTGCCGGTAGTTCGGAGGGCCGCGGCTTCAGTCGGCGGTCCGGGTCGAGACGAATATCATTGTCGGCCGTGCGCGCGGCTCTGAGCTTGCAATGGTGAAGGTCACGAGGATCGGCGCTTCGCTGCTGATCGGCCGGCGGTATCGGACGGGCGTTCAGGGCCGAGGTTCCCAGCGCCAGAATTGCTGCAAGAGCCTTCAGCCTCATCACCATCGCCCCGGACTTCCCCCGATGCGGCACAAAAATCCCTAACGGTCACCCTTGTCGAGCAAAATTCAGCAAATGACGGTCAGTTTCCGCCGCGTGCCGGCGGAAGGGTCACTCGCGGTCGAGATCCTGCGCGACTTTGGGCGCGCGCAGCAGCTGGTCGATGTGGCTGCTTTCGTCGAAGCTTTCATCGGCGAGGAATTTCAGTTTCGCGGCATATTTGGTGCGGACGCGGCCGGCGACTTCGCGCTGGAGGAAGGCGGTGTTGGTCCGCAGCGCCTTCAGCACCGCATCCTCGTTCTGGCCGAGCAAGGCCTTCACGAACACCGTTGCGTGGCGGAGGTCGGGCGACATGCGCACTTCGGTGATGCTGACGAGGTGCGATTGCAGCGTGTTGTCATGAACGTCGCCGCGCTGAAGCAACTCGCTCAGCACATGGCGGACCTGCTCGCCGACGCGGAGCAGGCGGACCGAGCGGCCTTCGGGGGTTTCGACTTTGCGCATCACTCCGACCCGTCATGCTGAACTTGTTTCAGCATCCATTTCTCCACCAACAGTGCGGTCTCCATAATGGACCCTGAAACAGTTCAGGGTGACGGTTAGAGAGTCCGCGCGCGCTCCTCGATCTCGAACACTTCGAGCGTGTCGTCAGCCTTGATGTCGTTCGTGTCGGCCAGCATCACGCCACATTCGAGACCGGCGCGCACTTCGGCGACGTCGTCCTTGAACCGCCGGAGCGACGAAATCGTCGTCTTGGAGACGATCACGTCGTCGCGCGTCAGGCGGGCGTTGAGACCCTTGCGGATAATGCCTTCGAGTACGAGCAGGCCGGCGGCCTTGTCCTTCTTGCCCGCGGGGAAGACTTCCTTGACCTCGGCGCGGCCAACGACCGTTTCGATGATCTCGGGCCCAAGCTCGCCGGCCATTGCGCCCTTCACCCAATCGGTGAGGTGGTAGATGACGTCGTAATAGCGGAACTCGACCTTGTTGCGCTCGGCGCCTTCGCGCGCCTTGGCATTGGGGCGAACGTTGAAGCCGATGATCGGCGCGCCCGATGCGCTCGCCAGCGTGACGTCGCTTTCGGTAATCGCGCCGACGCCCGAATGGAGCACGCGGACGCGGATCTCGTCGGTCGACAGCCGGTTCAGGGCGTGGACGATCGCCTCGACCGAGCCGTGGACGTCGGCCTTGATGACCAAGGGCAATTCCTTGATCGTCGAGGCGTGGTTCGCGAACATGTTCTCGAGCGTAACCGGGGCGGAGGTGGTACGCCGTTTGTCGAGCACGCTTTGGCGGTAGTCGGCGACTTCGCGGGCGCGGGCCTCGTTTTCGACCACGGTGAACGGGTCGCCGGCGGACGGGACGACGCTCAGGCCGAGGACTTCGACCGGAACCGATGGCCCGGCTTCCTTCACCTGGCGGCCGTGATCGTCGACCAGGGCGCGGACCTTGCCCGACGATGCGCCCGCGACGAACACGTCGCCGACGCGCAATGTGCCGCGCTGGACGAGCACGGTGGCGAGCGGACCGCGGCCCTTATCGAGCCTGGCTTCGATCACCGTGCCTTCGGCGGCGCGATCGGGGTTGGCCTTCAGTTCGAGGATTTCAGCCTGCAGCTGGATCGCCTCGAGTAATTTGTCGAGGTTGGTCTTCTTGGTCGCCGAAACTTCGACGTCCTGGACCTCGCCGCCCATCTCCTCGACGATGATTTCGTGCTGAAGCAGCTCTTCGCGGACCTTCTGCGCCTTGGCCTCGGGCTTATCGATCTTGTTGATCGCGACGATCATCGGCACGCCGGCGGCCTTGGTGTGATTGATCGCCTCGATCGTCTGCGGGCGCAGGCCGTCGTCGGCGGCGACCACCAGGATGACGATGTCGGTGACGTTGGCGCCGCGCGCGCGCATCTCGGAGAAGGCCTCGTGGCCCGGTGTGTCGAGGAAGGTGATCTTCGACTTGTCCGGCACCTGCACCTGATAGGCGCCAATATGCTGGGTGATCCCGCCGGCCTCGCCGGCAACCACGTCGGCGCCGCGGATCGCGTCGAGCAGTGAGGTCTTGCCGTGGTCGACGTGACCCATGATGGTCACGACCGGCGGCCGCGGCTGCAGGCTCTCGGGCGCATCGACATCTTCCGACGAATCGATGTCGATGTCGCTTTCGCTGACGCGCTTCACGTTGTGGCCGAATTCGGTCACCAGCAGCTCGGCGGTATCCTGGTCGATGGTCTGAGTGACGGTCACCGGCATGCCCATCTTGAACAGGGCTTTGACGAGGTCGGCGGCGCGCTCGGCCATGCGGTTGGCGAGATCCTGGACGGTGATCGCCTCGGGCACGACGACATCGCGGACCTGCTTGGCCGACGGTCCGACTTCCTGATGGTGGCGCTTTTCCTTCTCGCGGGCGCGGCGCAGCGCGGCGAGCGAGCGGGCGCGATTGTCGTCCTCGTCGCTGAGCGCGCGAGTGACCGTGAGCTTGCCACGGTGACGCTGATCGTCGCCGCGGCCGCGGCTCGGGCGCGCCGGCTCGGAGCGCTTGGGCGCGGGAGCGTGGCCGGGACGGCGGGTCCCGCGCTCGCTGTCGTCTTCGGCTGGAGCGGCTTCGGGCGCGGCCGGGCTTTCGGCCTCGGTGCGTGCCTGCTCGGCGGCCGCTTCCGCGGCCAGGCGGGTTTCCTCAGCGGCGGCTTCTTCCGCCTTGCGATTGTCTTCGGCGCGGCGGCGTTCTTCCTCGCTCTGCTCGACCTTGGTCCGATCCTCGCGGCGGCGGGCCTCTTCGAGCGCGGTCTGGCGCGCTTCCTCGGCCTCACGCAGGAGCTTGGTTTGAAGCTCCTTGCGGTTGGTCATTTCTTCTTGCGCCGAAGGCTTGCGCGGCTGCGGCGCCGGAGCGGCCGGCTTGGGCGCGGGTTTGGGCGCTTCGGCGACCGGCTCGGGCGCGGGTGCGGGCGCAGCCTCGCCCGGCCGGCCGAGAATGCGCCGCTTCTTGACCTCGACCACCACCGTGTTCGAACGGCCGTGGCTGAAGCTCTGCTTGACCTTGCCGGTCTCGACCGTGCGCTTGAGGCCCAGCGGCGGCCGGGTTCCAAGCTTCGGCTTTTCGGTCTGGTCTGCCATTCTATTCCTTCGTCAAATCGTCAGTCGAGCCGGAGCCGGAGGCGGGAGCGCCGCCCTCTAGCCCTTCGTCGGGGTCAGTGAAAGCTCGCCACCGGGCAAGCGCATGAGAAACACGCGAAGCGGCAGCGGGATCGGTCAGGGCGACGTGTACCACGTTTTCGCGCCCCAAGGCCATCGACAAGATAGTGCGCCCCTCGGGAAAAATCACCCCCCGGGGGCCGCCGCCGCCGACGCGCCACGCCTGATCCAGCTTTCTTCGCCCGTCGTCGGCTGAGTCGGTCGCGTGGATCAGGAAACGGACTTTTCCGGACCGCGCCGCGGCTTCGACCTTGTCGGCGCCGTTGATGAGGTTGCCGGCACGCGCCTCCATCCCGAGGCGGTCGAGGGTGTATTGGCGCAGCGCCGCGCCGGTGCGTTCGCCGAGATCGGCGGG
>DATFUB010000019.1:0-15485 GCA_035261225.1 Sphingomicrobium sp.
ACCGGTCTTCGCCAAAGCGACGATCGGCGTTTCCGGTTCGCCCAGACTGACCGGGTCGGTGCCGTGGGGCAGCAACTCGCGCCACTTCCACATGCCCGCCTCGCGCGTGGCGAGGCTGTCGCGGGTCAGCGTCCGCTTCGCCGCGTCGAGATCGTAGCGCACGAGCAGCGGCTTTCCGGCGCGCGACAAATTGTGAACCTGCCCGGCTTCGTAGCGCTCGCCGGTCAACGAGCATTCGAGGTGCGTCACATTGGTCATCAGCAGCGCGTGTCTTCCAGGTGGGTGCGTTCGATCTGCAGCGTGCAATGTTCGATGTGGAAGCGGTCGTGGAGCATGGATCGGGCTGCCTGCAGCAGTGCGTCGGTCGAGCTGACATCCGGCACGACAAGGTGCGCGGTCAGCGCGGTTTCGGTCGTGCTCAGCGGCCACACGTGAAGATCGTGGACTGTCTCGACGCCCTCGAGCGCGGCGAGTTCCGCCTGAACTTCGTCGACGTCGATCCCGCTCGGCACGCCCATCAGCGACATTCCAACCGATTCCTTCATCAGCCCGAAGCTGCTCCACAGGATGACCGCCGCCACCGCGAGGCTCATCACCGGGTCGACCCACAATTGCCCGGTCTGGAGGATCACGAAGCCGGCGAACACCACCGCCGCCGACACCGCGGCATCCGCCGTCATATGCTGGAATGCCGCGCGGACGTTGAGATCGTGCGAGCGCCCTCGCGCGAACAGCAAGACGGTCAGCACATTCACGCCAATCGCCACCGCGGCGACCCAGATCATGGTCTGCGCCTCCGCCGCGACGGGACTCACCAGGCGCCGGACCGCCTCGGCTACAATTGCCCCGACCGCAACCAGCAGGAATAACGAGTTGATCAGCGCGGCGAGGATCGACGCTTTTTTGAACCCGTAGGTAAAGCGCGGCGATGGCGACCGCCGCGCCATGACCGACCCGGCGAGTCCGACGACCAGCCCGAGCACGTCGGACAGATTGTGGCCCGCGTCGGCGATCAGCGCCATCGAATCGGCCTGGAAGCCGTAACCCGCCTCGATCACCACGATCGCGACGTTGAGCGCGATCCCGAGCGCGAACGCCCGGCTGTAATCCTCGTGATGATGCGAATGGCCGGCGCCCATCGCGGCGACCTAGCCGAGCGATGGCCGAAACTCCAAACCTCCGCCCGTCGAAAATGAACGGCATTTCATCGGAAGGACGCCTTGCGATAATATAACATACGATCTAGCGGATATGTTACATCACCCAAAGGGGCCTCCATGAACCGCGCATTTCTTGCCGCCACGGCGATCGTTGTCGTTCTTCCGCTCGCTCCCGCGATTGCGCAAACCGCCACGCAACCTGCAGTGACCGACAGCAATTCCGGCGGCGGAGCCGATGGCTCGGCCACCAATCCGGTCCCGGGAAACGCCGCGACCGCGCACCCCGACCCCGATCAGGCGATCGTCGTCACCGGTGTCCGCCGCCGCGCCGACGACGTGCTCGGCGGCGTATCGGTGCTCGACGAGGCCGTGCTTAACCGCGAAGTGCGGACCAGCATCGGTGAGACGCTCGCGCGCCAGCCCGGCGTTTCGGCGACGAGCTTCGGCCCGACCGCCTCGGCGCCGGTGATCCGCGGCCTGTCTGGCGACCGCATCCGCGTCCTCACCGACGGCATCGGCACGCTCGATTTGTCTTCGGCCGGCCCCGACCATTCGATCTCGATCAACCCGATCACCGCCGAGCGGATCGAGGTCCTGCGCGGCCCCGCGGCCTTGCTGTTCGGGTCGTCGGCCATCGGCGGCGTGGTCAACGTCATCGACACCCGCATCCCGCGCCATGTTCCGCAGAATGTTGTCGGCGTAAACGCCCTCGCCCAATACGGCAGCGCGGCCAACGAACGCTCGGGCAATGTCTCGGTCGACGTCCCGATCGCCGGCCATTTCGTTATTCATGCGGACGGCAATGCCTCGGACACCGACGACCTCGAAATCGGCGGCCATGTCCTCTCCAAGACCTTGCGCGAGCAGGCGCTCGCCAGCCCCGACCCCGACATCCAGGCGCTCGCCGATCTCAAAGGCAAGCTGCCCAATTCCGAAGCCCGCTCGCGCGAAGGCGCGATCGGCGCCGCTTATGTCGACGGCGATCTGAACGTCGGTTTCTCGGTCACCCGCCACACCCAGAAATACGGAGTTCCGATCCGTTACTCGCTCGATCCGGCGATCGAGGCCGAAGCGCCGACCATTGATCTTGAACAGACTCGCTACGATGCCCGCGCCGAAATCCCGCTCGGCGGGTTCTTCAGCCAGATCCACGCCCGCGGCGGCTATTCCGACTATCATCACGACGAGCTCGAAGCCGACGGCGCGATCGGCTCGAGCTTCTTCAGCAAGGGCGGCGAGGGCCGGCTCGAGCTCATCCAATCGGAGAAGTTGGGCTGGGGCGGGACGAGCGGCGTCCAATATCTCGATCGCAACGCCAAGATCCGCGGTGCCGAGAAGTTCCTCCCCGACAGCAGCCAGAAGCAGACCGGCCTGTTCACGCTCCAAACCTACGTCAGCGGACCATTCCGCGCCGAAGCTGGGGCGCGGGTCGAATTCAGCAAGCTCGCCGCCGACCCCGACGCGCAGCTCGCGACGCCGGCCCATTCGCTCGATTTCACCACCGTGTCCGGATCGCTGGGCGGGCAGTTTGAGATCGCCACTGGCTGGCGCGCGGGCCTGTCGCTGTCACACAGCGAGCGCGCGCCCGCCATCGAGGAATTGTTCGCCCACGGCCCCCACGGCGGCAGCCAGTCGTTCGAGGTCGGCAACCCTCTGCTCGACCCGGAAAAGGGCAATTCGGTCGAGCTTAGCCTCCACCATGCCAGCGGCCGGGTCCATATGACCGCCAACCTCTATTACACTCGCTTCTCCAACTTCATTTACCTGGCACCGTCGGGCGCGGTCGAAGACGATTTGCCGGTGTTCGACTTCGCCGAGGGCAAGGCCAATTATTACGGCTTCGAGCTGCAGGGCGACGCCAAGCTTGGCAAGGCGTTGGGCATCGACTGGGGCGCGGAGCTGCAGGGCGACATGGTCCACGCGACCATCAAGCATTTCGGCCCGGCGCCGTTCATCCCGCCGTTCCGCGTGCTCGGCGCGCTGACCGGATCACGCGGCCAGGTCGATGGCCGGGTCGAAGTCGAACGCGCTTTCGCCCACGACCGCACTGCCCCGCTCGAAACGGACACGCCGGGCTATACGATGGTCAATGCCTCGCTCGATTATCACCCGTTCGAGGCCGACCCGGCGCTGACCCTGTCGCTGCTCGCCAACAACATCTTCGACGTCGACGCCCGGCGCAGCACCAGCCAGCTCAAGGATTTCGCTCCCCTCGCCGGCCGCGACATCCGCCTCAGCGCGCGGGTGGCCTTCTAGGCGGGATCGAACAGCTTCCGCGCGACGATCGCCGCCAGCGCAGCGCCAATCAGCTGCGCGACGATGAACATCGGCACGTCGCGCGGCGCGATTCCGGCAAACGTATCGGACAAGCTGCGTGCAACGGTGATCGCCGGGTTGGCGAAGCTGGTCGACGAGGTGAACCAATAGGCCGCGCCGATGTACAGCGCGACGCTCGCCGGAACCCATTCGCGGCGAAAGCGCACCGTGCCGAGGATGGTCAAGATAAGGCCGAAGGTGGCGATGGCTTCGCCAGTCCAGATGCCGAGCCCGGTCCGTGCCTTCACTGAAAACTGCAGGACCGGCAGGCCGAACATCACATGCGCAGACCACGCGCCGAGGATGCCGAAGGTCAGCTGGGCGAGAATGTAAGGGCCCGCATCCCGCCAGCTGAGCTTATGCCGCGCCGCCGCGACTAGGCTCACCGCCGGGTTCATGTGGGCGCCGGAAATCGGCCCGAGCATGGTGATCAGGACGAGCAGGATCGCGCCGATCGCCAGCGTGTTGGCGAGCAAGGCCACGGCGTCGTTCCCGCCGCTCAGACGCTCGGCCATGATCCCCGACCCGATCACGGTCGCGAAGAGGAAGAACGCGCCCAACCCTTCCGCCACAAGTCGCCGGGCCAGCGGCGGCGTCGCGAACATGCTCACCGCACGGGCAGGCAACAAATATTGTCAGCGAGCGTCTCGAGCGCCGGGCTGTCGCCGTAGGTCGTCGCCTCGCCGTCGGTGCAAAAAGTTTCCCAGACGACGCCGTCCGGATCGCTGATCCAGCTCTTTTCGCTCTTGGCGTAGCAGCAGGTTGTCCGGCCTTCCTCGAGCACGGGCCGGTCCGCAGCCTTGAGGCGGCCGTACACCTCGCCGAGCTCGTTGGTGTTTTCGGCCTGAATGCCGAGATGCTCGATCCCCTGCCGCTCATGCTTGCCGGCCGAAATCGCGAAATTGACCCGAGGGTCGTCGAGCATCCACTTGGCGTAATCGTCTTTGACCACGCTCGGCTCGGCGGCAAACAAAGTGGAGTAGAAGCGGATCGACTGGTCGAGGTCCGCGACCCCGACATGGACATGCAGGCGCTTCATGCGCTTTTCCTTTGCTGGGCGGGTGTTTCGCACGCCGCGGTGGGTGCGCACTCCGCCCCGCCGCAGCAATTTTCCATGAGGTAAGCGACGAGGGAGTTCATCGCCGGATAATTGGCGCGGTAGATCAAAGAGCGGTGTTGCCGCTCCTGCAGGATCAGCCCGGCGGTCCGGAGCTGCGCGAGATGAAAGGACAGCGAACTGTTGGGCACGCCAAGCGTCTCGGCGATCGCGCCCGCGCTCATCCCCTTGTCGCCCGCCTGCACAAGCAAACGGAACAGCGCAAGCCGATGCTCCTGAGCGAGCGCACCAAGCGCCTGGACAGTAGAATCAGACTTCATTTCGATATGTTTCGAAATCTCGTGCTCCGTGTCAAGCCATTTCGAAGTTTGTCGAAATGAATTCCCCAGCGTAGGGCCACCGGATGCTCTATCTCCTCATCAAAGCCGCGCTGTCGGGAGTGATCGTTGCGACCGTATCGGAGGTCGCCAAGCGCTATCCCGGCTTCGGCGCGTTGATCGCTTCGCTTCCCTTGGTCTCGTTGCTCGGCATGATCTGGCTGTGGCGCGACAAGCCCGACGTCCCCAACATGGCGTCGCACGTCGAGGCGACCTTCTGGTTCGTGCTGCCGTCGCTGCCGATGTTCCTCGTGATGCCGTGGATGCTGCGGCACGGAATCGCCTTCTGGCCGACGGTGCTGGCCGGCTGTGCGCTGACCGTCCTGCTCTATCTGGCGATGATCTGGCTGGGCCCGCGCATCGGGCTGCGGCTGTAGAAAAAGAAAGAGGCGGTCCGGGAAGGGGCCGAACCGCCTCAGCTTGCCTCGTCGCTGGGGAGTCTTACGAGGCGGGGAGCTTACAAATCGATCCCGGCGGCGATCGCTTCGAGCTTGCGGACACGTTCGCGCAAATCGGCAATCTCGATCCGTCCGTTGGCCGGCGGAAGCGTACGGTCGGCCGCGTCGTGGGTCAGCTCGAAGCGTTTGAGGTCGAGCCAGCCGTTCCAGGCCTTGAGCCCGGTCCAGGCCGCGGCGCCGAGGCCGAGGATGATGCTGGCGCTCAGCATTCCGATCGATAGCAGTTCCATCACTTCTCCTCCTGCGGTTGGCGGAGCGCTTCGATTTCGCGCGCCAGTTCATCGTTCTGGCTGTTGATGTGATGATCGATCGCCATCAGCCGGCGGTCGGTCTCGTCGAGTTCGGTGCGTATCGCGTGGACAGTTGGCGTGCGCTTCGACACTTGGTCCATGCGATCGAAATCGCTCAGGTGACGATCACCGGTCATCGCCCGCTTCTTCTGGATGGCGAGAAAGATGCCGACGACCGCATAAGCGATGATCGCGGTGGTGAAACCGATCGGCATGAGCAGCGGAACCGCGACCCAGGCAATGCGGATGAAGGTCGGGTCGATCCCGAATTTCGCTCCCAGCGTCGAACAGACGCCGGCAATCTTCGCGTCCTTGCTGGCGAGCGAATAGGGATAAATCTTGCGAGCCATTTCCATTGTCCCTTCCTTCAGTTCATGCGCGCTTTTAGCGCGGCCTTCATCGCTTCGAGCTCGCGGTCGACGGCATGCGACGCCTGGAGTTCGTGAATTTCGTCTTCGAGGCTGCCGATGCCCAGCGCCTCGGCGCGGCCTTCGGCGAAGTCGGCGCGACGCTCGAGCAGTTCGAACCGGCTGAATGCGTCCTCGGTCCGGCTGCCGTGCATGATCTCGCGGGCCTTGGCGCGGGTGATCGCGCTTTCGAACCGCGCCGCGATCGCGTTCTGGCGGGCGCGGGCTTCACGCAGCTTCGCCTGAAGCTTGGCAATATCGGTCTCATAACCGCGCAGCACCTGCTCGATCTGGTCGAGCTCGAAGCCCAGGCCATCGGCCATCTCGGCCGCCTTCTGGCGCTCGCTAAGCGCGGCCTTGGCGAGATCCTCGCGATCCTTGCTCAGCGCCAGCTCCGCCTTGGCGGTCCAGTCGATCTGGATCTGGTCGAGCCGGCCGACCGCGCGCCGCATCTCCTTGATGTCGGCGATGGCGCGGGCCGCGCTGGCCCGGACGTCGACCAACGTCTCTTCCATCTCGAGGATGATCATGCGGATCATCTTCGACGGATCTTCCGAGCGGTCGAGCAGCTCGGTCATGTTCGCCGCGAAGATGTCCCGGGCGCGGCTGAATACGGGGCCGCTGAACCAGGTGGCGATCGGGGCCAGACGGGTGACCGTCTCAGGCTCTCTCACCAGCGCCGGTGTGCGCACCGGAACCTTCGCTTCGAGAATTTGCAGTTCAGACATTGATGGAAACTTTCGCGGGATTGGCATTGGCCTGGGCCGGGCCGACGGCGGCGCCGACAGTGACCGTGCTCATCGTGAGCGCGGCGACGATGGCGACCAGTGTGCGGGTGAACTTTGACTGCGACGACATTTTCAATCTCCCTTTTTTCGATCTCTTGGGTTGGTCCCGGTGATCGATGTCCATTCCTAATCAAGACTCGTGCCAATCCAGCAAAACTGCCAAAAATCGCTATAGCACGGCCGAAATGGGAGATTACGCCAACCAAGAGTTGGTGAGATTCACCAAGCCGCGGCCAAGGCTGAGTAAGCCTGCGGGCGCACCGCCCTGCAAGTTGAGTGTCAGGAAGTGGCGGTTACGCCGGTTTACGCCTCGGAGGCGTCGGGCTCCTCGGCCGGGTTCTCGAAATAGGGCTCGACCTTGCCGTTGAGCTTGAGCGTCATCGGCTGGCCAAAGCGGTCGCGGCTCTTGCCCGCGGCAACCCGGATCCAGCCTTCGGACACCGAATATTCGATGACGTTGGTCTTCTCATTGCCGTTGAACTTGATCCCGACACCGCGGCTCAGCAGCGCCTCGTCGAAATAATCGCTGCGCGGATCGAGCGAGAGCCGGTCGGGCGGGGAGTCGGATGTGGCGGCCATGGCGGCGCGGGCTAGTTAGCCGAGCGCCCCAGGTCAACCAGCGGCGCTCTCCGTTCGACCAACGGGCGGGGCGTCCATTGCCTTAGCGCGCGCGGCTGGCCAAGCTTGGCGGCACAGGGGGACAGTCATGCACCACCGTTCGATTCTGCTTGCCGGAACCATTTTGCTTGCCGCGAGCGCTTATGCCCAGCCGGCGCCGACTCCGCCGGTCGCGCCGCCGATCCCGCAGCCGGGCGCCGCCGAGCCGATGACCCAGGCCAAGCCCGAAGGGATCGCCGCGACCCCGACAACCGGCGAGAAGAAAGAGCCGAAGTGGGATGTCTCGGCCCGCCACGGCCCCGGCCACGATGTGCCGATCGACGTCACCCAGGGCACGTGGATGAATCTCGACGTGTCCCCCGATGGCCGCGAGATCGCGTTCGACCTCCTTGGCGACATTTACGTCGTGCCGATCGCGGGCGGCGAGGCGCGACCGCTGGCGACCGGCAATGCGTGGGACATGCAGCCGCGTTACTCCCCCAGCGGCAGTGAAATCGCCTTCACCTCGGACAGGGGCGGCGGCGACAATATCTGGGTGATGAACCGCGACGGCTCGGCCCCGCGCGCGATCACCAAGGAAGCTTTCCGCCTGCTCAACGGGCCCGACTGGTCGCCCGACGGCAATTACATCGTCGCGCGCAAGCATTTTACTTCGGCGCGGTCGCTCGGGGCGGGCGAAATGTGGCTCTATCATCGCAGCGGCGTCGGGGGCGGCGTCCAGATGACCAAGGCACGGACCAAGCAGAAGGATACCAACGAGCCGGCCTTCTCGCCGGACGGGCGCTACCTCTATTTCTCCGACGACGCGACGCCGGGCGAGACCTTCCAGTACAGCAAGGACGTCAACGGTCAGATCTACGTGATCCAGCGCCTCGACCGCGAGACCAACGACATCGACACCTACGTCAGCGGCCCCGGCGGCGCGGTCCGCCCGACCCCGTCGCCCGACGGCAAGAGCCTCGCCTTCGTCCGGCGCATACGTGGGCGTTCCAATCTGATGCTGCTCGATATCGCGTCGGGCCGCATCGACTCACTGACCGACGGCCTCGAACGCGATCTCCAGGAAACCTGGGCGGTCCATAACGTCTATCCGGGCATCAGCTGGACGCCGGACGGCAAGTCGATCGTCTATTGGGCGGGCGGCCACCTCCACCGCATCGACGTCGCGACCCGGGCGGTCAGCGACATCCCGTTCCACGTCACCGGCTCGCGCTTCGTCGAGGACGCGCTCCACGTCGACAAGCGTCTTGGCGAGAACAGCTTTGACGTGAAGATGGTGCGCTTCGCCCATGCCAGCCCCGATGGCCGGCGCGTCGTCTATGAAGCGCTCGGCAATCTGTGGATCAAGGATATCGCCGGCAACGCGCCGCCGCGCCGCCTGACCCGCGCGGACGAACGCGAGGCCTATCCGGTGTGGTCGCGCGACGGCCGCCAGATCGCCTACGTCACCTGGGACGACGACAAGGGCGGCGCGATCAAGGTGGTCGGCGCCGCCGGCGGAACCGGGCGCATCGTCACGCCCGAGCCCGGTTATTATCGCGAGCCGGCTTTCTCCCCCGACGGCCGCATGATCGCTTTTCGCAAGGGCTCGGACGGATTCCTCGCAACGCCGCTGTGGGGCCGCGATCCCGGCATCTACGTCCTGCCGCTCGCCACGGGCGCGAAGGCCAGGCGCGTGTCCAAGACCGGCGCCTTCCCGCAATTCGGCAAGGACGGCGAGCGCGTCTTCTTCGTCGACGGCGACGCCGACAACAACCAGCTGTTCAAGTCGGTCAGCGTTGACGGCGCCGACCCCATCACGCACCTCAAGGCCGGCAATGCCGCCGAATTCGCTTTGTCGCCCGACGAGAAGTTCATCGGCTGGACCGAGCGCTACCAGGCCTATGTCATGCCGTTCGTGCGGAGCGGCCGGCAAATCGACATCGCCGCCGACGCCAAGGCTCTGCCGCAGAGCCGGATCAGCGCGGACGCCGGCGATTATCTCCATTGGTCGGGCGACGGCAGCACGCTGTACTGGACCCAAGGCCCCGACTTGTTCGCACACCGCGTCGATCTCGCCGCTTTCGACGGCGCCAAGACCGGCCCGGTCCCGCCGATCGCGCACCTCGGCTTCGTCGCGCCCGAACCTCTTCCGGCCGGCACCATCGCACTGACCAATGCCCGCATCGTCACCATGAACGGCGACCAGGTGATCGAGGGCGGAACCATCGTCGTCAGCGGCGATCGCATTGCCGCGGTCGGGCCGGCGGCCAGCGTCGCCGTGCCGGCCGGCGCGAAGGTCATCGACCTCGCCGGCAAGACCATCCTCCCGGGCTTCATCGACGCCCATTGGCACGGCCCGCACGCGTCCGATCAGATCGTGACCGACCAGGATTGGGTCTATTACAATTCGCTCGCTTACGGCGTGACCACGGTCCACGATCCGTCCGCCGACACGCACGAAGTGTTCGCCTCGTCCGAGCTACAAAAGGCCGGCAAGATTCTGGGGCCGCGCATCTTCTCGACCGGCACCATCCTCTACGGCGCCGAAACCCCGTTCATGGCCGAGATCGGCTCGCTCGACGACGCGCTCGCCAACCTCCGGCGGCTGAAAGCCTCGGGCGCCTGGTCGGTGAAAAGCTACAACCAGCCGCGGCGAGAACAGCGCCAGATGGTGATCGAGGCGGCGCGCCAGCTCGGCATGGAGGTCGTCCCCGAAGGGGGCTCATTATTCATGCACAACATGACCATGATCGCCGACGGCCACACGACCATCGAGCACTCGCTGCCGATCCCCAATATCTACGACGATGTCGTGCAATATTGGCGCGGCTCGAAGACCGCGTGGACGCCGACCTTGATTGTCGCTTACGGCGGACCGTTCGGCGAATATCATTGGTACCAGCACTTTCCGGCCTGGGCCGAACCGATCGAGTCCAAATGGGCGCCGCAGGGCCTGCTCGACGCCCGCGCCCGCCGCCCGACCATCGTCCCCGACGACGAGGACAATATCGTCAACGTGTCCCGCCAGGCCAAGCAGATCAGTGACCTCGGCGTGCCCGTCTCGATCGGCGCCCACGGTCAGCGCGAGGGCCTCGGCGCCCATTGGGAAATCTGGGGCTTCGCGCTCGGCGGGATGAGCAATCTGGAAGCGCTACGCACCGCGACCATCAATCCGGCCCGCGCCCACGGCCTCGATCACGACCTCGGCTCGATCGAAGCCGGCAAGCTCGCCGACCTCGTCATCCTCGACAAGAACCCGCTCGACGACATCCACAACACGACCAGCGTGCGCTACACGATGATCGACGGGATGCTGCTCGACAGCGATCTCAATGCGGTCGCCGGCGGCACCCACAAGACGCGGCCCTTCTGGTTCCAGCGATCGGCCGGCGGAAACTATTCGCAAGGCGCGACGGTCGGCGCGCCGCAGGAGGATTGACGGCTGGAGCTTATTCGCAGGCCTTAGCCCGCAAACCGGGCAGCAAAAGCAGCGGCGGCTCCGTGCAACCCGGGCTCGACATGGGCGATTAGCTTTACCGGCAATTGCTCCAGGATCGACCGGTATTCGCCCTTGGCGGCCAGGCTGTCGGCAAAGCCCGAGGTGCGCAAATGCTCGCGCAGCCGTAGGCCCAGCCCGCCGGCGAGAACCAACGCGTTGGCCCCATGCGCAAGCGCAATGTTCCCCGCGAATGCGCCGAGGCAAAGGCAAAAGCGTTCGAGCGCAGCTGCCGCGATCGGATCACCGCCCTCAATCGCCGCCTGCCATAGATCGCGATCATCGGCATAGGGTGCCTGCGCCTCCGCGATCACCGCATAAATATCCATCAGGGCAGGACCGGAAACCAGGCGTTCCGCCGAAACATGTCCATAGCGCCTGCGCAGTGCAGCCATCAGGCGATCGTCCAGATCGTCGTGCGGCGAGAAATCCATATTGCCGCCTTCGCTGGCGATCACCTGATATTGTCCAGCACTACGGATCACCAAGCCTACGCCAAGCCCGGTTCCGGGGCCGACGATGCTGATCACTCCGCTTTCGGGAAGAGTAACGTCCGGCCCGGCAATGTGCAGAAAGTGCGATGGACCAAGCGTCGCAACTGCATGCCCGATGGCGGCAAAATCATTGAGGATTACGTGTTGGGCGATGCCCAAGGCCTCCGGGAGCATAGTCGCGTCGATCGCCCAGGGCATATTGGTCAGCTGGGGCAGATCATTTTCTACCGGATAGGCGAAGGCGAGCGCGGCGGCGCGCGGCAAGTCGCGGCCCAAATGATGGGCAAAAGCCTGCCACGCCTCGACCAAACCGGCGTGATCGGCAGTTCGGAGCGTGAGTGTTTCCCTCAATTGGAGAACCCGGCCACCCTCAACTTGCGCGAGAGCGAAGCGGGCATGGGTTCCGCCAATGTCGGCCGCGACAAGCTCGGTGACCATCAGACCGTATGCGTGACTTTTTGCACGTGCTGCGGCTGATCGGGATTATATCCCCGTTCGCACGCCAGTGCATTGGCCATCCGGTAAAACGCCTGGATCTGGAGGATTGGGGCGAGCGCGGCGTGCGGCGCGCGCGGCACCGGCAAAGCGCCCGGATCGCCTCCACCGGCCATCATCACCGATCCGCCCTGCGCACTGAGCCGTCGCGCCGCTTCCTGTACGCTCGCATCACTTGCATCCTCGGAGCGGAAGAGGAGCACCGGAAAACCCTTGCCGGCCAATTCGTTTGGCCCGTGCAATACTTCGGCACTGCTGAAGGCTTCCGCGTGAATCATGCAGGTTTCCTTCAGCTTGTGCGCCGCTTCCTGGGCGATCGCCAAATGCAGCCCACGCCCGACCGTATAGAGATGATCGGCGGTCTGGAGCTGGTCGCGGCAAGGCAACCAATCTTCTTCCCATGCCTGCCTCAATGCGGAAGGAAGTTGCATCAGCCCCGCCTGCAGCGCCGCATCGCCCGACCACAGCGCGACCATCTGCGCGATCGCCGAAAGCGAGGTGATGAAACTCTTGGTCGCCGCCGCGCTCTTCTCGGGACCGGCACCCTGCGGCAGTACGATCGAGGCAATCTCGGCCAGCGGCGAATCCGGATCGTTGACCAGGGCGACCACGATCGCTCCCGAGTCCCTCGCGGCGCTGGCAGCCGCGAGCAGGTCCGGGCTGCGGCCAGACTGTGATATCGCCAGGCAGACCATGTTGCGAAGCGAGAGCGGCGCTTTGAAGACCGAGAAGATCGAGGGCGAAAGCGAGGATGTCAGAACGCCCAACCGGGTCTCCACCAGATAGCGGGCATAGGTCGCGGCATAATCGGAGCTGCCTCGCCCGATCGTCACCATTGCGGCGGGCGGCTCAGCGCGCAGGCGGCCGGCAAGCGTTGCAAGCGTCGCCGCGTTGCGCTGAAGTTGATTTTCAACGCAAACCGGGGCTTCGGCAGCTTCACGGTACATGGTAGTTTTCACGGCATCGGCCGATTCAGCACGGCGAGAACGCATGAACATGGGCCCTTGGTTGAGAAAAGAAATGTATGAACCGCAAGAATCGGACAGTCATTTTTTACATCATGGTGATTTGGTTTCTGATCTCTTTCGTGACCAATATTATTGGCCCGCTGATTCCAATCATCATCAAATGGTATAAGCTCAATTATGCGCTGGCAGGCTTCCTGCCATTCTCCTTTTTTCTGGCCTACGGCATTATTTCCATCCCTGCGGGATTCTTGCTGGAAAGGCGCGGGCAGAGTGTCACGATGCTCGGCGCGTTCAGCCTGAATGCTCTGGGCTGCCTGCTGATAGGCAGTTCTGCGTCATACCTGGCGGTGATCGCTGGACTGTTCGTCATCGGGCTCGGCATGGCAATGTTGCAGGTGGTCATCAATCCGCTCACCCGATCGACGGTTGGTAAAGCGCATTTCGCATTCTACGCCGTGCTGGGCCAGCTTGTTTTCGGCGTGGCGTCTTTCCTCAGTCCCTTCGCGCTCAGCCAGCTGCAAACCAATGAACACGTCTTCGCCGCGTTCGGTCCGCCTTGGGTGCCCTTTTACGCGGTCGCCGGTCTGGTCTTTGCCGCCTTCATTGCGCTGACCGTGAAGATGCGCCTGCCCAAGGCAGAACTCGCTGAGGATGAGCGAGTGGGGTCGTTCGGCACCTATCTGGAGTTGCTCCGCAACAAATATGTGTTGCTCTTCTTCTTCGGGATCGTGGCCTATGTCGGTACCGAGCAAGGACTTGCCAATTGGATGGGCCAGTTTCTGTTGGTCTATCACGGCGTCCCCGCCGAAACGACCGGGGCCTATGAGGTCAGCCTGTTCTGGGGACTGATGGTGATCGGGTGCATGCTGGGCCTGGCGCTGCTTCGCCTGCTCGATTCACAGCTTATCTTGCGGCTGTTCGGCCTCGGCGCGGTTGCTTGCGTGCTGGCTGCGCTGCTCGGCCCCGCTCCGGTTGCGCTGGTCGCTTTCCCGCTCTGCGGTTTCGCGCTCTCGGTAATGTGGTCGATCATCTTCGCGCTGGCGCTCAATTCGGTGGCGGAACACCACGGTTCCTTCACGGGCATTTTGTGCACCGGCATTTTGGGCGGAGCGATGATCCCCTTGGTGATCGGCTGGCTGGGGGACCACATTGGCCTGCGCAGCGCGATGTTCCTGATCCTGCCGCTGCTCGCCTATATCCTTTCAATCAGCTTCTGGGCGCGGCCGCTCACCAGAAACGAAACCGTCTGGAACCGCGAAACGCCCGCGCCCACGACCTCGATCGCGACGTCGGTTCGATGATCCTCGACAAGAACCCGCTCGACGACATCCACAACACGACCAGCGTGCATTACACGATGATCGACGGCATGTTGCTCGACGGCGACCTCAATGCGGTCGCCGGCGGCACGCACAAGACGCGGCCCTTCTGGCTCCAGCCCTCGGCTGGTGGAAACTATTCCGAGGGCGCAACCGTGGGTGTGCCGCAGGAGGATTGAGGAGGGGCAATGCACCGCGCGTCTATCTTGGCTGCTGTCGTGCTGGCCGGGTTCCAGCGCGCGGATTTGCAGGCCGCGTCCGCACCGGTCCCGTTCAAGGTCAGCTCTTCGATCGCAGAGCTGCGCATCGTCCCGACGACGCGCTTGCCGAAGAATAGGAAAGCCGAAAGGCTGGACGAATATTGTTCAAATTACGCGATCCTGCGCCCCAAGACTCCGGGTGGTCGTCTCGCAAAGCAAGGAGGATGGATCGTCACGTCGGAGACGAAGCTCGGCAACTACGATGCCGTGACCTTCGTCCGAGCCTTGGAAGCTGCAACTAGTGGAACCTGCGCGCACGAGGACGGGAACCTAGGAATCTTCGAGGGACCACGCGTCAGAGCTGTCGTATTTGAGCCTGCTCCATCTGCGGCTGCGGACCCGAATGATTTGGGTGCCCTCGATTCGCTCGGCAGTGCAGAGCAGATCAACGCCAAGAGAATAAGGCTGAACTGGGGCCTTCCTTCACCGCCATTTGCTGACGTGATCTTCCGCGACGGGGTTTCGGTTGAACCAATCGCGAAGGAAGACCCGGTCTGCAAAGGTGCCGGCGCCGTGCCCAATGTCTTCGGCCAGGACATTCGAAAGGCCCGCAAGAGGCTCATAGCTTATGGATGGCGGCCGAGCAGATCCAAGGACTCGTTGCACGGCGGAATTGAGGGCGAACTGAGAGCGCAAGGCGTCGTCGAAACCGAGTCCTGCTCGGGCACTGGCTACGGGTTTTGCGGTTTCGATTACCGACATCCTGGGGGGATGAGCCTGAGCGTACTTTCAACCGGAGACGACTACTCGGTCATCTCTTATGCGGTTCAATGTGGCCGTCGCCAACGTTAGTGTAAAGTATACTTTACACCAATAGTTGCCGCATTGCTCAACCGGGTCTAAGCGCCGCGCCGGAGAGGACATGAGCGACAAGGATCCCAGCCTGCGCCGCAACGCGCCGAAGCTCGCGCTGCACGTGCCCGAGCCACCGTTCCGCCCCGGCGATTCGCCCGATTTTTCGTCGCTGAACATCCCCGCGGCGGGCGCCGCGCCGCGCCCC